>NZ_JBBMFS010000005.1:0-227399 GCF_040095895.1 Lachnospira intestinalis
ACAGTCAATATAAGCTGCAACGGATTTAAGTATAAGTGTGTTGTTTCAAACAGCGCAGGAAACGTAGAGAGTAATTCCGCAACATTGACCGTACAGGATGCGGGCGGTTCCGATAATCCTGACACACCGAATAACACCTATCAGATTATTGATGGAGCAAACAGTAGTTGGACGCATGACAGTGATGGTAATATCACCATCCGGGGTAACGGAGACTTCTCCAAGTTTACCGGAGTTAAGGTGGACGGAAATTTGATAGACAGGAGCAACTACACTGCAAAGGAAGGCTCTACCATTATCACACTGAAAGCTTCCTACCTGAATACACTTTCGGCAGGAACCAATACAGTTGAAATCCTTTGGACGGATGGTTCTGCAAGCACCACATTTACCATCAAAGCAAATACCTCTGATAACAGTAATAACAACCAGAATGACAATAACAATAGCGATTCCTCTGATGACAAGCCATCGAGTGGAACTGATAAGAAGGATGTGACTGCACCTAAAACCGGGGACAACACACCGAGTGTATGGCTGTTTATACTATTAATTCTTTCCGGAACGGGATTGATTATTACCGTAAAGAAACGCAGAGAAAATTTGAATTCATAGAAACGATAGTTAAAAAATGAAACGAGAAAATAACCATGGAGAAGGCGGGCATGTATGTCCGTCTTTTTTTCAAAGAAAACACAACAGGGAGTGTACGCTGCGGAAGAGGTGAAAGAAAAGACACAGACGGAATCAAAGCAGAAGGCGTGTATGGGAATGGAAATGGAAATTTCTTCTCAATCAGGTAAATCCTAAAAATGCAATGCGCTCATTTGGAACATTTGTTTCTAAGATTGATTGGTCGAAGTCAGATTCCTTAAGAGAACTGTTTAGACCATTTGAGCATCTTGGGACAGAAAAGATATATGCTTTATAGACATAAAAAGCAAGATTGAATAGCAACCCTCCCAAAGTTGTGCATTTGCAACCAATGTTTTCTTTACTTTCAGCCACCTGTAGGTATAATTTTGGGTATAAATTGAATTGGAGGTATTTATTTTGATAGGTGACAATATTAAGTTTTACAGAAAAAAAATCAGCTTACACAGGATGACATTGCTGAGGCATGTAATGTGACAAGACAGGCGGTGTCGAAATGGGAGAACGGAAATGGTTTTCCGGAAGTATCACTGTTGTTGCCATTATGTAATGAATTAGAGATAACGGTGAACGAATTATTGTCTGGCGAAAGAGTATCAGAAGAAGATTATCTAAAGAAGGCGGAGGAAAATATGGTGAATTTAGTTAGAGAAGCTCAGGAGAGTAAGAAGAAAATTATATTATTAGCAATGGCAGCAGGTCTTACAATTATTGCTGCAGTTCCATTGTTTCTGTTGTCAGGAATGCTTGCGATGGAGAACTGGATGAGGATTCTGCTTATAATTATAGGTTTGGTTGTAATATGTGGCGGAATTGTAATTGCGTGTATTCTTGACAGAGATGCAGGAGCATATGAATGTCCTGATTGTAAGAATAGATTTGTCCCGGATATGAAGTCTTATATTATGGGACCACACACAATAACAAAGCGTAAATTAGTATGTCCTAATTGTGGTGCATATAAGTACTGCAAGAAGGTCCTTACAAAATAAAGCAGTCATTTTACTGCTACAAAGATTTCGACAGATTTTAGCTTTTTCAACTCTATAGGCTTTTTGAGAAGTTTGGTTTTGATGAAGCATTTGGAAGAAGTGCAGTTATGCAATTTCTTGAGCTGAAAGGTTCAGGTGATTCAAAATTTCTTTCCAATCTGATGCAGGCAGATATTATTGAACTGGTATCCGGTCGCGGAAAGGGGAAATATAAGTTCAAAAAGTAATTTGATTATGAAGAAAGATTGAGTGAAAAGTCTTTATGATAAAACACTGTTGACTGAAGAAATGTGGGGAAATTATTAGAAAATTGATACGGATACTTAGAAAAAATACCAGCTGGAAAATATTGAAGGATAAAGCAAAACCGCAGTATATGGGATTTGTGTGTCATTTTTATTTAAAAACAATAAAATGGGTTATCGGCTGGTAAAAAATCGAGAAGAGTTGATAAATACTGGAAAAGTTGGTATAGTTATTCTTAGAAATGGCGGAAATACGTTGGATAAACATTAACATAGGATGTATTGAAACTGGAATTATACAGGCATTTCCAAAAGAAACTTCAGGATAAACATTAACATAGGATGTATTGAAACCAAAATAAAGGGCAAACTTTCTTGAAGTCTGCCCTGGATAAACATTAACATAGGATGTATTGAAACCGCAAAATCTGCAAGTTTATGAAGGAACAGGCAGGATAAACATTAACATAGGATGTATTGAAACTTAGCAAGGAAGAATTTGGTGAAGGTGTGAAGCGGATAAACATTAACATAGGATGTATTGAAACTCTTCACCCCCGCCGTCCTGCTTTGGGCTATTTGATAAACATTAACATAGGATGTATTGAAACCAGCGCGATGAAAACGCTATATTATCCAGCAATGAGATAAACATTAACATAGGATGTATTGAAACTAGTTCGCGGATATGCTGGGCGGCAGCACTTCCGGATAAACATTAACATAGGATGTATTGAAACAGCATACTTTCAGTGTCCCAACCGGCTAATGCCATGGATAAACATTAACATAGGATGTATTGAAACCCAACTTCGATACATGGGTTTCCTTTGCAGTCCGCGATAAACATTAACATAGGATGTATTGAAACCGCAGCAGGGCTAGCTTGCTTTTTTTGCGTTCTGCGATAAACATTAACATAGGATGTATTGAAACAAGAAGCCTACGACAACAGGGACAGAACAGCACAAGATAAACATTAACATAGGATGTATTGAAACAAGTTTGCTAATGCCGGAAATATGGATACAGCACAGATAAACATTAACATAGGATGTATTGAAACGCAGAACCGTTTATTGATGACTCCACCCAACCTACGATAAACATTAACATAGGATGTATTGAAACTTGTCCTGTTCGCAATCTTTTTCTAAGAGATGTACGATAAACATTAACATAGGATGTATTGAAACAGTAACAACGGAGCGGATTTTAGAGCCGTGCCTGAAAGATAAATATTAACATGAAATACATTGAAATATCCATATGAAAACTGTAAATAAGACATCATTGAGATAAATTGGAGCGCATAGCATTGATTCAGATGAGAGCGATACTGAAAAAATGAAAGATATGGTGGTATGCACCAGAGAGGTAAGGGGGGAATAGTACATAACGATTAGCACAACTTATCAATAATCCGGGTAGAAGGAATTGATATATCATTTTAGAAATACTATAATGAAATTATCAAGAAAAAGGAGTTGATAATTTTGAGTAAAAATTTAATTATCTATTATTCACGTAAAGGTCAAAACTATGTAAATGGCAGAATAGAGAGCCTTACGAAAGGAAACACGGAAATTTGTGCAGAATTTATTCAAAAGGCAGTTGGCGGAGATTTATTTGAGGTTGAAACCGTCAATGGTTATTCGTCAGATTATCATGCATGTACAGCAGAGGCAAAGACGGAGTATGAAAACAATACACGTCCGGAGCTTAAAGCATATCTTAAAGACATCAGCGGGTATGACAATATTTTCATTTGTGGTCCGTGCTGGTGTGGAACATATCCAATGGCAGTATTTTCGTTGATAGAGTCCCTGAATTTCCAGGGCAAAAATGTAATGCCGCTGATGACACACGAAGGCAGTGGATTGGGACGTTCCATGCAGGATATAAACCGAATCTGCAAGGGTGCTGTAATAAAAACAGGCCTTGCCGTTCATGGGGCAGATGCCAGCAAATCAGAGCAGGCAGTCACAAAATGGGCAAAAGAAAGCCTGAATGTGTAAAATCTTTAAGTATGGTATGATATATATAAGGAAATACTGACAGGAGAGAATATAAAGGAGCTTAGAGCCGATGAAATGTGACAAAATCTATATTGCAATTGACCTCAAGTCGTTCTATGCTTCGGTAGAATGTAAGGAGCGTAACCGTGACCCGCTGACAACCAATCTGGTTGTGGCGGATCAGAGCCGCACACAAAAGACGATATGTCTTGCAGTATCACCGGCATTAAAAAAATACGGAATTCCGGGACGGCCGCGGCTTTTTGAGGTGATTCAGAAAGTCAAGGAAGCCAACAGCGACCGTAAGTGGAAAGCACCGAATCATACATTTACAGGGGCTTCGGATGACAGTGAGGAGCTTTGTGAAAATCCGGCGCTTGAGATCGATTACATTGTAGCATCGCCTCGCATGGCACTTTATATGGAGTACAGTACAAAAATTTATAATATCTATTTAAAATACATTGCGCCGGAGGATATTCACATCTATTCTATTGATGAAGTATTTATGGACGTCACGAATTATCTTGCAGCCTATAATCTGACACCGGAAGAACTGGCGATGAAAATGATTCGTGATGTTCTGCAGACAACCGGAATTACGGCAACCGCAGGAATCGGAACCAATCTGTATCTTAGCAAAATTGCAATGGATATTGTGGCAAAGCATATTGAACCTAATAAGGATGGAGTGCGGATTGCCAGACTGGATGAAATGTCTTACCGGAAGCTTTTATGGAATCACAGACCGCTTACAGATTTCTGGCGGGTCGGGGGCGGCTATGCAAAGAAGCTTGCAGAAAATGGATTGTATACAATGGGCGATATTGCAAGATGTTCCATAGGCAAAACAAATGAATTTTACAATGAAGAACTGCTCTATAAGCTGTTTGGAATCAATGCAGAACTGCTGATTGACCATGCATGGGGACACGAGCCTTGTACCATGCAGGATATAAAAGCCTATAAGCCGGAAACCAACAGCGTCAGTTCGGGACAGGTACTGCACTGCGCCTATGAATTTGATAAGGCGAAGCTGGTGGTCAAGGAAATGGTAGATTTGATGGTGCTGGATCTGGTGGAAAAGGGACTAGTAACAGACCAGATTGTGCTGACAATCGGTTATGATATAGAAAACCTTACCGATGCGGACAGAAGGCGGCAGTATTACGGAGAGATTACTGTTGACCGTTACGGGCGGAAAGTGCCGAAACACGCACATGGGACTGCCAATTTAAAAAGGCAGACGTCGTCCACACATTTGATAACCGATGCAGTCATGCAGTTATATGATAAAATTGTCCATCCGAAGCTTCTGATTAAAAGAATCACCGTGACCGCCAATCATCTGGTCGAGGAAAGCCGTGCAGAACAGACACCGAAATATGAACAGCTAGACCTTTTTACGGATTATAGTGTGCAACAGGAACAGCAGGCAGCGGAAAATGCAGATTTAGAGCGTGAAAAACGGATGCAGAAAGCAATGATTGACATCAAAAAGAAGTTTGGAAAAAATGCCATATTAAAAGGCATGAATCTTGAGGAAGGTGCAACGGCGAAAGACAGAAACGAACAGATAGGCGGGCATAAAGCGTAAAGCATAGAATCCTGTTAATTCAGAGCGGATTATACGTCAGATGTCAGGTTGTTGTCCTTAAAATAAAAAGAAAGCAGTGATCAGAATGGATTATCAGAATCAACATCAATACGACGACATCCTTAATCTGCCACATCCGACCTCCAAAAATCATCCGAGGATGTCCCTGCATGACCGTGCAGCACAGTTTTCGCCATTTGCGGCACTCACCGGGCATGAAGCGGCGATAAAAGAAACGGCGCGACTGACGGACGATAAGCAAATTTTAAGTGAAGATGTCATTGAAAAGATAAACGGACAGTTAAAAATAATTGCAGAAAATATAGGAGCAGAACAGGAAATAACCGTCACGTATTTTGTGCCGGATTCCAAAAAATCCGGTGGCGCGTATGTAGACTGCGCCGGAACGGTCAGAAAAATTGATAAATATAACCGCACGCTGGTAATGACGGATAATACCGTCATACCGATAGAACAAATCAGCAGGATTTGCGGCTTGCAGGACTGTGAGATTGATTTGTGGGATATGTATGCGGATTACATCAATGGCAAGCGTGAAATTGCAGAAATCAATATGGATTTTAAGCCGGAGTACAAAACGATATAGCACCGGAACAGGAAAGGAAAAATGAAAATGCAGTTATATCAGGGCAGACCGGCGGATATGACCGGGCGGCAGGATAAAGAAAAACGGGTATATGAATTATTGGACAGATTAGGTATTGCCTATGAGCGGGTTGACCATGAGGCGGCAGAAACGATGGAAGCCTGCGAAGAAATTGATAAATTTCTTGCACCGGCGGTTATCTGTAAAAATTTATTTTTATGCAACACACAGAAAACGAAATTTTATCTGCTGATGATCCGCGGTGATAAAAAATTTAAAACAAAAGAGATTTCATCACAGATTCACAGTGCAAGGCTTTCCTTTGCACCGGCTGAAAAAATGGAAGAATATTTAGATATTCTGCCGGGTTCGGTGAGTGTCCTCGGACTGATGAATGACAAAGAGCATCAGGTACAGCTTCTGGTCGATGAAGATGTGCTGAATGCAGAATATGTGGGGTGTCACCCATGTGTGAATACGTCCAGTCTGCGTTTAAAGACATCAGACATCTTTAATACCTTTTTAAAAGAAGTATCACACGACTATATCACGGTTGTCTTGTCAGAATAAATAATCATACAATTCATTGAAAATAAACTTTATTGTTTACATTTTTGTTCATATGATGTATAATTGTAATAAATATTGTACGTGCTTTCAAGAAAAATGATACAAAATGCACAAAATACAGTAAAAATCAAAAAAATAAGGAGGAACTTTCAATGAATCGTTTAAAAGGAAAAATTGCGGTGATTACAGGCGGTAATTCAGGTGTAGGTGCGGCAACGGCGAAGCTGTTTGCGGCAGAAGGAGCAACCGTTGTGATTACGGCACGCAGGGAAGCAGCATTAAAAGAAGTGGCAGATGAGATTACTGCGGCAGGTGGTGAAGTATATGCCGTTTCAACAGATATTTCCAAGCCGGAGGACCCTGAAATGTTGATGCAGAAGGTTATGGACAAGTACGGAAAGATAGATATTCTTGTCAACAATGCCGGTATTCTGGAGCAGGGATTAAAGCCAATTGATAAGTTCTTAGATGAAGATATGGACAGAATTATTGAAACCAATGAAAAAGGCACAATGCGCTGCATGAGAGCGGCATCTAAGAGAATGACGACGGGCGGCGCGATTGTCAATGTGGCATCGGTAGCCGGTGAAAAAGGCTGCGGCGGTGCGGCTTATGTAGCGTCTAAGGCGGCAGTTATCGGTCTGACAAAGCATACGGCACTGCGTTTCCAGAAAGACGGAATCCGTTGTAATGCCATTTGTCCGGGCAACATTATTACACCGATGACCATGGGAACAGATCCGAAGGCATTAGACCCGGATATGATTGGTGCAATGATGACACACAGCGATATTAAGGCACAGTCTTGTACGGCAGAAGATGTTGCAAATGTAGTTTTATTCTTTGCAAGTGATGAAGCCAGAGCCATTACAGGTCAGATTATCGTAACAGATTTCGGCGCAATGCTGTAAGCGGAAAACGTTAAATCAAAGTATATCGGTACGAATATGTGAATAAAATATATTAGTAAAATACATAAAAATACCGGCAGTGAAAAGCTGATAAGAAAATCGGGCTTTGGACTGCCGGTTTTTTGATGTGAAATTTTCAGTCTTGTGTGGTGTAAACACTTTGCTTATATTATAATAAATTCAGACATTTAAAAATATGGAAAAGGAAATCAGCAGAGTAAACAATGAGTAAAGCATCCAATTACTATTATGAACAATTAAATAAAGAACAGCAGAAAGCGTATTATGCCATGAAAGAAGGGCTGTTAAACCAGCAGGACTCTTTTGCAGTGCCAATGCTTGATAAAAAGGAATTATCTGACATTTATTTTATGGTGCGTATGGACTGCCCGGAAATTTTTTATTCCGTGCGTTTTTCGTACCGGTATTATCCGGATTCTACGGCAGTTGAATTTATCCCGGAGTATTTATTTCAAAAAGACAAAATCAGGGAACACCGTCAGGCAATGCAGGCGCGTGTCAAAAAGCTTGCAAGACAGGCGCAGGGACTGGATGAAAAGGGGAAAGAGATGTTTATCCATGATTTTATCGTACAAAATGTGCGGTATGACAAATTAAAAAAAGAGTATTCCCACGAGATTATCGGGGCATTGGGAAATGGTGTTGCCGTCTGTGAGGGCATGGCAAAAGCCGTTAAAATCCTTTGTGATGAGCTTGGAATCTGGTGTATTATTGCGCTGTCGGAGGCCAATCACGAAAAGGGAATCAAGTACCGTCATGCGTGGAATGTTATTAAAATCGGTGGGCAGTATTATCATCTGGATGCAACGTTTGACAATACGCTCTCCAAAGACGATACAGTCCGGTATGATTATGTGAATCTGTCGGACAAGCAGATTGCAAGGGACCATGAACCGGTCATCTGGAAGGTCCCTGCCTGCCCGGACGGCGACCATTTTTATTATAAGGAAAAGAAGCTGTCGTGGACAACAACGGATGAAGTCAGAAACCGGACGCGTCAGGCAGTGAAAAAGGGGAAAATTCTGCTATTTCACTGGCGGGGAGGGTATCTCACCAAAGAAGTGCTGCAGGAACTGCTTTCCATTTTCTCAGAAGAAGCCAAGGCAAAGGGAAAACAGTCCTTTGTATCGGTCAACCGGGCGCAGGCGGTACTACGGGTGCGTTTTCAGGAAGGTGCCGGTGAAGAAGAGATTGAGATGGAAGAAGCCAATGAAAGCGAATTATAGGAAATACAGAATGACCGTATGCAGAATTAAAATAAAAGCATGAAAAAAACAGCAGAAATGGAGAAGGGTATGAGGACAGGTAAAAAACTGACAGCAGAAATTCTGTCAGGAAAATGGGACGAAGCATTAAAAAAGCTTTATATGGATAACCAAAAGATACAGCAGCAGAAAAAACGTTATGTAAAAGCAGTGGCATCTTATTGTGAAATTTTTGGCGAAATGCCGGTTGAAATCTATAGTGCACCGGGCAGAAGTGAAGTGGGTGGCAATCATACAGACCACCAGCATGGCAGAGTGCTTGCGGCATCTGTAAGTCTGGATGCCATTGCAGTTGCAGGCAGGGTGGATGAGCCGTTGGTGCGGATACAGTCAGAAGGATACAAGTTGTGTGAAATTCGGCTGGACGAACTGGATAAGAAAACGCGCGAGGAGGGAACAACTAAAGGATTGATCCGCGGCGTGCTTGCAGGCTTGAAACAGCAGGGATATAAAATGGGTGGATTTTGCGCATATATTACAAGTGATGTGCTTTCCGGTTCGGGGCTGTCTTCATCGGCAGCATTTGAAACACTGATTGGCACGGTTGTATCGGGACTGTACAATCATGCGGAAATTCCGGCAGTAACCATTGCACAGACCGGCAGATATGCGGAAAATGTGTATTTTGGCAAGCCAAGCGGACTGATGGACCAGATGGCATGTGCCATCGGCGGCATGGTTTATATTGATTTTGAAAATGAAGAAAAACCGCAGGTAGAAAAAATTGATGCGGATTTTGAAAAAGCAGGATTGACACTGTGTATTGTGGATACGAAAGGGTCGCATGCAGGACTGACACACGAATATGCACAGATTCCCGTAGAAATGAAGCAGATTGCAGCACATTTTGGAAAAAATGTACTGCGTGAGGTTGAAGAAAAAGATTTTTATGCGGCACTTCCGGTTTTGTGCAAAGAATCAGGCGACCGTGCAGTACTGCGCGCCATACATTTTTTTGCAGAAGATGAACGGGTTGTAAAGGAAGTTAATGCCCTTCGCGCCGGTGACTGGAACCGTTTTTTAAAACTGGTAAAAGAGTCGGGCGATTCGTCTTATAAATATCTGCAAAATGTATATGTCAGTCGTGATACGGTCAGTGAGCCGGTTGCCATTGCGCTGGCAGTGAGTGAACGGGCGCTTGCGGATAAGGGCGTATGCCGTGTGCATGGCGGCGGTTTTGCGGGAACGATACAGGCATTTGTAAAAGAAGCTGCGGTTTTGGATTATAAAAATGCAATGGAAGCCGTATTTGGAGCGGATTCGTGTCATGTTTTAAAAATACGCAGATATGGAGGAATCAGAGTCATTGGATAAAGATTGTTCGTTAAAGAAAAAGATATTTAACATTATTCAGATTGGTGATAAAAGTAACCGCATCAGCAGGGCATTTGATATATTTATAACAATTACGATTGTTTTAAATATTCTGGTGACATTTGCACAGACGTTTGATGAATTGTCACGGATAACAATGGGATTAAAAGCGATAGAATATGTGACACTGGGCATTTTCTGTGTGGAATATGTCCTGCGAATCTGGACGGCAGAGTACTTATATCCCAATATCGGCAGAAAACAGGCAAAACTTCGTTTTTTGATTTCATTTGATGGAGTGATTGATTTACTGACCATTGTACCTGTATTTTTCTTATCGGGATTTGTAATATTCAGAATGTTACGGGTGGCAAGAATTTTCCACCTGTTCCGGTTAAATGCAAAATATGACTCGTTTAATGTCATCACAACGGTTCTTTATGAAAAACGCAACCAGATTATTTCTTCGGTATTTATTGTACTGATACTTATGCTTGCCAGCAGTCTGTGTATGTATAGTGTTGAGCATGACACACAGCCGGACGTTTTTCGCAATGCGTTCAGCGGAGTCTGGTGGAGTATGTCAACACTTTTAACAGTCGGTTACGGCGACATTTATCCGGTAACGACACTGGGGCGTGTGATGGCAATCTGTATCGCGTATCTGGGAGTCGGTGCAGTTGCAATTCCAACCGGTATTATCAGTGCAGGTTTTGTAGAACAGTATCAGCGCAAAAGCAGTCTGTCCAATCTCAAAAACGCGGACATCAAGCAGATTGCTGAAATATTTGTAGACAAACGCTATGCAGGGAAATCAATTGAAGAAGTGGAAGAACAGGAGCAGCTGACCATTTTCTTGATTTTAAGAGAAGACTTATCAATCCTCCCGCAAAAAGATACGTTGTTAAAACAGGGCGATATCATCATAATCCGCGCTGAAGGGGAGAAAGAATAGAATACCCCCGTGATAAAGGGGGCAGCTCAACGTGTTACTTAACTTCGCTGTCCCCTTTATCACGGGGAAGTTATTCGTTCATACAGCAAGCTTCACTTGCTGTTAGCTATATTGTTTCTGAGCAAAACAAATAGCTATGATGGCAGATGGGAAATGAGGATTAGTGGAACAGCTCCTGTACCATTTTCGCATTATAGACAACCTGTGTCTGATGCTCGGCTTCAATCATGTAGAGCGCGTGGGCGGCGAGGTGTTCGGCAGCCTGCTCTAAATCACGGATACCGGTAGTATCTTTAAAAATATCAAGGACAGCATCCAGTCCGTCATCCAAAACAACACATTCATTTTCATGCAGACCGATACGTTTTAAAACCTTCGGGAGAGAATATTTCACAAAAATTGTCTTCTTTTCTTCCCTTGTGTAATCCGGAATATCAATAACGGCAAAACGGGATAACAGTGGCGCACTGATTTTTTCCTTGTCATTCGCTGTGGCAATCGGATAAACGCCGGAAGTCGGAATCAGACATTCCATATAGTTATCCGTAAATCCTAAGTTATCCAGCAGTGTCAGTAACACATCGGCAGGATTGCCGTTGCCGTTTCCGGCTGTTGCCTTGTCCAGCTCGTTAATGATAAAGACAAGATTATTTTCACCTGCCATATTGAAAGCTTCCATAATAATACCTGGCTTTGCATTGGAGTAAATTCGTGAACTTCCGGTCAGCTGTTCGGCATCGTTAATGGAACTCATATCGAGTGTTGTCCACGGCAGTTTTAAAATCTTGGCAACCAGATAGGCAATCTGGGATTTACCGGTTCCGGCAGGTCCGACCAGCAAAATGCCGTATGCCGGCAGGGTGTGTGTACGGTTAATCTGGATCACGGTTTCGATAATCCGCTGTTTTACACGTTCCATGCCAAATAATTCTTCATCAAGAATCCGGCGGGCTTCTACAGGGTCAATGGATTCAAAATAATTGCTTTTCCATTTAATATTTAACATAATGGATAAAGCACGCTGTGCGTGACGTTTTTCTTCCGGTGTAACCTCGTTGGAGCGTGCAACGACTAAGTTGCGGCGTGCCCACAGACGGATATTTTCAGGAAGCGTCTTACCGGCACAGTTTAAAAAGTCGGAAATGCTTGTGATGCTTGTCAGCTTCATATCATCTGCGGATTCATCTAAATCTTCATCGGAGGTTTCCTCGGCAATCGCATCACTTTCCAGCAGACGCTCAATCATAAACTGTAAAAATCCGTCTTCGGAAGAAAGCTTCTGACTGTTGCTGAAAGCCACTTCGCGGATTTTATATACGGCATAGCCGTCACTGCGGTTTTCACCGGTCAGCTTGACCTTAATGCGGTTTTCGCCAAGCCACTTAATCAGGTTTGTAAAACGGGAGTCAATCTGTAAAATATTGCTGAGTTCCACTCCGTCATCAAGCTGGAATTCAAAGGCGGTCTTTTTATATGGATTTGCAAAAATACCGGCAGAATCCTGTTCCCATGGGTGAGAAGAATTATCTAAAACCAGAATCGGATGCTCCGGTGTGGCTGTGGAGTGATTGGACTGAAAAGTTGTATAAGTACATTCAAAGGCGGAAGTCGTATTGGATGTACTGGTTGAATCATATACAAGCATAGTATTTCTCCTGTTCATTTTATTTTATAGTAAGATGTATAAATGTTTAAATATGCACTCAAAACATCATAGCATACCTTGTTCAAATTTAAAAGAGCCGAAATCCCACACAAAATAAAATTACATATTGACAAATGTGTATATATACTGTATATATGTGTATATACAGATGGCGCAAAAATGGAGGGAGTGGGGAAGATGATTCAACTGGATAAGGTATCAAAAAAGCTTGGCATATTTGAACTCAAAGACATCAGCTTTAGTCTGCCTGCGGGCTATATCTGCGGAATTGCGGGCAGAAACGGTGCAGGAAAAACAACACTGTTACATCTGCTTTCGGGGCTGTATCAGCCTGACAGCGGAGCGGTGATGATATTTGACAGCAGGTACGATACACAGGAAAAGCAGATTCACGACAGCTTAGGCGTTGTTTTAAATGAAGATTTGATGATGAAACATCTCAACCTTGAAAAAAACGGGGACTATTTCGGGACATATTATTCCGGGTATCAGAAAGAACAGCTTATATCATATTTAAAGCAATTCGGACTGGAAAAGAACAGAAAATTCGGAAAGCTTTCCAAAGGGGAAAAACTAAAATACCAGTTTGCGTTTGTCTTATCGTGTAATCCGAAGCTGCTGATTTTAGATGAGCCGACAGCCAACTTTGATGTGGAATTCCGCAAAGATTTTTTGAAATTGTTACAGGAGTTTATCGCAGACGGACAGAAAAGTGTTGTACTGGCAACGCATTTAATGGAAGATATCGACCGCCTTGCAGATTACTTGATTTATCTGGAAGACGGCAGAAGCATTTTCGCAGGACAGATGGAAGATTTCCGGGAACAGTACCGTATTGTGTCGGGAGAAGCTTATAAAATCAAGCTGCTTGACCGGGAAGATATCATTGCCATGGAACAGAAAAAATACGGGGCAAAGGCGCTTGTCAGACATCACGGTTATCAGCATTATGACGCGGAGCTGACAGCGACAGCGCCGACCGTGGAAGAATTTATGTATTTTTTGAGTAAGGCAAAGACGGCGGAAAGGAGAAATTATGAAAAAGTTATTCACTGAATACTGGCAGGAATTTGATGTGCAGTATATAAAAAATATGTATGGAGCAGAGCTTCCGCTGCTTTATTTTGTCATTTACTGGAGCTGGAGTCTGGTTTTTGGAAATGCGGCAGGGACTGACACGACATCTGTCACGGGGAAAATAATACTGGCGGCAGCGGTTATTTTTCCGACGGTCTTTAGCTTTATTTCCTATACACTGCATCCGATAGCACTGTCAAAGCAGATGTATCTGTGTCCGCTGGGCAGTCAGGAGCGGCAAAAGCTGGTTATGGACAAATATCTTTTCCGGGTGGGGCTTCATATGACGGTCTGCATAGCAGGCACGGTTCTGGCAGCATTTATGGCGCGGGGCGCACTGTACTGGTATCTGCTTATTTTATGGAATGGTTTTATCATCAGCATTTTTATTCCGTCAGAGCAGGAAAAGACGGACGAGAGGACAAAGGAGCTGATTTATAAAAATATCATGATTCCTGTGGTGCTGATATTAAATGCCGTATATTTTGAGAATGCTTTGGATAAAGAAAATATACAGATTGTTTATGCTGTGCTGATTGCCGGGTTTATAGGACTGGTACAGTTACCGCTTTTTATATGGTATGCCGGACGGGTAAAAAGCCATATCCGGTCAGCAGTATTTTATAGAACCAATATAGATGTCAGCCGTGTTTTATAAAACCGGTATAGATGTCAGCGGCAGAGCTGTTTAGGGGGATGAACCATAAAAAGATGTTGGGGACAAAAGCCCCCAACTATGAGCAAGCTCATGTGGGTTTAGACCTTTTGACCCTGATATCATAAATATATTGTAGTAGAAATGAGGCGCGTATGAAAATAACAATACTTCCGCAGGGAACACTGGCTATTTACGAGCAGATAGTCAATCAGCTTAAAAATGCTGTGGTGACAGGAGAATTAAAAGCAGGAGAGGCACTGCCGTCCATCCGCGCACTGGCGGCGGATCTGGGTGTCAGTGTCATTACAACCAAAAGAGCGTATGAGGAGCTGGAAAAAGAGGGGCTGGTGCGCTCGGTGGCAGGAAAGGGCTTTTATGTCTGTGAATATAATGCGGATTACTTAAAGGAAAAACAGCTGGTGCTGTTGGAAAAACGCTTAAATGAAGTGATAGAGGAAGCAAAACAGGCAGGACTTACAAAAGAAGATTTTGTGGAAATGGTGCGGGCATTATACGAACAGTAGATTACAGATTAGAAAATGTCTGTGCAGTGGGGGCAGGCGGCATCAGGTATCTGCGGTTTATTAGATTGTGGCGAATACAAAAAAGAGGAGGAAAAGAGTTTGGAAAAAGAAATATTGCGGTTTGAACAGGTGACGGGAAGGGGCAGGAAATTCCCGATTCAAAATGTGGATTTTACGATGAAGTCCGGTTACATTTACGGATTAACGGGCAGAAACGGCGCCGGAAAGTCAACGCTTATCAAGACAATTCTGCATGAGCAGTCCCGGTATAAAGGTGCAATTTACGTGGATGGAATCCCGGTAAAGGAAAATTATGCGGCGGCATGCCGGAAAATCGGATATGTATCCGAGGACAACGTATTTTTTGAAAAATGTACGGCAATGCAAAATGCAGAAGCGTTGGGCGTTTTTTATGATGATTTCCAGATAGAACGGTTTTGCAAGCAGATGCAGGCATTTGACGTGCCGGTTTCAAAGCAGTATGGAGCAATGTCAAGAGGTGAAAAGTTAAAATGTCAGCTGGCATTTGCCATTGCCCATCAGCCGGTTTTATATCTGATTGATGAGGCAACGGCAGGAATGGACGCAGTATTCCGGCTTCAGTTTTTTGATTGTATGCGCAGGCTGGTGGAGGACGAAAGCTGCGGCGTACTGCTGACAAGCCACATCACTTCGGAGCTTGAAAGAAATACGGATTACAGTGCATTTATGGAAAATGGACAGTTTAGCGGGTGGACAGAGAGCATTGACGGGATTTTACGGCAGGATGACCGGGAACAGGAGGCGTTATGTATCGAATAACAGACGACAGACAACAGCAGTGTTTGGAAAAATTTTTTGCGAAAGAAAAAACATGGTATCCTGATTATTTCGGGTGCAAATTTGCGGCATATATGATGTTTTTTTGTGGCATTATCGGCTGGCTGTTTCCTTATCAGGCAGAGTGGGTGTCCATTCATGAAAGCATAAAGACGTATGGGATTTATACAATGATATATTTGCTGGGTTTTAGTTTTTACAGCCAGATGTTTACATCGTATAAAGACAGTAAAAGAAACAGAAATCTCGGTGAAATACTGCAGAATTTACCGGTTTCGTCAGTACAGACAGCGATTTTTAAAGCGAAAAAGACATTAAAAATCTGTGGCAGAATCGCGGTGATTGCGGCAGCCGGACAGACATTTTTTGCGATTGTGGCATTACATACTTTTTCAATAGAAAATATATTGATTCCGCTTGCGGTATTATACGTTCTTCCGGCAGGAATCTGTGCCGTGGAAATTGCGGTTGAATTATGGAAAGGGCAGACACCGGTCAGATTTAAAAAGGCTGACCGGTGATAAAAATAAAGTGCCGTCCCGCACGGTTATTTACAAGTTATGCGGATTCCTTCGGCGCTTTATTGACAATATAAATGCCGATACATACAAGAACCAGTGCGGCAATACTGCTAAAGCCCAAAGAATCTTTTTCGCCAAGCAGGACAGCGGATAAAAGCACACCGATAACCGGATTCATAAAGCCAAATACCGCAACCTTGGAAATCGGATTGTATTTTAACAGCAGCCCCCATAAAGAGTACGCAACAGCGGAAATAACGGCAAGGTAAAAAAGCATGGCAAACGCAGGCAGGGTAAAACCGGAAAGGTGTCCACCCATAAAGAAGCCGCACACAGCCATGACAATGCCGCCTAAAATAAACTGATAACCGCTTAACATTACAGGATTGTCCTGAACGGAAAAACGTTTCATAAATACCGATGAAAAAGCGTATGCAACGGTTGACAAAAGAATTGCACCGTCCCCGTTTACGGTAAAATGCAGGTCCATCCCGTTTCCGGCGACGTTGACAAGTACCACGCCGGCAAAACCGACAAGACAGCCAAGCATTTTCCGTGCCGTAACCTTTTCCTGATGAAATAAAAATCCGGCAACGAAAATGGCGACAAACGTGCTGACGGCTTCAATAATCGAAGCCTTAACACCCGTTGTGTGTGCCAGTCCGATATAAAAAAACAGATACTGCAAAATGGTCTGTAACAGGCTCAGTTCCAGAATATGCGGCAGAGAGGCTTTTGTCGGAAGCAGAAACTGCCGTTGTGTCAGACTGCCAAGAAAGACAGCGAGGATTCCGGCAAGCGTAAAGCGGCAGCCCGCATATAAAATCTGGCTTGCCGTGTCGGAAGATGCAATGTGCATCATATTGTAGCCGATTTTAATACAGGGAAATGCACTGCCCCATAAGGCACAGCAGATTAATGCGCCAAACAGCACGACTACAGGGTTACTAAGAAAATTTTTTTGTGTATTCATGAGTTTCTCCTAAATATAACTTCACTTTTTGCACAGGATATTGTAGCATAAAAGTACGGATTCGTGGGAAAAAATTCCATATAAAGGAGAATTAAAAAACATGAAAATGACAACGCTGTGTTATATTGAAAAAGACGGACAGTATCTGATGCTGCATCGCACCAAGAAGAAAAAAGACATCAATAAGGATAAGTGGATTGGTGTCGGCGGTCATGGGGAAGGCGCAGAAAGTCCGGAAGACTGCCTGTTAAGAGAGGTAAAAGAAGAAACAGGGCTGACACTGACACGCTTTCGTTTCCGCGGGCTGATAACCTTCGTTAGTGATGCGTGTGAACCGGAGCAGATGTGTCTGTTTACGGCAGACGGCTTTGAAGGTGAAATCTGTCCGTGTGACGAGGGCGAGCTTGCGTGGATTGATAAAACAGAGATTTTAAAGCTGCCGACATGGGAGGGCGATGCCGTCTTTTTAAAGCTGCTCTTAGAAGGCGAACAGCGGTTCTTTACCTTAAAACTGATCTATGAGGGCGAAAAACTTGTAGAAAAGCAGCTTCGTTTTTATAATTAGTTTATAAAATGATAATTTGACACAGAAAAAGAGCGGGTGCTATAATTTTTCCTCGATATTTGAAATCAGGCAGTAAATGCCGGATAAAAAAATCGGATAAGGGAGAATTTATGACATTTTATCAGGAATTACAATTAAATCAGGCAGGTTCAAAGGCACTGATTAAAGCATCAAAGAGTAAAAAAGAAAAGTATCGGCATATTGCCGTATATCTGTTTAAAATCCTATTGACCGTGGCGTTCTGCACCGCATTTGTAATGGCATTCGGCGCAGTTTTCGGAGAAGATAACAATATCGTAGGTGTTGTTATGCTTTTGTGCGTATTGTCGTTTAGGTATGCGGATTTAGGAATTAAAAATAAGGATGCCATGTGGGCATTTGCAGTGATTTTTGCCATTCTGGCAGCAGGACCGCGGCTTGCCAACGCCTGCGGACTTGTGGCGGAGTGTATGATACATATTGTCTGCATTATGGCGATTATGATTCTTAGCTGTCATAATGTTTTAATGTTTAATCATGCGACACTGGTACTCGGCTATCTTTTGTTATACGGATATGATGTGACCGGTGAAGCTTATTTATACCGTCTTGTGGCGATTGCGGCAGGCGCGGCTCTGACAATGGCGGTTTATTACCGCAATCACAGAAAGCGGACCTTTAAAAGAACGTTTAAAGACTTATTTAAAGAAGTGGATTTTCAGTCGTCAAGAACACAGTGGCAGCTGCGCCTTGCACTTGCGATTGCAACAGCACTGCTTCTTGCGGGAATCCTTCATCTGCCGCGCCGTATGTGGGCAGGCATTGCAGTGATGTCAGTAACACTGCCGTTCCCGGAAGAAATCAAGGGACGTGTAGGGGGAAGAATCCCCGGCAATATCATCGGCGGACTGGTATTTATATTAATTTACTGTTTTGTTCCGAAGTCCCTTCATTCATATATCGGGATATTTGGTGGAATCGGTGTGGGACTGTCAGCCACCTACGGCTGGCAGGCGGTGTTTAATTCACTTGGAGCGATGGCTATTGCAGTCAGCTTCTTAGGACTTCCGGGGGCTGTATTTTACCGGGTTTTTCATAATGCGTTCGGTGCATTGTACGGAATGTTTTTTGAGAAAATTTACAGCAGATGTATAAAAGCTTAATAAGGACAACAGACGAGACTGCCGTGCGATGCCATTCGCACGGCAGTCTTTTTTTGTAATAGGAAAATCCGATAGAATTCCCTATTACAAAAAAGGCACTACGTGCCGATGATGCGCACTCGCGCAAAGATGTAGTTTGTCGCAAACGACCGCGCTCGGCGCGAGAATGTGCTTTGCACATTCTTTTTTGCACAGACAGCTGCAAATCAGTCCAAATTTTGTTGACAAAAGTATTATCTGTATTATAATGTATAATACAAATAATACAAAACGCATCGGAAAGGAGTGAAACCGGAAGATGGTTATAGAATTGGATATGGAAAGTGAAGTGCCGATATATGTGCAGCTTCGCAATCAGATAGTGAAAGGAATCGGAAAAGGAGAATTAAAAGCGCAGGAAAAACTGCCGACAGTCCGCCAGCTGGCAGCAGAAGCGGGCGTTAATACAATGACCGTGAATAAAGCTTATCAGATATTAAAGGCGGAAGGCTATATCAAGATTGACAGACGGCACGGCGCGGTAGTGGCAGATGTCGTTGATATGGATTTGCAGTTTCGGGAAAAGCTGGAAGCAGAATTAGAGCTTTTGTCAGCGGAAGCCAGCATTACGGGAATGGAAAAGGCAGAGTTTTTAAAGCTGTGCGACGGTATCTATTCTAAAATGAAAGTGTGCAGACAATATTAAATCAAAGATTTTCGTATAGTGCTTTGTGGCATCTGTAGATAGGAGGAAGTATGGGGATTTTTATGTTTATAACATTTGCGTCGGCAAATTTAATTACAATCGGTGCGATGTGGTATGGATTGATGAGCCAGTACCGGTATAATAGCGGAATGGTTCTGGGGGTGCATATTCCACCGGAACACGCAGAAGAACCGGGGGTGACAGAACAGGTCACGAATGCCAGAAGAAAAATGAAGCGGTTTCATATCATTAATCTGATTTTAATCATGGCACTCAGCATACTGTGTTTTTTTAATATGGCACTTTATGTTATCATCTGGATTGTGTGGATTTTTGCATACATAGGAGCGGCGATTTACTTCAATGCCGCAATGCACCGGAAATTGTATGATTACAAGGTGGCGCAGGGCTGGCTTGTAGAAGGGCAGAAAAAGAAGGTCTACATCGACACGGCGGTACTGACAATGACAGAAAAAAGCGCAGTGCCGTACAGGTATCACGCAGTCGTTATTTTAATAGAAATCCTGTGCGTACTGCCGTTTCTGTGTGGAAAACGTCCGGTTTTTTGGGAAGAAATGGGGATATTCTGTATCTGTGCCGTGGCGGTATCGGTAACGGCGTGGATAGCGCATGTTTTTATCAACCGCAGACAGCATACGGTTTACAGTCAGGATACGCAGAAAAACCAGCAGGTCAATTACCTGATAAAAAAATATACCGGGGAAGCACTCCTTGCCATGAGCAGCTGTAATGCGGCGGCATGGGTGATGATTGCCGTACAGGCACTTATTTTTAACAGTCTGAACGCAGTTATATTTTACAGTTATGTTGCACTTGAAAGTCTGTCAGGAGTGGTGTTTTTGGTACTGCTTTTTCAGATGTATAAAAAGAAAAATGCCATTTTAAATGCAGATAACACGCCGGTATATGTCGATGATGACGAATACTGGAAAACAGGATTTTACTACAATCCCAATGACAGACATATGCTTGTGGCGGACCGTATGCAGTCGGGAAATTATTCCTTTAATTATGCAACGGCAGGGGCAAAAATATGGACGGGCATTATAACATTTGTTGTTGCAGGAACTATCGTATTTACGGTTGCGGCAATGCTTCCGCTGATTCATGTCAAAGTGGATTTTATCATGGAAAATAACAGGCTTACGGTTGAGGGCGGAGGTTATAAAATCACATTTGATAAAGAATCCATTCAGAGAGCAGAGCTGCTGGATACAATGCCGCGCGATAATTTTACGAAAACCAACGGCGGCGCAACAGAAACCTATGCGGTAGGGCATTTTAAAGGGAATACTTACGGAAAATGTATGCTTTTTATATATAAAGGAAATGCGCCGTACATTCTGGTTCAGACGGACACACAGACAATGTTTTTTAATGCAAAAGACAGCAGTATGACAAAGCAGTGGTATGAGCAGCTGTGTGAGTAGAACACACTATTATCCAAATAATCAAATAAATTTCAATTTTTGTAAGATTTCCATATGTTTTTATGTTTTGCACAGAAATTGTAGGTTTGTGTCGAAAGATTCTGCAATTTTTACACGATATTTATTTTTCATTCACACAGGATTGTGGTATACTAAAGTAAAAAACAAAACGGGAAAGGTAAGAAATGGCAAAGAAAAATAAAATAAAGAACTGGGTCATTCCGGGTGTAGTCGGAGGCGTGGTCATTATCCTGACAGTTGCTTCCATCGTTTCCGGTTCTATACAGCAAAAAAAGGAAAAGGAAAGCAATGCGGCGAGTGTCAGTGTAGACCGGATTAAGTTAAAAGATGATTCGGCGCAGGCACAGCAGATGAGCAATACAGAAACAGAAGTAGAGATTGAATTTGAAGACTGTGCCGTTCCGGTAGGCACGCAGTTAAAGATGACAGCACTGGTTGTTCCCGAAAATACGGACCAGGCACTCATCTGGAGCAGTTCGGATTCGTCTGTGGCAGAGATTGATAAAGACGGAATTCTCACAGTGAAGGCAGTGGGAACAACCGTTGTAACAGCAACTGTCGGAACCGTTTCCGATTCAGTTGTCATTGAAGGAATTGAAAATGTGGCACAGGGTTCAAAAAATAACCTTCCGGTTTACACCGGTACAACCCTTGCAAAAAATAATGCATCCGGAAGCGGCAGTGCATCGGGCAGTACGTCATCCGGTGGAACATCCGCAGGAAGCGGCTCTGACAGCGGCAGTACAGGTACAGGCGGCGGGCAGGCAGGCGGTTCATGGACAGGCTCAGGCAGTTCGGGAAGCGGTTCCTATGACGGTGGTTCCGGTGATTCGGATTCGGATGGCGGAGATGATTCAGGCAGTACGGACAGCGGTTCGGGAAGCTCCGGTGGTTCTTCAAACGGTGGATCCGGCACGACGGGCGGTTCTTCCGGCAGTAATTCCGGCAATAACGACGATTCATCCACAAACGGCGGGAATTCCTCAAACAACAGTAATAGCGGCAGTAACACCGGCAATGGTGACAACAGCGGCAGCATTTCAGACGGACTTTCAGGAATCGGATTTACACAGCGTTATTCCAATGTTTATGTATGCGAAGAAAATGATACATATTATGGAGAAATCATCACACAGCCGAATGTAACCATTA
This sequence comes from Lachnospira intestinalis, assembly GCF_040095895.1. Taxonomy (NCBI): domain Bacteria; kingdom Bacillati; phylum Bacillota; class Clostridia; order Lachnospirales; family Lachnospiraceae; genus Lachnospira; species Lachnospira intestinalis. The sequence continues at coordinate 22,404 of NZ_JBBMFS010000005.1, forward strand.
TCTATATCAAGCAGAGAAGCGGCACATTCGACAGCAGGATTCAGACGGTGCTTGCCAGACTGCTTCCGGACGAGTACGGACAGGTGTGGAGCAATTATCTTTCTGCCAACACAGACAGAACTTTTACGGCAGAAGGCAGACGGGTACGAATTGTTGTAGCCCCGAATGGCGGTCACTCGCAAATAGTAATATACAATTAGACAAAAATATGATATGCTTACACTAATATGACTTGCAGTGAGGTGAATTAATTGCTGAATGAAAATAAGATTAAAATGATGACGAAAATGGCAATTTATGAAAAAAACGAAGGCAGGCAGATGATTAAAAATTCCCGCTATTTTAAGGGGGATTATGTAGCGTTTGGCGTACTCCGTACATTAATTGCAACAACATTTGCATATATAATCATGGTGATACTGTATGTGTTATGCAACCTTGAAAAACTGGTTGCCGACATTAATTCGCTCGATTATGCGGCAGTGGGAAAAAGACTGGGAATATATTATATCCTGATGTTAATTGTATATACCATCATTGCGGCAATGGTTTATGCCTATCAGTATAATCATTCGCGGAAAGGTCTGAAAAAGTATTTTTCAAGACTGAACAAGCTGGAACGTTTTTACGACAGCCAGAGAAAGAAAAAATAGTATTGGAGGACTCACATGGTTTTTTTACTGGAATTAAAGGAAGGATTTAAGAAATTCTATAATAAATACGATACGTATCTGGTTCCGGCAGTACGGTTTGTGATGGCATTGGTTTCTTTTCTGATGCTCAATGCAAGCATCGGATATATGTCAAAGCTGAAAAATCCGCTGATAGCCGTGGCAATGGCAGTATTGTGTGCCTTTCTTCCAAATGGATTTATGATATTTTTCTTATCGGTATTTATGCTGGTTCATTTATATGCGATTTCTGCGGAATTTGCATTGATTGTACTGGGAATCGTGCTTTTAATGTATCTGCTGTATTACCGTTTTACACCGAAGCAGGGGTATCTTTTAGTGATTACGGTACTGCTTTGCTGGATAAAAATGCCGTACCTGCTTCCAATTGCGGCGGGGCTGTGCTTTAACGCATTCGCCATGATTCCGGCGGCATTTGGTGTGATTATTTTTTACATTATTAAGACAGCCAGTGAATATGAAACGGCACTGACGACAAAGTCAGTCAATGACAGTATGCAGCAGATTTCGTATATTGTAGAAAGCCTGTTTAATAATAAAGAAATGATTCTGTTTGTAATTGCAATGGTTGTTACGATTACGGCAGTATATGCAGTCAGACGGCTAAAGATTGATAATGCGTGGACCTATGCCATTGCGGCAGGGATTGTGGTACAGTTTATCGTACTGCTTGCAGGAATTTTAGTGACAGGTGCCAAAATCAATCTGATTCTGATGATTGTGGGAACCGTGCTTGGCGGGGTTGTAGGGTATCTGTGCCAGATTTTGTTTTTCAGTGTGGATTATTCCAGAACGGAATACGTACAGTATGAAGATGATGAGTACTATTATTACGTAAAAGCTGTTCCGAAAATTAATATTGTCAATGCCGAAGTCAAGGTCAAGCAGATTAATGCGAGAAAGACGAAAAAGGCGCATGACATCAGTGATATGACTTCATCAGAACAGGATGACGAAAATATTTAAAAAAGCTATAAGCGGTAAAATGAGTAAAGACCGGAAGGAACAGAAATGAGGTGAGTATGTGACAGCATGGAATAATTTTTTCAGCGATTATTTATCAAAATTATATATTCCACGGATTGGGTGGACAGATGTCATTGAGATTATCATTATTGCAGTGGTACTGTATAACATTCTGGTGTGGATTAAAAATACAAAAGCATGGGCGCTGCTCAAGGGAATTATCATTGTAGTATTATTTGCGCTGTTTGCATATATACTGAATTTAAAGACAATTCTCTGGATTGCGGGAAAAACCATCAGTGTTGGCATTATTGCGCTGGTGATTATCTTCCAGCCGGAGTTGCGGCGTGCGTTAGAGCAGCTCGGACGCAAAAAACTGGTTGTCGGACTGTTTAACTTTGGTGAAGGCAGGGAAAAGGGTGAACGCTTCAGCAGCAAAACAGCCGATGAGATTGTCCGTGCCGCTTATGAAATGGGAGCGGTGCGGACCGGTGCATTAATCGTTATCGAGCAGGATATGGTTCTGGAGGAATATGTCCGCACCGGTATCGAGGTAGACGGTGTTGTAACAAGCCAACTGCTCATTAATATATTTGAGCATAATACACCGTTGCATGACGGCGCGGTAATTGTGCGGGGCAACAGAGTAGTAGCGGCAACGTGTTATCTTCCGCTGTCAGATAATTCAAACTTAAGTAAGGAACTGGGAACCAGACACCGTGCGGGTGTCGGCATCAGTGAAGGCACCGACAGCTTTACAATTATTGTATCAGAAGAAACCGGTGCAGTATCCGTGGCGGTGGGCGGTTCAATTATCCGCGACATTGACAGGGATTCTTTAAGAAATAAGCTGGAGTATCTGCGCAAGAAAACAGTAGATGTCAAGTCGTTTAAGATTTGGAGAGGAAGGTTGAAAAATGAAAGAAAAGATATTTAGAAATTTCAGCCTGAAAATCCTGTCAGCTTTATGCGCAATTGTATTGTGGACGATTATTGTCAATATTTACGACCCGACCATGGGGGTGACAATCAGTACCGTTCCGGTGCAGCTGATTAATACAGAAAGTCTTACGGATAAGGGCTATACGTATGAGATTACAGATGGCAGTAAAATTTCGGTTTATGTAAGCGGACCTAAAAGTGTTATCACGGATATTAAAGCGGCAGATATTGTAGCTACGGCAGATTTAAGCAGGATTACGGCATTTGCCGATTATGCCGATATTGATGTAAAGGTTGTCAAAGACGGCAAAACGCTGACCAATGTCGAAGTAACGCCAAAGACAACAGCGGTTAAGTTGGATATTGAAAACAGGGTAACACAGCAGTTTGATGTTGGCATGGAAGTCAACGGTACGGAAGCGGAAGGCTATGTAGTCACGAAACAGTCCGTATCGCCATCGACCATCAAGATTACCGGTTCATCAACCACCATTGCAAAGATTGCGCAGGTTAAAGCCATCTGCGACATCAGCAATGCACAGGATAATATCCAGAGTGTTGTACCGATTGTTTTATACGATGCGGACGGCAATGTAATTGATGATCCGCAGCTTGAACTGTCAAAGAGTGAAGTGGAATATACGGCAAGTGTCAAAAAGTCTAAAACCGTACCGTTAAAATATTCTGTTTCGGGTGAACCGGCGGACGGTTATAGCGTTCATAAGGTACAAAGTTCCGCAGACCAGATTACGATTTCGGGAGAGACAAAGGTTTTAGACCAGATTACACAGATTACGATACCTTCCGACCAGTTAAAGGTGACAGGGTTGAGCAGTGATAAGACATTTCGTCTGTGGATGGAAGATTTTGTGCCGTCTGATGTGAGTGTGGTATCGGATTCGGTTGTTTCCATTACGGTAAAGATTTCCGATGTACACAGCAGGGAATTTACGGTGAAGACATCTGATATTACATTTTCCGGTTTATCATCAGGTCTGGAAGCGGCAATTACCGATCAGGATACCATTCATGTAATACTGACAGGTTCAGATGAAGCACTGGCAGCAGCACAGGCATCGGATATCAAAGCTACGGTGAATCTGACAGGCTTAAAAGAAGGAACATATACATTATCGATACAGTTTCAGCTGCCGGGCGGCTGCAGTCTGGACGATACCTATAAGGCAGCCGTAAAGATACAGGCGCAGGCAGCACAGACACAGCCGGAAACAACAACACAGCAGACACAGGAAACAACAACAGCCGGTACCTCTGAAACAACCGGCCAGAACCGGTAGAATAAAAAGCTGAAAACAGCGGATGGGAGAGAAAAGATGGTTAGTGAAAAAATAGTCGTAGGAAGTGCATTGGGAATACATTTAAGACCAGCGGGGGCAATGTGCGATGCTGCTGTCAAATACGATTCCCATATTACATTTGCTTATGGAGAAGGAAAGACGGCCAATGCAAAGAGTGTCATTTCAATTTTAGCAGCAGGAATTAAATGCGGTGATGAAATAGAGCTGATTGCAGACGGTCCGGATGAGCAGGAAGCGTTAGAAAATGTTGCTGCTGCATTTAAAGAATCATTAAAAGATTGATTTCAAAAAGGGATTGTATTATAATTTTTATAAATTCAATCAGTAAAAAGAAGAAATATGGAGGATTAAAGTTATGGGTTACATGGAGTCTTACAAGGCGTGGTGTGCCAATGAATATTTTGATGAGGCAACAAGAGCTGAATTAAAATCAATTGAGGGTAATGAAAAAGAAATTGAAGACCGCTTTTATAAAGATTTAGAGTTTGGTACAGGTGGTTTAAGAGGTGTTATCGGCAACGGTACAAACCGCATGAATATTTATACTGTCAGAAAGGCAACACAGGGACTTGCAAACTTTATTAAGAAGGAAAATGCAGCAGACAGAGGCGTTGCGATTGCATATGATTCAAGAAGAATGTCCCCTGAATTTGCAGACGAGGCAGCATTATGCCTGAATGCGAACGGAATCAAGGCATATATCTTCCCGTCATTAAGACCGACACCGGAATTATCATTTGCCGTAAGACAGTTGCACTGCATCGCAGGTATTGTCATTACAGCCAGCCATAATCCACCGGAATACAACGGTTACAAAGTATATTGGGAAGACGGCGCACAGATTACAGCACCAAAGGATACACAGATTATTACAGAAGTAAAGGCTGTTACAGATTACAATACGGTAAAGACCATGGAAAAAGACGAGGCAGAAGCCTGCGGTCTTTACAATGTTATCGGCTATGATATGGATGAAGCTTATATCAAGGCTTTAAAGAAAATGAGCATCAACGGTGATATTATCAAGCAGGTAGCGGATGATATCAAGATTGTATACACACCGTTCCACGGAACAGGTAACGTTCCGGTCAGAAGAATTTTAAAAGAACTGGGCTTTAAGCATGTTTATATTGTAAAAGAACAGGAAAAACCGGACCCGGATTTCACAACACTTGAATATCCAAACCCGGAAGACCCAAAGGCATTCACACTGGCATTAAAGCTGGCAAAGGAAAAAGATGCAGATATCATTCTGGCAACAGATCCGGATGCCGACAGACTCGGTGTATATTCAAAAGACACCAAGACAGGCGAATACAAGGCATTTACAGGAAATATGTCCGGTATGCTGATTGCAGAATATCTGCTTTCACAGCGTAAGGAAAAGAATCTGTTACACGATAACGGCGCATTTGTAAAGACTATCGTATCTACCAATATGGCAGATGCCATTGCAGCAGAATATAATGTAAAGCTGATTGAGGTATTAACAGGCTTTAAGTATATCGGTGAGCAGATTAAGTTCTTTGAACAGCAGGGTACATATGAATATGAATTTGGTTTTGAAGAAAGCTATGGCTGCCTTGTCGGTACACATGCAAGAGATAAGGATGCAGTTGTTGCCGTTATGGCATTATGTGAAGCAGCAGCATACTACAAGACAAAGAACATGACTCTGTGGGATCAGATGATTCAGATTTTTGAAAAATACGGATACTACAAAGAAGGTCAGAAGGCAATTACCATGAAGGGTGCAGAAGGGGCTGAAAAGATTGCAGAACTGATGGATAAGCTCCGCAACGAAACACCGAAGAAGTTCGGTTCATGGGACGTACTCGAAGCAAGAGATTACAAGAAGGATGAATGTGTTGATTTAAAGACCGGCGAAAAGAAGTCTACCGGACTTCCGTCATCCAACGTATTATATTATGCACTTTCTGACAATGCATGGTGCTGTGCAAGACCGTCCGGAACAGAACCAAAGATTAAGTTCTACATGGGCGTTAAGGGCAGCAACTTAGCGGATGCAGATGCAAAACTTGAAGAACTTACAAAGGCTGTTATGGAAGTAGCGGGACAGTAGTAATGTGAAGAATCCTTAAATTTAAGATTCTTCACATAGATAATTGTGCTGCAGGCGTCACAATTATCTTTTTATCGCAGAGCGAGTTCAGAAATTCTTAACAGAGAAAACACAATTAGAACACATTTCGTTACTATACTACAAAGCATAGACGAGATGTGTTCTTTTTTATCTAAGAACAAAAGACACGACAGAGAGGAGAAATCGATATGTATAACGACGAAAATAACCAGTATAACCCAAGACCGAGATTTGACCCAAAGACAGGAGAACGAATTCATTACGACGATGAAAATACAACGGAAACAACACAGGCAGAAAGTTCAGAATACAGATACAGCGCAGGAAATATTCCGTTTGAACAGGAAAACAATAACACTTCCTATTATCAGCAGAGTAGTACATTCCAGCAGGATGCTTCCTATCAGCAGGCAGGCGCAGGACAGGGCAGTATGAATCAGCAGAATGGAAGGCAGAAGAAAAAGAAGGATAGAAACAAAGACGGTTTTGGAGAAAGGCTTGCAAAACTGGCAGGTTCGGCAGCCGTGTTCGGTGTAATTGCCGGCGCAGTAATGTATGGTGTATATTACACGGGAAGTACGATTCTTCCGGTAAAATCATCAAGCGACTATAACAACATTGCAACCGTGACTTCCAATGTAACCGCAACAACGGCACAGAGTACTTCATCAGCTTCAACGGGTATGGATGCACAGTCCGTTGCAAATGCAGCCCTTCCGGCAATGGTGGCATTAAACGGTACGACAACCGTGTCTTCAGGAAGTTCTTCATCTTTCTATGGATTGTTCGGCAGCCAGTCCTATGAAGCACAGACAAGCGGAACCGGTATTATTGTCGGTAAGAATGATAAAGAACTGCTTGTTGTAACGAATGCACACGTAGTTAGTGATGTAAATGATTTAAAATGTGTCTTTGTGGACGGTGAATCTGTCAGTGCAACCGTAAAGGGTTCAAAGTCTGATAAGGATATTGCGGTAGTGGCAATCAATCTTTCAGATATTAAGGATTCAACCATCAACAGTATTGCAATCGCAGAACTGGCAGACAGTGATGATGTAGCCATCGGACAGGAGGTTGTTGCTATCGGTAATGCATTGGGTGAAGGCCAGTCTGTGACAAATGGTATTATCAGCGCGACAAACCGTTCTATTACTGTTAATAATGTAACATTTTCAGGCCTTTTAATGACAAATGCAGCGATTAATTCCGGTAACAGCGGTGGTGCATTACTCAATGCAGAAGGTAAGGTTATCGCAATTAACTTTGCAAAGACTTCCAGTGATGGTGTAGAAGGTATGGCATATTCTATTCCGGTATCGAATGTCATGGATATCATTGACAGCCTGATGAGCCGTGAAACAAGAAGCAAGGTTTCAAGTTCAGAAACCGCTTACCTGGGAATCAGTGGTGTGGATATTACAAGTGCAATGTCTTCTTCATATGGTTATCCGCAGGGGGTTTTAATCAGAAGCGTTGAAAATAATTCAGCAGCTGCACAGGCAGGTCTGGGCGCTTATGATATTATTGTAAGCTTTGACGACCAGTCCGTAAACTCTATGTCCAGCCTCAAGTCTATTATGGAATACTACGCAGCCGGTGAAAAGGTAACGGTTCAGTACTATCATCAGGAAGGCAGTGAGTATGTATTAAAGAGTGTTGAAGTAACTCTCGGCAAAAAGAGCTGATAAGCATTCCGGCATAATTCTTTAAAAGGAACCGGCAAAGCACATAAAGCACAAACATAAATTTGTAAATCAATAAAGTAAAATATCCGGTAAAATGCAGGGACAGATGTTGTCCATCTGCATCATACCGGGTATTTTTTTATAGAGATTTTATTGTAAAAACAAAGACAAATCTGTATACTAAACGTGTATACAAAATTACAGTAAAAGAAGGTGCCGTATTTTGCGGCAGAATGGTGAAAAAATGAGTGAAAATAACGATACAATCAACAATCAGGAAGAGGAATACGAAAAGATTTGTTATATATGCAGAAGACCGGAAAGCAAGGCGGGTAAAATGATTGCAATGCCGGGAAATGTCTATGTGTGCCAGGACTGCCTGCAAAAGACATTTGATACCATCAATAACAGCGGTATGAATTATGATGATATGATGAAAATGAGCGGGATGCCGAATATGGGAATGTTTGGCAATATGAACTATCAGGATATTGATATACCGGAAAATCAGAAAATAAAGAAAAAGAAAAAGGTAAAGAAACCGGAAGAAAAACTGGATTTACGCAACATTCCGGCGCCGCACGAAATTAAGCATATGCTCGATGAATATGTGGTCGGACAGGACTATGCAAAGAAAGTCATGTCGGTTGCTGTTTACAATCACTATAAAAGGGTAGCTGCAGGAGATCAGGCAGATGTAGAGATTGAAAAGTCCAATATGTTAATGATTGGACCGACCGGAAGCGGAAAGACCTATCTTGTAAAGACCCTGGCACGCCTGCTGCAGGTGCCGCTTGCAATTGCAGATGCAACGTCCCTTACGGAAGCGGGCTATATCGGTGATGACATTGAAAGTGTGGTATCCAAGCTTTTAGCGGCGGCGGATAATGATGTAGAACGTGCAGAACACGGCATTATCTTTATTGATGAAATTGATAAGATTGCTAAAAAGAAGGAAACTCGAAGCCGTGATGTCAGCGGAGAATCCGTACAGCAGGGCATGTTAAAGCTGTTAGAAGGAAGCGATGTGGAGGTGCCGGTCGGTGCAACCAGTAAAAATGCGATGGTACCGCAGGTCACAGTCAGCACGAAAAATATTTTATTTATCTGTGGCGGCGCGTTTCCGGAACTGGATGAGATTATCAAAGAGCGTTTAAACCAGCAGTCGTCTATCGGATTTGCAGCAGATTTAAAGGATAAATATGATGAAGACCCGAACCTGCTGCAACAGGTAACTTTAGAAGACCTGCGCAATTTTGGCATGATACCGGAATTTTTAGGCAGACTGCCCATTATCTTTTCGCTGGAAAACCTGACAAAAGATATGCTGGTTAAGATTATGAAAGAACCACGCAATGCGATTTTAAAGCAGTATGAAAAGCTTCTGGAACTTGATGAAGTAAAGCTTGAATTTGCGGATGATGCACTGGAAGCAATTGCCCAAAAAGCAATGGAGAAAAAGACCGGAGCGCGTGCATTGCGGTCCATTCTGGAAGATTATATGCTGGATATTATGTATGAAATTCCAAAGGACAACAATATCGGAACAGTCGTTATCACAGGCGATTACATTAAAAAGACGGGTGCGCCGGTAATTCAGATGCGCGGCATGGAAATACCGGCACTGACACAGCAGAACGGATAAAGCAGGCTGATAAAGTAAATCCATAGGATAAATCAGATATAAAACGGATACATAAGTAAAGGCACAACTGAATATACTATACAAAAAAGCGGGAGCAAAAAAAGTGCCGGATTGCAGTTCGCTCATTGTATCGGAAGAAACGGGGGATTATATTATTGAATATAATTCCCTTTATTTTGAACAAATCCAAAGACAGGACGGTGTCTGTATTTCTTGTATTAATGATACGTGGTGTATTTTGTATACAAATTATCCGGGCAGCCGGAATATTAATATACAACAGGGATATTATAGCGTGCCGAAACTGTACGGACTGATGGACACGACCAGCTTTGATGCATCGGGAATTACGGCAACACTGAATCAGCCCCTGTTAAATGTGCGTGGGCAGGGTGTGCTGATTGGCTTTTTAGATACCGGAATCGACTATTTAAGAGAAGATTTTAAAGCGTCAGGCGGCAGAACCAGGATTGCGGCAGTCTGGGACCAGACGATACAATCTGTAAATTATGAAGAAGATACAGGAGAAGCAGCAGGGACAGAGCAGTATGACAGAGAACAGGTACAAGGCATGGTACAGTACGGCACGGTGTATACACGGGAGGACATTAATGCGGCACTCGCGGCAGAGCGTGAAGGACAAAATCCCTATGATATTGTGCCGTCAAGAGATGAAAACGGACATGGAACATTTCTTGCAGGGGTTGCAGCCGCATCGGAAACCGCAGATTACATAGGAGCAGCGCCGGAGGCGGAGATTCTGATGGTAAAGCTAAAACCTGCCAAAAAATATCTGCGGGACTTTTATCTGCTGCCGGAGCAGGTAGAAGCCTATTCGGAAACGGATATGATGATGGGGGTGCGCTTTTTACAGCAGTATGCCATCAGAGAAAAAAAGCCGCTGGTTATCTGTGTCGGACTGGGAACGGCTTCCGGTTCAAGAACCGGTGCGCTGCCGTTTGCAGATTTATTAAATACATTGGCAAGGCAGGTCAATACAGTAGTTGTAACCTGTACAGGAAATGAAGCTAATAACAGAACACACACATCCGGTCTGGCGGTATCAGATACAGAACCCTCCGAAATAGAAATTACCGTCGGTGCAGATGAACGCGGATTTGTGATGGAAATATGGGCAGAAAGTCTTGATATCTTATCGGTGGCAATTACCTCTCCTTCTGGAGAGCGGATTTCACGGATCCCGGCAAGAATTGATACAGGAGGGGTCTACAATTTTTTACTGGAACGTTCACAGGTTGCAGTGAATTACAGAGTAGTGGAATCTGCATCAGGTTATGAAGTTATTTTTATGCGTTTTATAAATCCGGCACAGGGAATCTGGAAAATTCATGTATACAGCCTGACTAATATTGTGGGACGGTATAATGCATGGCTGCCATTAAAGCAGTTTTTATCAGGGGATACGTATTTTTTGAATTCCAATCCTTCCACAACACTTACAGAACCCGGTGCGGCAGAGCGCGTAATCAGTGTCGGGGCATATAATCATATTACGGATGCATCTTATGCAGCATCCGGACGCGGTTATACAGCGACAGGTCTGGTAAAACCGGACTTTGTCGCGCCTGGAGTAGACGTCTATGGTGTCCGGGCAGGCGGGGGATATACGACACGGACAGGAACAAGCGTTGCAGCAGCCCACGCGGCAGGTGCTGCTGCCCTTCTTCTGACATGGGGTGTTACGGACGGCAATCTGCCCTATATGGGAACAAACGAGGTTAAATCGGTGTTAATCCGGGGGGCAAAGCGCGAAAACAATACGGTGTATCCGAACAATATTTACGGGTATGGGAAAATGGATGTCATTGAAGCATTTTATAAACTGCGGACCGGTTAAAACACGAACTTCCGATTGAAAAAAGAAGCAGGGAATGATAAAGTAAATAAATGCATAGTGACACTAAAAATTGGAATTATTGCAATAAAAATATAGAAAGGATAATGCAACTGCAGGAAATAAGCAGTTTATGGAACGGAGAGAAAATGAAATATAAAGCACTTGCCCTTGATTTGGACGGTACATTAATTAATAGTGAGAAAAAACTTTCAACCAAAAATAAAAAAGCGGTTATGGAGGCGGCGGAGCGCGGCGTGCATATTATTCTGGCATCTGGAAGACCACTGTTTGGCATAGAGCCGGTGGCAGAAGCGCTGGAACTTTCCCGTGTCGGCGGTTATATTCTGGCATACAATGGCGGCAATATTATCAACTGTAAGACCAAAGAAGTCGTTTACAGCCGGAATTTTCCGCCGGAATGTATACACGATGTCTGTACACTGGCAAAAGAACACGGTGTGTATGCTCTTTCATATGACAAGGATGAGGTAATTTCGGAAAGTGATACAGATGAATATGTGCTGCGGGAGGCAAAATGTAATGATGCGTCCGTCCGCCGTGTGGAAAATCTGGAACAGTATGTAAATTATCCGGTTGCCAAATTTTTAATTGCAGGGGAGCATGAAAAGCTGATACCGATTCAGCAGGAACTGCAGAAGCGGCACGGAGATGTCATTGATGCATTCTGTTCTGCCGATTATTTTTTAGAGATTGTACCGAAAAATGTGGCAAAAGACCGTTCCCTTGCAGCGCTGCTTGAAAAGCTGGGACTGCAAAGGGAAGAACTGATTGCCTGCGGTGACGGCATGAACGACATTTCCATGATTGAATATGCCGGTCTTGGCGCTGCCATGGAAAATGCGTATCCGCCGGTAAAAGAAAAAGCGGATATCATAGCACCGTCTAATGATGAAGACGGTGTTGCCGAAATTATTGCTAAGTATTTTTAGAAAATGTGCCGATACTATAAATAGGACACAAGATGTGCCAATATAGTATAAAAGAACTATAAAACAAAAGAAAGTACAGCATAATTTCAAGGAGGAGATTACAGCAGAAACATTTATCGTAAACAGGGTGGAACTCATTAACAAAGTCGAAAGTGTTTCAAAAGTTGGAAATACAGCCAGAGTTGCCGCTGAACAGAAAAACAGCAGCAGCGAAAGTTTTGAACAGATACTTGCATTAGAACAGAGCAGACAGAAAGCACGCGTAAGACGCGCCGATGAGAGACCTGTCAATGTGAATCCTGACGTGTTAAACGGCAGAATGAACGGCTACAACAACAAAGCAAGAGAAGCGTACTTTTCAATGGTATTTCCGACAATGGATCTGAAAGGCTGAACAGCACACGGAGGTAGCTGGTCAGACAAAAAAACTGCCGGGCAGGCAATGTATTTTATATACATATCCTGCACCGGCAGTTTTTTTACAGAGATCTGATTAATTAGAAGAAACGTATTCGGAAACATCGAATACTTCGCCGTTGTTGATTTTCTGAATCAGTTCGACTGCTGTATTTACGGTATCGTAATCCGGCAGGTCAACAGACTTCTTTGAAAGGTTATATACGGTACAATCGCGGGATGCCGGCGTTCCCTCTACGCTGTAAGACTGGACATTCCATGAAGTTGTGTTGGCAATCTGTCCTTTAATTAATGACGTCATCGTTGCAGGCGGCATATTTGTTAAAATCATATTAGAAACAGAACTTAACACTGCACTGTAATTGGCAAGAATTGAAGGTGAAGTCGCCTTGTCGATAATTGCTGTGATGGCAGCAGCCTGGTTTCGTCCACGCTGGAAATCGCCATCGCCGAAAACGTGTCTTTCTCTTACGAAAGCAAGAGTTTTTTCACCGTCACACTGGTTTTCGCCGACTGTAAAATGATAGCTTTCAGGAGCTGCATCCTGACCGTTTGTAAAGTCCACGCTTGAATTGATGGTAATGCCGCCAAGTGCATCAACCACTTTTACACAGCCGGTAAAGTTAATCTTTACATAGTAATCCACGGTAACACCGTAGAGATTTTCCAATGCCTTAATAGAGTAATCGACACCGGCATTTCCTGCGTGTGTCAGTTTATCAAGACCAGACTTTCCAGAAGCATTTTCAATTGTGATATAGTAATCACGCGGTGTCGAAACAAGCAGTACCTGACGGGTTTTAGGATTGATGCAGGCAAGAATATTGACATCGCTGCGGCCGTTGGAAGAAACCGGACCGTATCCGTCATTTCCGGACAGATAAATGACAAACGGTTCTTCATTGACCTTTTTATCAGAAGCGGAAAGCTTGACCTGGGTAGTAATCGTAATCGTTCCGATAACCTTTGTTTTATCTTCAAATGTTTCAAATTCCTCCGTTAAAGTTGAACGGAGTGAATCACTCATGACAACAGCCTGAATATTCTTATTGGCATATAAGGCATTGACCATTTCTGACCAGTCGGTGTAATCTTTCGTATTTAATGTCGTATTATTTTTAGATTCAATTTCTGAAATGGCTTTTGTGGCAGCCTCACTGTTAATGCCGCTGTTATATCCGAAAGAATAAGACAGGGCATCCTGCACGGAGTCGGCCTTGTCATCTGCCAGTACGATAATATCCACAATGTCGGTCTTTGTTGAACCGGACATCAGATTAAAGGTCTGTGCAAGCTGTGTCATAAAGATAAATCCAAACAGCATGACACACGACATAATCACGGCTAAAATTTTACCGAGAATATGTGCCTTCGTAAACTGTGAGCAAAAATCATACAGCAGCAAAAGAATCAGGATTGCATTGACAATCAGCAGATACTGTACCGGAAGGATTGAAAATGTAATGATTCTGAATAAAAAAAGAATCGTAAGAATCAGCTGGATCAGTACAAGAACCAGTCCTGCCGCAACACGTTTGCCGCGCTGTTTGCGCTTGAGTGCTTTGGGCGAGAGCTTGTCGCTGTCTTTGAAAAGATACTTCAAATCGCCCTTTGTACGTTTAATAATATTTGACATAATAATCTCCATTCCGCAGGCAATTTAATGCCGGAGGAATCGCGAGCCAAATCTTATTTGGCTCTGCGATAAAAAGCGACTTTGTGGCGCCTGCGGCACAAAGTGCTGTGTGAAAAATATGCTATCAAGCATATTTTTTCACAATAATCTCCATTCCTGAGCGGACAATAATTGCACGGGCATTATTGTTTGCACGATTTCCTTATACAATGTACAAAAAGTACATAAACTTCATTATACATATTTCCTGGGAAAATAACAAGAGCTACTTTATATGAAAGAAAGCATAAGAAAAAATGAAAAAACGATTTATTAAATTAATAAAAACAGGATTGAAACTTATTTAATAACAGAAAAAGTGTGAAAATGGTTAATTAAAAGACAATTAATGCAAAAGCACTTAAAAAAATTAAGTTTTATTACTACGCTAAAGCAGCAGAGCGGACAACTGGATTTACATTATTCAAAATAGCATTGTTTTATTGGCAAAAATAGCTAAAAAACTTGCAATGGGAAAACTGTTTTTATATAATAAGCATAGATTCCGCCAAAGGCGTAAAAGAAAAGGAGTTTTTAAGGTTATGGGATATGTTGATGAAGTCTTAGAATTAGTTTCTAAGAAAAACGCAGATCAGCCTGAGTTCTTACAGGCAGTAACAGAAGTTATGGAATCTTTAAGACCGGTAGTAGAGGCAAATGAAGACCTTTACAGAAAGAACGCAATCTTAGAGAGAATTACAGAGCCAGACAGAGTGTTAATGTTCCGTGTACCATGGGTAGATGATAACGGACAGGTACAGGTAAACAGAGGTTTCCGTGTACAGTTTAACAATGCAATCGGACCTTACAAGGGTGGTCTTCGTTTACACCCATCTGTAAACTTAGGTATTATCAAGTTCTTAGGTTTTGAACAGATTTTCAAGAACTCACTCACAAGCCTTCCTATCGGCGGTGGTAAAGGTGGTTCTGACTTCGATCCAAAGGGTAAGTCAGACAGAGAAATTATGGCATTCTGCCAGAGCTTTATGACAGAACTCTGCAAGTACATCGGTGCTGATGTCGATGTTCCTGCCGGTGATATCGGTACAGGCGCAAGAGAAATCGGTTATATGTTCGGACAGTACAAGAGAATCAGAGGGATGTTTGAAGGCGTTCTTACAGGTAAGGGCCTTACATACGGCGGTTCTTTAGCAAGAACAGAAGCTACAGGTTATGGTTTATTATACATCACAGAAGAATTAATGAAGTGCCATGGCGATTCATTAGAAGGCAAGACAGTTGCTGTTTCAGGTGCCGGTAACGTTGCAATCTACGCAATCCAGAAAGCACAGCAGCTCGGTGCTAAGGTTGTTACATGCTCAGATTCAACAGGCTGGATTTATGATCCGGAAGGAATCGATGTAGAACTTCTCAAGGAAGTTAAGGAAGTTAAGAGAGCAAGATTAACAGAGTATGCAGCTGCAAGAAAGTCTGCTGAATACCATGAAAAGAAGAACGGCGAACACGGCGTATGGTCAGTGAAGTGTGACGTTGCACTTCCATGTGCTACACAGAACGAACTTGACCTTGATGACGCTAAGCAGTTAGTTGCAAACGGTGTAAAGGCTGTTTGTGAAGGTGCTAACATGCCTACAACTCTTGAAGCTACACAGTATTTCCAGAACAACGGTGTATGGTTTATCTGTGGTAAGGCTTCTAATGCCGGTGGTGTTGCAACATCTGCTCTTGAAATGAGCCAGAACAGCGAAAGACTCAGCTGGACATTTGAAGAAGTTGACGCTAAGCTCAAGAACATCATGGTTAATATCTATCACAATATTGATGATGCTGCTAAGAGATACGGCATGGAAGGCAACTATGTAGCCGGTGCAAATATTGCAGGTTTTGAAAAGGTTGTAAACGCTATGCTCGCTCAGGGTGTTTGCTAATTTAAAATAAATTTCATCACACAGACAAAAAAAGACACATTTTTACACTCCGGATTCGGTATGATAGCGGTTGTAAGAATGTGTCTTTTTATAATTCCATGAGCTATGGCTATGGCAGGGGTAATGAATCCGTGGTATAATACCTAAAATAAAAGAAGAGGAGGCTGTTGCAGATGATGAACTTATTTGAAGGTGTCAGAAAGATGACGGATGACGAAATCCGTATGCAGATCGCACTGTTTCGCAATGTCACCCTGCTGAATGCCGCGAAAGAAACGTCGGGTAAGGTGCTTGGCGGGCTGGCAGACATTGCCAACGCATTTGCGGAAAGCTTCAGCAAAAGAACGCCGTTTGATTTTCAGGTAACGCGCGTGTGTGACATGGTACGAAAAGAATATGACCGTTTAAAGGCAAATGACCGGGTGCAGTTAGAATACGAACTCAAAAAAATTCTGACCGAAAAATGCAGGGAGCTGGTGCCGGAAGAATCCGAAGAGCCGGATGAAGAACGGCTCTCCTTTTTAATCATCAATGAAGCAGCGAAAGTCTACGGAATCCATAAATATAAGACACCGTCGGGTAAAATCGAAGCTGTCAGTACAGCTTATAATAATGCACTGCTGTCCGTGATACATACAAGACTGCAAAAGCAGGGCAAAGAAGAAGTAATCCATACCGACCAGAAAATTCAGGATGCCATGAATGCCGTATCATTGGATACCAAGCGCCAGCTGCAGTCTGCGCTTATGCCAAAGGAATTCAGCGGACGGTGCATCGGACGTATTTTAAGACTGGAACGTTCCACAAAGTACCTTTCGTATACGGTGACATTTTTAGGCTACGGCTGTTTTGATGAGGTATTATCCAACGTATCTGCCGTCTTTTCGGCGATGCGGGCGTTCAAACGGATTTCACGTGTACTGTTTGCACAGATGATATGGAAAATAAAAAATACAAGTCATTTGACATTTACCATAGCAGAAAATGTCCTTCCGGCATATCTGGACCCGGTCAGACGTCAGGAATTTATGATACAGGAACAGGAATTCCGTGCGGCGCTGGCAGGAAGAATTGAATCGGAGCAGCAGTATGCAAAGTGTGAACAGGCAGTCACAAAACAGGAAGAAAAAGCAGCCGATGCAAAACAGCGGCTGGAACTGATGCAGCGGGATTATGATGAATTACAGATGAAATTTATGGGGCTTGAAAGCCGTAAAGATGAATATATGAACAGGACAAGACCGGAAAATGAAACAAAAGACTATTACAGCGAAGTCAATGAAACGAAACGCCGGTTAGACCGGGCACAGGCACAGCTGTCAAAGGCCGGAGCAAAATACCGCGAAGAGGAAGAAAAGCGCGGCAGGGCAGAATCCGAAAAGAATACGGCGATGCTTAACCTGGAAGTGGTAAAGCGCAAAACGGAAGAAGAAGTCCGTGAACGGGCGCGGGAAATTGAAAAAGTGTGGAAAGCTTTTTTCTTCCGGTTTTCATTTGAGGAGGATTTGTTTGAGTCGGTTGTGATTCATTTCACAAGGGATGAGGTTTTAATTATAGAAGAAATGTTAAAAGAACTGCATGAAAGCCGGAATACGGGAAGTTTTGCCTATGAAACAAAACAGGAAGAAGACCATACGGAAAGCGTGACCTATACGGTGACGCCGGGCGAAAAGGTTATCCGTATCGTTTATGAGAAAACACACATTATGCAGATAGGATAAAGAGGACAGTGAAAAATGGCGGAAAACAGATATTGTGACATAGAAGCGTTTCTGGATACGATTCCACAATATGCAGGAGAAAGCGGTGTTGTGCGGGCAGGCGCACTGCTTGAAGAATTGGGACATCCGGAAAAAACATTAAAAATCATTCATGTTGCAGGCAGCAACGGAAAAGGTTCAGTGTGTGCCTATTTAAACAGGATTCTGATACAGCACGGCTTTAGGACAGGACTGTTTACATCCCCGCATTTAGTTGATGTCAGGGAGCGTATCCGCATTGATAATGAAATGGTTTCCAAAAGTGATTTTGTACAGGCATTTGACAGGGTACACAGTGCAGCAAAACGTCTGCAGAAGAAAAATATCACGCTGGCATATTTTGACTGGCTGTTTGGCATGGCACTGCTGTTATTTGTGCAGAAACAGGCCGATTTTGTCATTCTGGAAACTGGACTTGGCGGGCGGCTCGATGCCACCAATGCAGTACAAAATCCGGTGCTGTCCGTGATTACAACCATCAGTTTAGAGCATACTGCGGTGCTTGGGGATACTCTTTCACAGATAGCAAAAGAAAAGGCGGGCATTTTAAAGCAAGGTGTTTCTGCAGTTTATTCGGCAAAAGAACCGGAAGTCATTCACGTGATGGAGCAGACCGCAGAAAATGCAGGTGTTCCGGTATTGGAAGGTGTAACACCGGCAGACTATCAAATTACGAAAAACACAGGAAAGTGTATTGATTTTTCACTGCATAATGGTTATTATAAGAATGATTGTTTTTCTCTGGCAACAGGAGCTGTTTATCAGGCGGAAAATTGCAGCCTCGCTTTAACCGGTGCGGCACTTTTGCAGAAGGCAGGCATTTTACAGCTTGATGAGGGGAAAGTAAGGCAGGCCGTTTTTGAAACCTGCTGGGAAGGCAGAATGGAAGAAATTGAGCCGGATATTTATATTGACGGTGCACACAATCCGGAAGGCATTGAAGCATTTATCCGGTCGGCGCGTTCTATTTGCGGGAAAAGACCGGCAGTTCTTTTATTTTCAGTTGTAAAAGATAAGAATTTTGAGCAGATGATTGGGATGCTTACGGCATCCGGGGTATTTACCCATTATATTATTGTACAGATGCAGACAAAAAGGCATCTTGCAGGTGAGAGTATCGAAGAACTGTTTGCAAAGTATACATCAGCCCCCCTGACAGAGTTTGACGAATCCTTTGACGGATATTTATATGGGAAGAAACTGCAAGAGGAGATTCCTGACAGCGTATTATTTTGTACAGGGTCTTTATATCTGGCAGGTGAAATTAAACAGAAGCTGCAAAATGGCAGATAAGGAAAAAGGAAAGGTTTGGTATAAGATTATGATAGATTTTGATGAAGAAATTAAGAAGTTTCAGCCGAGTCTGGAAGTTGATGATGCGGAAGAAGCGATTTATAATAATGATGTGCCGGACATCACAGACCTGATTGCAAAGATTATGGAAGATATTTCAAAGTAAGACGTACTGGATTTGGAGGAAAAGATGAGATGTTATAAATGCGGTGCCACACTGACGGCATCTGACAGATGTCCGCAGTGCAAGGCGGACGTTTCAGTCTATAAAAGAGCGGCAAAAGCTTCCAACGCCTATTATAATCTTGGTCTTGCAAAGGCAAAGGTCAGGGATTTGACAGGTGCGGCAGAAAGCTTAAAAACAAGTGTGATGATTCACAAAAACAACATAGAGGCAAGGAACCTGTTAGGACTTGTTTACTGTGAAATGGGTGAAGTGGTTGAGGCACTCAGCCAGTGGGTTATCAGTAAGAATTTACAGCCGGACAACAATCCGGCAGGGTCTTATATTGCACAGATTCAGTCGAATCAGGGCAGGTTTGATGCGGTAACAACAACGATAAAGAAATATAACCAGGCATTAAACTATGCCAAAGAAGGCAATCTGGACATGGCAACCATACAGCTTAAAAAAATTGTTGGCCAGAATCCGCATCTGATAAAGGCACACCAGCTTTTAGCGCTGATTTATATCAAAGACGGCGAATATGCAAGAGCCAGAAAGCTGCTGATGTCTGTTTTAAAAATTGACCGCAACAACACGCTTGCGCAGCTGTATTTAAAGGAAATCGAAGAAGCACAGCAGTTAAAGAAAAAGCAGGGTGCGCGTTCCAATGAATTTTTACCGCAGAAGCGTGAAAAGCGTGAAACAAAGGTGATAGAAAGCCAGCCGCTCAGTGGAAATGATGTGATTCTGCCGCGGTCATCGTATAAAGAGCCGGGCAACGGTGCTATTACGATTGTGAATATCCTTGTCGGTGTTGTAATCGGTGCTGCACTCATCTGGTTTTTAGTAATGCCGTCCCGTTACAAGGGTATTACGGAGGATTATAATAAGAGCCTTCAGGATTACAGCGAACAGCTCTCATCCGGCAATGTGGAAATCAATTCCCTCACGAAGCAGTTAGAGGATATAAAGTCGGAAAAAGAGGCACTCGAAGAACAGCTTTCGGGATTAAGCGGAGAAGGCGGAAGCAATAAGCTGTTAACTGCCGTTATAAGTGCAGCTAATTCATATATTGCAAATGATACTGCAACCGCAGCCAAGGAACTCATGGATATTGATGTCAGCTCACTGCCGACAGATGATGCCAAGAAACTGTATAATACCATTGCAGAAGCGGCGATGAAGCCTGCGGCAAATGAATTTTATACACAGGGTACAACAGCTTACAATAAAGCGGATTACACAACAGCCGCCACTGCATTTGTAAATGCGTATAAGTGTGACAGCACGAAGGCAGAAGCAGCTTATTATGCGGCAAAGAGTTATGTGGCATTAAACCAGACGGAAGATGCCAAGAAGTACTATCAGTACATTGTGGATGGATTCCGCTCAAGCTCGTACTACTCAGAAGCCAATGCATATGTAACATCGCATTCATAAAGATACGTAAAAAAGATAAACCTGTCAGACGGTAAAAACCGCTGGCAGGTTTTTTGCTGTCTGAAATGAAAGCTGTCTAAAATGAAAAGCCACAGTAGGAAAAAATGTGATGGCAGACGACATTTCAGGCAGGAACAGCCGGACAGGCACAAAAAGCGGAAAGTGTTGCAAAAAGAAAGGGAGGATTGGCATGGAAGCAGCAAAAAGTGCGGCAAATGAAGAAATGCAGGAAAATAAGCATACGGATTACATTTATATGGTTACAGGGGACAGGCTGGTAATCAGTATGAATGCGGAACTTGACCATCATCTGGCAGATGAAATGCGGGATGTGATAGATACGATTATTGAGGAACGTGGGGTGCGCCATCTCATTTTTGATTTTTCAAAAATCAGTTTTATGGACAGTTCGGGAATCGGGCTGATTATGGGGCGGTATAAGAAACTGCAGGAAAACGGCAGTATCAGCATTGCGGGGGCAAATGACAGTATCCAGCGGATTATTTTAATATCCGGACTGCATAAGCTGGTACATACCTGTAAGGACGTTTCGCAGGCGGCAAAAAATATAGAAAAATAGGAGAGGACATGGAAATGAAAGCAGATAATGCGATGGAAGTGATATTTGATGCAAAATCTGAAAATGAGAGTTTTGCAAGAGTAACAGCAGCGGCATTTTGCACACGCCTAGACCCGACGGTGGAGGAAATTGCGGATATTAAAACAGCGGTTTCAGAGGCTGTTACAAACAGTATCGTACACGGATATGAGGGCATAGAAGGAAAAATCACGTTAAAGGTAAGCCTAGTAGGACAGGAAGTACGGATTGAAGTCCACGACGACGGAATCGGCATTGAAAATGTAGAGCAGGCAATGGAGCCGCTTTATACAACCAAACCGGAGCAGGAACGTTCCGGTATGGGATTTTCCTTTATGGAAGCTTTTATGGATGAGTTAAAAGTGTATTCCGGTAAAAACAGCGGAACAACGGTGATTATGAAAAAAAGAATAGGTGTAGAAAATTAGCAGATAGGGTGTGATTATATGAATCATACTAAGGAACTGATTGAAAGAGCGCACAGAGGAGATGAGAAAGCAAGGGAAACACTCGTATTGGAAAATATGGGACTGATTGGAAGCATCGTGCGGCGTTTTGCCGGAAGGGGGTATGAGCAGGAAGATTTGTTCCAGATTGGGAGTATCGGGCTGATTAAAGCTGTGGATAAGTTTGATACAGCATTTGACGTTAAATTTTCAACCTACGCCGTACCGATGATTACCGGGGAAATTAAACGGTTTCTGCGGGACGACGGCATGATAAAGGTCAGCCGGACACTGAAGGAAAATTCAGTGAAAATGGCGAGAATGATTGAGGAATACAGAAAAGAACACCTGTGCGAGCCAACCGTGGAACAGATTGCACAGCAGACGGGAATTCCCCCGGAAGAAGTTGTCATGTCTTTTGAAGCGGCGGCAGATGTGGAATCCATTTACAGGACAGTCTATCAGGGGGATGGAAGCGAAGTCTGCCTGATTGATAAAATCGAAGAAAAACGCAATTATAATGAAGAAAGTGTCAACCGCATGGTGATTGCACAGATTATGGAAGAACTGCCTGAAAAAGAGCGTACACTGATCCGGATGCGCTATTTTGAAGAACGCACGCAGACCGATATAGCGGCAAAGCTTGGAATCTCACAGGTACAGGTTTCCAGAATGGAAAAGAAAATTTTAGCATCCATGAAGAAAAAACTTGCGTAAAAGCGCATAAAAACAGAGGTCATTGCAGATACTTCCCTTGTAAACAGCAGAAAGGGACAGGAAAGCGATGAGTGAAACATTATATATCCAGATTAACAGAAATATTCAGGTCGATAAACGGGAAATCACTATCGGCGATGTGGCAGCTCTCCTTTGTAAGAACGCCGGCATAACAGCACGTGTAAAAACGATAAAGCTGATTACGCTGCCGGATGTTCCAAAAAGGAGAGTTTCTTTTTCTGTAATAACCGTAATGGAAAAAATCGAAAAGATTTACCCGGATTTACAGCTTGTAAGCATTGGGGAAAGCGACTTTATTGTGGATTATATCCGTCAGAAAAAGAAGAGCCGGGTATGGCAGGGGCTGATGGTAGCATTTGTTTCCGTTTTTACGTTTGTCGGAAGTGCCTATGCCATCATGGCATACAACAATGATGTCAGTACCAATGAAATCTTTGAAAAGGTATACGAGATGATGGGAATGGGTAATTTTCAGGAATATAAGGTCATCGAAATTGCTTACGCGGTGGGTCTGCTGCTGGGCATTGTCGTTTTCTACAATCATTTTGCGGGAAAACATTTTACGGGCGATCCGACACCGATTCAGGTGGAAATGGACAAATATGAAACGGATATTGACAACTGTATGATTGACCGCAGCAGCACGGAAGGAAAGGAAAAATAATGGATGGGATGGAACTTTTAAAGCTGGCAGTACAGATTGCCATCGGACTGGCAGCAGGCGGTTTTACGGCGGCGGGATATTTTGCGGTAATTACCAGTGTCGGCATGATAAACCGCATTGTCGATGTCACCAATACCAAAGCGTACATTCCGTATTTTGAAGAAGTCATCATCTGGGGCGCATCCCTTGGAAATGTATGGTTCATCTTTGACCTGCCGCTGCCGGCCGGTATGCCGGGTGCTGTTTTATACGGTCTGCTTTCCGGGATGTTTATCGGATTGTTTGCCGTCAGTCTGGCAGAAAATATTAAGGCACTGCCAATCTTTGTAAGGCGTGTGCGGATTGGTGCAGGACTTGGCATTGTCGTGCTTGCAATCGGTCTGGGAAAAGCAGCAGGACATCTATTGTATTATCTGAAATTATATCCATAATACAGTATACAGAATACAAAATGAAAGAAAATGCAGCGGGCATCATAAGTATATCAGGGCATGCAGCGTAGATGTATAAGGAGGCAGTGTAATGGGAAAAGAAAAAGACGATAAAAATAAAATTGAGATTGTAAGTGCGGGTGCAGAGCCGGGGACGGGCGGCGGTCCGGTTAAAAGAGAAGAAAGCAGGGAACAACAGCGAAATGAGCAGTATAACCAGTATGTAGAGCAGGTGACACCAAAGGCAAACTGCCTGTTAAACTGTGTCAAAGCATTTATCACAGGCGGTTGTATCTGTACAGTTGGACAGATTCTGACGGTGCTGTTTTTAAACAGCGGCATGGGAAAGGACGAAGCTGCTGCGTATACGACAATCAGTCTTGTTTTTGCCAGCGTTGTGCTGACGGGATTAAATATATATCCGCTGATTACGACATGGGGCGGTGCGGGAAGCTTAGTGCCGATTACCGGCTTTGCAAACAGCGTGGTAGCGCCTGCGATTGAATATAAAAAAGAAGGACAGGTATTCGGTATCGGCTGCAAAATTTTTACTATCAGTGGTCCTGTGATTTTGTACGGTATTTTAAGTTCTTGGATACTGGGCGTGATTTACCTGATTGTTGTCAGCCTGCGTGCTGTGTAACCGTGTAAAAATGAAGGGAGAAGTTGATGCAATGATTGTGGGAAAACAAAGTATTTTATTCGAAGAAAATGTATATATAGAAGAAACGGCATGCGTTGCAGGACAGAAGGAATCGGAAGGACCGCTTGGAAAACTTTTTGATGTGGTTGTGGAAGATGCGATGGCAGGCATGGAAAACTGGGAAGAAGCAGAAAGTACCTTACAGCAGCTGGCTGTGGATAAACTGCTTGAAAAATGGGATGGCAAAAAAGAAGATTTGCGTTATATTTTTGCAGGAGATCTGCTGGGGCAGTTGATAGCCACATCATTCGGGCTGATGCAGTATGAAATTCCGATGTTCGGATTATACGGGGCCTGTTCTACTTTTGGTGAAGCGCTGTCACTTGCGGCAATGACGGTTCATGCAGGTTACGCCGGTCATGTCATTGCACTGGCTTCCAGTCATTTTGCAAGTGCCGAAAAACAGTTCCGTTATCCGCTGGAATACGGCAACCAGCGGCCACCGGCTTCGACATGGACAGTTACAGGCTGCGGGGCAGCCGTTATCGGTACGGAAAAAGGCGAGGTCTGTATCCGCGGCATTACGACCGGAAAAGTGATTGATTTTGGTGTAAAAGATTCAATGAATATGGGAGCGTGTATGGCGCCTGCAGCAGCAGATGTTATTGCAGTCAATTTAGAAGACCTGCAAAAGGATGTCACGTATTATGACTGCATTATTACGGGAGATCTGGGGGCAGTCGGTAAAACTATTCTTATGGATTTGTTAAAGGAAAAGGGATATGACCTGACGGGCAGATATACTGACTGCGGACTGGAAATTTTCGATGCGGAAAGCCAGGATACGAAAGCGGGTGGAAGCGGCTGCGGCTGTTCTGCAGTTACAATGTGTTCATATATTATGAAAAAAATGAAAAATCACAGCTGGAACAGGGTGCTGTTTGTACCGACGGGGGCGCTTTTATCCACCGTCAGCTACAATGAAGGAAAAAGTGTTCCCGGTATTGCGCATGCGGTAATTCTGGAAAGAAAGGGGAACAGAGAATGATGGTATTTATAAAAGCATTTGTAATCGGTGGAATCATCTGTGCATTGACACAGATATTAATGGAAAAAACCAGGCTGATGCCCGGACGGATTATGGTACTGCTTGTAACGCTGGGAACGTTTCTGGGGGCAGTCGGTTTATATGAGCCGTTTGCGGAATTTGCAGGAGCAGGTGCGACTGTGCCGCTGTTAGGTTTTGGAAATGTATTGTGGAAAGGTGTCAGAGAAGCAGTCGATGCCAATGGTTTTTTAGGGTTGTTCCAGGGCGGTTTTAAAGCCTGTGCCGTCGGCGTATCCGCCGCGCTTATCTTCGGATATCTGGCATCCGTGCTGTTTGAACCGAAGATGAAGAAGAAGTGACGCATGAAATATGATTGCGACTCAACGTTATCGCTTAACGGGCGCATGAAATATGATTGCGGCTCAACGTTATCACTTAACTTCGCTGCAATCATATTCCATGCTTGGAGTGATGGAGGACGGGAAGTTACGGAGATATGAACGTATGATTGCGGCTCAACGTTATCACTTAACTTCGCTGCAATCATATTTCATGCTTGGAGTGATGGCGGACGGAAAGTTACGGAGATATGAATGTATGATTGCGGCTCAACGTTATCACTTAACTTCGCATGAAATAAAAAGAAAAAGGCTTCTGACAGTACCGGGTTAAACGGTGTTTATCAGAAGTCTTTTTCTTTAGTTTGCAGATATCCTGCATTATTTTAATTTGTTATTCCGCGGTGTTCCAATTCTGGCTGGCAGTAGTTGGATTCTGGGCAGCGGAGCTGCTTTGGTTGTTGTTGTGTGCGGCGCTTGTGCCGGTTGTGTTGGAAGTATTTCCGTTTGTTCCGTTGTTATTTGCGGCGGTTGTTCCTGCCGTGTTGGACGGAGTGGTTACCGCCTGTGAAGCTTCGGTTGTCTGGCTTCCGGGTTTTACAGCGGAAGCATTGGAGCCGTTGTGCAGGCTGCAAAGTCTGGAAAGCTTCTCATCTGTAATTGCGTAAGAAGAATCATATGCACTATAAGAAGATTCTTCATCAGAAGCAGTACCGGAGGATGATTTTTTAATATAAACACGTGTAGAGGTGTTTGTACATCCTGCGGAAGCGACATCGCCCGAATCATTACAAATTGTTACTTTAACATGGGTGTCACATTCTTCTGTCGGCACATTATCCGCCGAAAAATATTCTGTAATAACCTGGCTGCCGCGCGGGTCTTCATCACATAATCCTGCAACAGCGAGTTTACCGGACTGTGAGCATACTTGGGCAGTCACAATGCCGGACGGCTGTGTAAATTCACCGGTAGAAAGTCCCTCGTGAATCTGTGACATAATCGTCTGCCAAATCTTTGTATGGCTGATAGACTTGGACAAAACTTTAGAGTTATCATCATAGCCCAGCCAGATAGAAGCCGTATAATACGGTGTAAAACCACAGAACCATTTATCGGTTTCATTATTGGTCGTACCTGTTTTACCGGCAACCGGCTGGTTGGAAAGAGCTGCAGATGTACCGGTACCCTGTGTGATAACGGATTCCAGTGCACTGGTCAGCAGCCATGCCGTCTGTTCCTTTAATACGGTATGTGTTTCACTGGAGGAATTGTCAAGCAGCAGATTCCCCTTGTAGTCGTATACAGCGGTATAATATACCGGTTTGGTGTACGTACCGTGATTTGCAATGGCAGCGTAAGCTGCGGTCATATCAATATTGGTAACACCCAGTGTCATACCACCGAGGGCGAGCGGCTGAACAATATCGTGGCTGCCGTTAATTGCCTTTTGTGGAGATACCAGCGTGCTGATACCGAATTTTTCCAGATAATTAAAGCCGACCTGCGGTGTGATTAACGTCAGCACCTTGACAGCCGGTACATTCTGCGAGCGGTAAATCGCTTCACGCACGGTCATCAGTCCGCGGTATTCTCCGGCAGTAAAGTTTTTAACAAGCTGTCCGCTTGAATAATAGTACGGAGAGTCATCAATAGCACTGGCAAGTGTAATCGCACCGGTATCAAGCGCCGGACCGTAAGCTGCCAGTGGTTTAATGGAAGAACCCGGCTGGCGTGGCGAATCAGTTGCACGGTTTAAAGTACGGTTGCCTGATTTTTCTCCGCGTCCGCCGACCAGTACTTTTACATAGCCGGTATGCTGATCCATTAAAGAAAATGAAAGCTGCGGCTGGATTACATAATGCAGCGATTCTGCAACAACCGTTTCACCATTTGCCGTCATGGCTTCGCGGTAGGTATCCACATACTGCTGTGCGGTATCTTCGTTAGTCTGTGTCAGACTGAAATTATAATTGCCCTGTACATTCTGATACCATGTCTGCATGGTCGAATGGGAGTAATTGATAATTTTTCCGTCAGCGTTTTTTACACTTAATGCATAGTTAATCGAAAATTCTGTTGAACTCGGATAAAATGAAGGGTTGTTAATCGCTTCATCGGCAATTTCCTGCATGGAAGTATCCTGTGTGGAATAAACCTGCAGACCGCCTTTGTAAATGAGGTTGGTTGCCTGTGTTTCCGTATAACCCTTCTGTGTCATCAAGTCGTCAATCAGCTGTTCAATGAGTGTATCAACGAAATAAGAATATGTGGAAGAGGAGCCGGTTGCAATGTCAAGACCCTCTACACGCGCATATACATCATCTGCAAGGGCTTCATCATACTCTTCCTGTGTAATGTAACCGTGCTTGAGCATATTGCGCAAAACCTTCTGCTGTCGTTCCTGATTGTCTTCCGGATACTTTAACGGGTTTAACTTGGTTGGATTCTGTGTAATGGAAGCAATCACGGCACATTCGCTTAAAGTCAGTTCGGAAACGTCTTTTCCGAAATAACCGTTGGCAGCTGCCTGTACACCATAATAGCCGTTTCCAAGGTTAATTGTATTTAAGTAATTTTCAAGGATATCGTCCTTGCTCATATACGTTTCAAGCTTAATTGCAAGATACTGTTCCTGCACCTTACGCTTAATCTTTTCAATGTCTGTTTCGTTATATGCATTAAAGACATTGTTTTTTAAAAGCTGCTGTGTCAGGGTACTTGCACCCTGTGAAAGACCACCACCGGTAATAGTGTTATAACCGGCACGGATAATGCCACGGATGTCAATGCCGTTATGTTCGTAAAAACGTTCATCTTCAATTGCAACAAAAGCATGCTGCAATTCAAGAGGCACAACGTCCAGCTCCACGGAAATACGGTTGGAGCCGGTGGTAGAGAGCGTCTGGATTTCATTGCTTTCGTTATCGTAGATTTTTGTGGCAAATCCGTCAGGTGATACGTCAATTGTCGAAACGTCAGGGGCGCTCGAAATAATACCCTGTACAGAACCCAGTACCAGACATGAGCCTGAAACCACAACGGCAATTGCTAATATCAGTATAAATTTGATGGCGAAAACGCCAAGTTTTGTTCGAAGTCTTGTAGCGGCGGAATTTAGCAGTTTTTTCTTTTGTTTTATGCCTTGTCTGCCATAATTCATAGATTGTCCTCCTTGATAAGTTCTTACTATTATATCATAACGAAAATACTTTGACAAATTGAAATGAAATTCGTACTATATAATAAATGTTTGCTGCGGAACAATCCATAGGGGAAATTATACTTCCGGCGGTCATTAAAAATGTAAGGCATACAGAATGGAGAAAATATGAAGATTATATATAAGGAAGGCGAAGGGGAGATTGAAGAAAAAAAATCCCGTTTTATTGCACACGTATATCCGGTACAATCGGAAGAACAGGCAGTATCATATATTAATGAAGTAAAAAAGAAATACTGGGATGCAAGGCATAATTGTTATGCCTATGTATTGGGAGAGGATGCGGGCTTTCAGCGGTTTAGTGACGATGGAGAGCCGCAGGGGACAGCAGGAAAACCGATTCTTGACATTATTATGAAAAGCGGCATCTATAATTGCCTGATTATTGTGACAAGATATTTCGGTGGTACGCTGCTTGGAACAGGCGGATTAATCCGTGCTTATCAGGCAGCTTCCAAGGAAGGACTGGAACACAGCACCGTGCTTTCGGTATCGGACGGGGTTCTGGCACAGATTGATGCGGATTATAACAGCATTGGGAAAATCCAGTATATTTGTTTGGAAATGCACATAGATATATTAAAAACCGAATATACTGAAAATGTTTATATGGAAATGATTGTACAGGCAGAAAATTATGGACAGTTTGTACAGAAAATAACCGATGCGTTTTCAGGGAAAATTTCTGTTGTAAAAATTCAACAACAGAAATTTGGCAAAAGTGAAAGCGGAGAGGTGATTCTGCTTTCCTGAGCAAAATAATGGGAAAAGATAGTAATATATCACAAAAAGAAGTTTTGAAAACCGAAAAATTCAATTTGTATTGTAAATGTGATGTAAAAATAAACAAAAAATATGGTACGGATAGTGCATAATTTACATAATGCATGGTATATTTTGCGCAGAGAATTTATTTAATAAGAATAAAAATATAAGAAAACTGAAAAAAATGTAAAAAAAAATAAAACTGGAAAGCCGCATAAATACTGGGGTTTCACAAAAAATTCAAAAAAAGTACAAGAATTGTTCAAAATAGTCTTGTTAAAATCACACAAAAATGCTATTATACCTATGTCAATGAATGTTGGCTGGGGGTGGTTCCCCCGCGAAACCAAACAAGGAGGGTTTATAGGTTTATGAAGAAAACAATCAAAAAGCTTACTGCTGTAGGTTTAACACTTACTTCAGTAATGGGACTCGTAGCTTGCGGCAGCTCAAATGACAGCAATGCAGCAGGCGGATCAAGCTCAAGCAAGGAAGTAACAAAACCGGATAAGTTCACAATTATGTGCGATAGTACGGTAGTTACAGAAACAAATGGTGCTGCGGCATTCTACGAACAGTTAAAGACTGCAACAGGTCTTGACTTCCAGTGGACTCGTCCGGACCACAGCGGTTACTATGATGCAGTTGCTAATGCATTTAACTCAGATGATACAATGCCAGACGTTATATTACTTTCATCTGACTACTATGCATTATATGCTTCAAATGGTTTCCTTTGGAATATGACAGATGCTTGGAATTCATCAGAAACAAAGAAATCAGGAAGATTAATCAGCACAGCTGATAACGTTCTTTCAGCTCTTATGGTTAATGGTGAAGATGGAACAAAGGCTATGTATGGATTCTCTCCATACCGTGGTAATGGCTGCTGTACTTATATCAAGAAGGCTTGGTTAGATGCAGCTGGTATCAGCACAGCAGATGTTGAAGGCAAGACACTTGATTTCAACACATACTATGGCTACTTAAAGCAGATGGCTGCTAATAAGGGTCATTATGTAATTTCTGCTCCGGGCTTCATCAGCAATGAAGCACCTTACACAAACTACCTGCCAGAATTCTATCAGCAGGCTAACTACACATTCTACAAGAATTCATCAGGACAGTACGTTGATGGTTTCTCAGAAGACAAGATGAAAGAGGCTCTTCAGAGAATCCAGACAGCTGTTAATGATGGTATTATTGATAAGGAATCTGTAAACAACTCTACATCTAATGCACGTGATAAGTTCTATTCAACAGATGCAGGCTCTGAATCAGGCGTATTCACATACTGGGCTGGTACATGGGCTAATACATTAAAGACTCAGCTTGCTACTAAGGGTCTTGATAATGAACTGATTGCTATTAAGCCAATCACAGAACTTGGTACATATGTAGAAAGAATCGCACCATGCTGGTGTATTACTACAGCAGCTAAGAACCCGGAAGGTATCTTTAAGTACTTCATCGATACAATGTTAGATGGCGGCGACGTTCAGACACTTTGGGAGTACGGCGCAAAGGGAACCCACTGGGATACAAAGGCAGAAACTGTAACACTTGCTAAGGATGACGAAGGCAAGAAGACTAAGACTTATGAAGAAGGTCAGTTCCACTTCCTTCCACAGCCGGAATCACCGGATAAGTTAATGTCTAAGAACCACATCGATCCAATCCTTGCTCTTGCTAAGTTCCAGGATGGTAAGGAAGATCCAGGTGCTAGTGCTATGACAGAAACAGCTAAGGCTAACGGTGATTTCTTCGCTGAAAACTCAACTGTAGCAGTTCCACTTCCAATGACAACTGCTCTTTCTGAGAACATCACTGATATCAACACAGCTAGAAACTACGTTATCTCTCAGGTAGCTTTAGGTTACATGACAGTTGATGAAGGTATGAACTACTACAAGACAACAGTTGGTTCATTAGCTGATACAGTACTTAAGTCTTTAAACAAGTAATCAGTAACTGATTATGTAAACACGGCTGTATAGCCACTTTATAAGAATCCACTTTCGGGTGGGGGAACCCACCCGGAATGGATTCTAATTTTTAGCTTATTTATATCGAGAGTAGGCTTGGAATTTTACAAAAAATATTAGGAAAGAAGGTATGAAGATGCAATGTAAGTCTTGTGGAACAGAATTACCTAAAAAAGCAAAGGTTTGTCCGAAGTGCGGAGAACTCGTTGGAAAGCAGAAGTCAGACAACCTTAAAGTAATTGCTGTCGCCGGTTTAGTTATTGCGTTAATAGGCGGGCTATTGCCTTTTGTTCAGAATACAGATGTTGAGTTGATTTCTGATGCCTACAGTTTTATGAACATTGATGTACCAGCTATGTGGTACCTTTACATGCTGGCTATTGTAGTATCTCTGGTACTTTTAGCAGTAAAGAAAGATATGTTTTCAATTATACCTACAGCTATTTCAGGTATAATTTTTATTGTTTCATTCGTAGGAATGAACTTCAGAGGTTACGAGAGCAGAAAGCTCTATAATCTTCATTCATTGACAGATTTATTATCAAACGGATATGAAGGTTCTTCATATTCAGTAGGTTGCGGTGTATATGTAGTTATCATTGGTCTCATTCTTGGTATTGCAGGATGCTTTATTGATATCATGAAGTACTTCAAGAAAGATATCAACGTTGACTCTAAGTACATGACAAACTCAATCAACAGGAAAGTATGGTCAAAGATCTACTACCACAGATGGTTCTATGTAATGTTTTTGCCGGTATTAATCATGATTTTACTGTTTAACTACTGGCCAATGTTAGGTTGTAGATATGCCTTTACAAAATATATTATCCGTTCACCGTATTATGTAGGTCTTCTTCACTTCAATACGATGTTCACAAACGATGTATTCTTCTGGGATGCATTCCGTAACACATTACTGCTTTCTATCGTTAAGTTAATTCTTAACACTGGTGCAGCCGTTATTATTTCATTATTACTGAATGAAATTACAAACCTTGCATTTAAGAAGACAGTACAGACAATTGTATACTTACCTCACTTTATGTCATGGGTAGTAGTTGCTTCTATCTTCCGTTTAATTCTTTCAGTTAACAGTTCAGGTATGATTAACCAGATGTTAATGGGAATGGGCGTGATTGATAATCCAATCTTCTTCCTTGGTGATGTAAGATACTGGAGAGGCACATTCTTCTTCATCAACGTTTGGAAGGATACAGGTTGGGGAACAATCCTTTTCCTTGCTACATTATCAGGTATCAGCCCAGACCTTTATGAAGCTGCCCAGATTGATGGTGCAAACCGTTGGAATAGATTAATTTATATTACACTTCCTGCTTTAGCAAATACTATTATTACTGTATTCATTCTGAACCTTGCTAAGGTTATGAACCTTTTCGAATCAGTATTCGTAACAATGAACGATGCAGTCGTTAACGTTTCTAACGTACTTCAGACATATGTATACCGTAAGACATTCGGTAGTGGTAACTCCGATTATGGTTATACAACAGCGGTTGGTTTATTCAAGTCATTTGTAGGTATGATCCTCGTACTTGGATGTAACTATGCAAGTAAAAAAGTACGTGGTCGCGGTATTGTATAGGAGGGATAGATAATGAGTAAAGAACAAGTAGTAGTTGCAAGAAAAAAGAAGAAAAAAGTCAAAATCTTCCCTATCGTAAACGTAATTTTGTTTTTGGTAATTTCATTAATTATCATGGTCCCTATTTGGAAGGTTATCGTCGATTCATTCGATGCAAAAGCCGGTTATGGTATGAATTTCCTGCCACAGACATTTACACTCGGTGGTTATAGTTCAATCCTTTCCAGAGTTGCACTTTATAGACCGTTCTTAATTTCAGTAGTTGTAACGATTGCTGGTACATTTATCGGTCTGTTATTAGCAACATTAGGCGCTTATGTATTAATTCAGTGGGAAATGCCGGGAAGAAACTTCTTCGCATATATGTTATTATTCACAATGATTTTCGATGGTGGTATGATTCCTAAGTACCTCGTTATGAAGGACTTACACTTACTGAACACACTTTGGTCAGTAATCCTGCCATTGTCTATCAATGTATATAACCTTGTATTAATGAGAAACTTCTTTGAAGGTGTTCCTGAATCACTGTTTGAAGCAGCTGAAATTGATGGTTGTTCTCCAATGGGTACATTCTTTAAGATTGTACTTCCGCTTTCAAAGGCGGCTTTGGCTTCTATCGGTTTGATGTATGCCGTACAGTTCTGGAACGATTATACAAACTTCAAGATTTATATCAACAAGAACGAGTTATTCAACTTCCAGATGAAGCTGCGTAACATGGTTATGGATAACGATATCCCTGATGAAGGTGGTATCGACCCGAATACGATTGCCAATGCAGCCGTTATCGTGGCTATCCTTCCTTTCGCAATCATCTACCCATTCTGTCAGAAGTACTTCGTACAGGGTGTTAATGTTGGTGCCGTTAAGGAATAATTTAAAAATTCAACAGAATTTACAGGCTGTCGCATATGCGGCAGCCTTTTTATGTGTATTCAGTCATAGGTATTCCGACTGAACACTTTTTCTGTAGGTTTTTACAATATTCTGCTTTAATATGTAGAAAAAAACAAAAAGGTCATGTATACTAGAGAAAGATTTAAAAAGATGCTTTTTAAAAGGCAGAACAGGAGGGAAAATGATTACGCTAAAAGATGCCATATATTTGGAAAAAATAGATGAAGTGAAGCGTATTTTGGAAGAAAATCCGCCGCTGATTGACGAAGTAGATGAAGATGGTGTGTTAATGGCACTGCTGGCAGCCAAAACAGGCAATCTGAATCTGGTACGTTACATTGTTGAATACTCCAGAGCCAGTATGAATATTACGGATAAAAATCAGAAAAATATGCTGCACTATGCAGCGATGTCCGGTAATGTTGCGACCTGTAAGTATCTTGTGGAACGGGTTGGATTGTCACCGTTATCCGGAGACATCAATCTTTTGACACCGTATGAAATCGCGCATGAGAACAAATTTTTTGATTTAGAGGAGTATTTTCAGGAGGAGACTGGCGCACCGCTTGAAAAAATGTATCACAATCCGATTCGTACCGGAATGTATCCGGATCCGTCGATTGTCAGAGTGGGTGAAGATTATTATATGGTGAATTCATCCTTTATCTATTATCCGTGTATTCCGGTTTCAACGTCAAAGGATTTGATTCACTGGAAAATTATCGGTTACGCCATTACCAATCCGGAATGGGCAGGTTTGCAGCATTTAGAGGGTGGCAGAGGATACTGGGCGCCGGATATTTCCTACTATAAAGGAAGATTTTATATTACGGCAACGTATCGCTTAAATGATGACGGAACGGTTTATCGAAAGCAGATTGTTGTAAGCTCGGACAGACCGGAAGGACCGTACAGTAAACCGGCGGTGATAGATGAAGACGGTATTGATCCTTCTATTTTTAATGATGATGACGGACGGCGCTATATGCTTTTAAACAGAGGTGCGCGTATTTTTGAATTAAATGAAGATGCCACGGCACAGATATCAAAAGCATCGTTACTGTATTATGGCGATCAGAAAAGAGCGCCGGAGGGACCACATTTATTAAAAAAGGATGGATATTACTATCTGTTTGAAGCAGAGGGCGGAACAGGACCTGGACACCGTATTACCGTGTCAAGAAGCCGCGAGCTGATGGGGCGGTATGAGCCGTGTCCATATAATCCGATTATGCGCCAGACAGATGAAAAGGCTATTATCCAGCGCTGTGGACATGGAAAGCCGGTGCAGACACAGAACGGTGAATGGTATATGGTGTATCTGTGCGGCAGAAAAATCGGTGACGGTTACAGCATTTTAGGCAGGGAAACGGCATTGGATAAGATTACATGGACTGCAGACGGCTGGCCTGTTGTCAATAATTTAGACGGTCCGAGTGCCATGCAGATAAAGCCGGATTTGCCGGAAACAGTGTGGGAGTCTTCCTATTTTGATGATTTTGATGGTGAATATTTAAGCACAGACTGGATGTTTCCGAGAGTGCCGGAACCGGACGGCGTGCTGTTGCAGGATTCTCATGTAAAGATAAAGGGAAGCTGCGCGGATTTGGATTCCATGGGAGCAAGAAATATCCTGCTTCGCAGACAGCAGCATTTTAAATTTACGGCAGTCTGCAAGATGAAAATGCCACAGTTGTATCCGGGACAGGATGCGGGCATGACCTGCTATTATGATGAGAATACTTTTGTAAAATTTGGTGTATTTGCGACACAGGAGCCGCAGCCGCGTCTGATTGTGAAAGCAGTAGAAGTCATTGGAGAACAGGTGAAAGAAAGCGGCAGCATTGAACTGGATTTCAGACGTCAGGACGTTTATTTAAAAATTGAAACGAATGATTTGAAACGTACCTGCTATATGAGTTATGATGGTAAAGAGTACATAAAGGTGGCAGTGCTTGAAAATGTCTATTACCTGTGTGATGAAGGCTTAAAGAAGGGCAAGCGTTTTACAGGGGCAATGATAGGCATGTACGCTTATGCAGGTGATTTTGGCAGCCGATATGTAGACGAATACGGAAGACACGGGGATGACACCCTGTATGTTGATTTTGACTGGTTTGACTACCAGCCGGAAAAATAAGGAGGAATGAACTTTGAAAGAAAGAAATATTATATTGGAAGGTAAGTTGAAAAGCTGGCTTTTGTCGGTGGATATTGAAAAGCTGGCAGCAAAACAGCAGGGGCAGCTTATTCTGGGGCTGGAAAAGCTGTATCAGGCAACAGGTGATGCGGATTATCACACATTTGCAAAAAAGGCAGTAGATAACCTTGTAGCGGAAGACGGAACGTATGCAAAGGCAGAGGGCAGCCTTTCCGATAATTTATTTGGCAATGCGTTATTTGCAGTACGTGCAATGGATACTGTATACAATCCGCAGGACACAGCAGCTGAAAAGACAGAAAAAGCCATTTTAAAGCAGGAAAAGGTGATGACTTCCGGTGCACGATTTGATGCAACAGAAACCTGCGCAGGCACATTTTCCACAAAGCTTTCAGATGCATATCTGACACAGCCGTTTTATATGAATTATGAAACAAAATTTGGCGGAAAAGAACAGTACAATGATATCATTGCGCAGTTTAACATTTTACAGGAGAAGGCATATCCGTCTGTGGAAAATGAATTGGGAAACGCTGCGGCAGACCTTGAAATGGCAGCGTACGCAGCAGCGGCAGTAGATACCATGGAGGTTATGGAACAGCCGTTATATGAGATTTTTGACAGATTAAGACAGATTTTAAAGCAGGTAGTCGCTGCAATGAATACAAAGAGCCTTGATACATTTGCAAAAGAAGCGCGGGAGGCAGGACTGTTTTATGCGTATGCCGTATTAAAGGGCTGCCGCATGAAGGCGCTTATTACTGAAAAATACGAAAAAGCAGCATTGGATATATTGGAAGCGGCAGAAGCAAAAGCACAGGAAGATGATGTATTTGGCGCGGATACAGCATATACAGCCGTACTGGTAACGGCTTACGCGGAAAGCCTGCGCAACAGAGAATATCAGGACTACGGAAGAACTAAGGGAGGCGCATTATGGAGTTAAAATTTGTTACAGCAACAAGCAGAAGTGCAGTGGTAGAACTGACGGAATCAGGAAAATTTTATACACAAAAGCCGTATGAAATCTACGTAGACGGCAGTAAATATATGGACAGTGAAAAGGTTATTACAACACTTTACGGTTTAAAACCGGATACGTTATACAAGGTTTCTGCCGTGTATGACGGACAGGAAATTGCGGCGGTAGACGTTCAGACAAAGTATGAATTTGTAACGTTAAATGTAAGGGAATTCGGCGCATACGGCGACGGAGTACACGATGATACCAATGCCATCCAGTGTGCGATTATGGCATGCCCGAAGGATTCCCGCGTGTTAGTGCCGGAAGGTGTTTATAAGATTTCAAGTATCTTTTTAAAGGATAATCTGACACTGGAACTCGCAAAGGGTGCGGTGCTTTCCGCCTTTACCGACAGAGAAAAATTCCCGGTTCTGCCGGGTGAAATTGAGTCCTATGACGAAACGGCACAATACAATTTAGGTTCATGGGAAGGCAACCCGCTCGATATGTTTTCTGCAATCGTATGCGGTATCAATGTAGAAAATGTTGTCATTACCGGTGAAGGAACAATTGACGGCTGTACCAATTTTGAGAACTGGTGGAAGAACTGCAAGGTCAGGGATACGGCATGGCGCCCAAGACTGTTCTTTATCAATCACTGCAAAAATGTGATGATGCACGGCATTACGGTTCAGAATTCTCCGTCATGGACGATTCATCCGTACTTCAGTGAACATTTGAAATTTATTGATGTAAAGATTAAAAACCCGGCAAATTCACACAATACAGACGGCTTAGACCCGGAAAGCTGTACAGACGTACTGGTGCTTGGTACGTATATTTCTGTCGGTGATGACTGCATTGCAATTAAGTCCGGTAAAATTTATATGGCAGAAAAATATCAGGTGCCAACTTCCAATATGATTGTCAGACAGTGCTGTATGAGGGACGGACACGGTGCGGTCACAGTTGGAAGTGAAATTGCGGCAGGTGTTAAAGACGTTCATATTACAGACTGCATTTTCATGAATACGGACCGTGGTCTGCGTGTAAAGACCAGACGAGGCAGAGGACAGTTATCCGTTCTGGATGATATTTCCTTTGAAAATATTGACATGGATAACGTGATGACACCATTTGTTGTCAACAGCTTTTATTTCTGTGATCCTGACGGCAAGACCGAATATGTCGGTACGAAAAAACCGCTGCCGGTGGACAGAAGAACACCGTCTATTAAGCGTCTGACGTTTAAAGATATTAAGGCAACCAACTGCCACGTTGCGGGTACGTACATTTACGGTCTGCCGGAAAGCAAAATTGAAAAGCTTACCTTTGAGAATATCAGCTTCTCTTATGCGGAAAATGCAAAATCCGGCGTAGCGGCAATGATGCTTGGCTGTGATGAGGCTTCAAAGCAGGGGTTGGTTGTCAATAACGTAAAACAGCTTATTTTAAAGAATGTAAAGGTTACAGGCTGTGAGGGTGAACCGATTGTTGCAGGCAATGTAGACGAACTGATACAGGAGTAAAATAGATTATGAATCTTCATGCACCAAAAGGAATTGACGTAGAAAACTGGTTTATTGAATGTTACAGAAAATACAAAGGACATCCGATGTGGATTCTTTTAGGACTTTATAAGGGAAATTACAACAAGTTCTTTATGGCGGTTGTGTTTTTCTTTATCAAGCACTGTCCGGTGTGGGTGCTGCCGATTATTACGGCAAATATCATCAACGATATTACGAGCGGCGCACCGGACGCATACCAGCATATTTTTATTGAAGCGATTATCATGGTTGTACTGATTGCACTCAACATTCCGACCAATTATATGTATACAAGATACAAATCGCTGGCAACAAGATATGCGGAAACGGGACTTAGAAAGGCACTGGTGCGCAAATTGCAGCAGTTGTCGATTTCGTATCATAAAGAAACGCAGTCGGGGCGGCTGCAGTCGAAAATCATGCGTGACGTGGAAGCTGTGGAAACGCTTTCAACGCAGATGTTTTTAAGCATTTTAAATATTGCGTTAAACATCATCATTGCACTGGCAGTAACGATTTCAAAAAGTATGGTGGTGTTTGTCTTTTTCCTGCTGACGACACCGATTGCGGCGCTTACCATGGTCTTTTTCAGAAATGTCATGCGCAGGCGCAATACAGAATTTCGTAAGGAAATGGAAGAAACCTCGGCAAAAGTCATGGAAATGGTGGAACTGATTCCGGTGACAAGGGCACATGCGCTGGAGGAAGAAGAAGTCCACAAAATGAGCGGACAGCTCTTTGCCGTGGCAGAAAAAGGCTACAAGCTGGATATTATCCAGTCGCTGTTTGGTTCGGTGGGTTGGGCGATTTTCCAGGTCTTTCAGGTAGTCTGCCTTGCCTTTACCGGTGTGCTGGCTCTGCGGGCGGCAATCCAGCCGGGTGATATTACGTTGTACCAGAGCTATTTCAGCACCATTGTCAGTCAGGTATCTTCACTGATGTCGCTGATTCCAACGATTGCAAAGGGTATTGAATCTGTCAATTCCATTGGTGAAGTGCTGTTAGAAGAAGATGTGGAACACAACGAGGGCAAGAAAAAGCTTGCCGGTGTGCATGGCGATTTTTGTTTTGAAAACGTAAAGTTCCATTATAATAATACAGATAAAAATGTATTAAATGACTTAAATCTTACCGTTCATCAGGGTGAAACGATTGCACTGGTCGGAGAGTCCGGCGCAGGAAAATCGACAATTTTAAATCTTGTCATTGGATTTAATTTTGCTACGGACGGAAAAGTGCTGGTTGACGGTGAGGACATCAGCCGGATTGATTTAAGAAGCTACAGAAAGCATCTGGCAGTTGTCCCGCAGACCTCGATACTGTTTTCGGGAACAATCCGTGACAATATTACATACGGCATTGAAAATGTCAGCGAGGAACAGTTACAGGAGGTTGTAAAAGCTGCCAATCTGACCGATTTAATCGAATCCCTGCCAAAGGGACTTGATACCATGGTCGGAGAGCATGGCGGAAAGCTCTCAGGCGGTCAAAGACAGCGTATTTCCATTGCAAGGGCATTAATCCGCAACCCACAGGTAATCGTCTTAGATGAGGCAACCTCGGCGCTTGACAGTATCTCCGAAAAACTGATACAGGAAGCATTGAATAACCTGACGAAGGGACGGACGACTTTTATTGTGGCACACCGCCTTTCAACAATCCGCGATGCCGATAAAATCGCGGTCATCGCAGACGGACACTGCGTAGAATACGGCACATTTGAAGAACTGATGGCATTAAAGGGCGAGTTCTATCAGATGAAG
The DNA here is from genome assembly GCF_040095895.1 of Lachnospira intestinalis. Taxonomy (NCBI): domain Bacteria; kingdom Bacillati; phylum Bacillota; class Clostridia; order Lachnospirales; family Lachnospiraceae; genus Lachnospira; species Lachnospira intestinalis. The sequence goes on from NZ_JBBMFS010000005.1 coordinate 63,028, forward strand.
TCGATACAGAGTTAAATACAGGCACAAAAGCAGATAAGAATATTTTTTGTAAATTCCAAAGAAGGGATAGGAAGCAGCTTTTGCATTCCTATCCCTTTTTGTTTTTAAATCTTTTTTTAAGCTTTAAAGAAAATCTATTACTTTTCGTTTGTATTCCAGATACGCAGCGTAGCAATCAGCTTTTCCTTAGAATCAGCGTCCATCTTCTGAACGAGCTGCATGATTTCGTTATCCAGAGCAGTATTCTGATAGTTCTTATCAACACTTCCTGCAAGATAATCCAGAGAAACTCCGGTAAGCTCTGCATAGTAAGAGAGCATTCTGAGTGTCATCAGATTACGTCCGTTTTCTACGTTACTGATGTAACCAGGTGTTACATCGAGGGCTTTTGCAACGTCCTCCTGTGTCAGTCCGTGTGCAATTCTTAACTTCTTTACCTTTGCTCCTAAATCGCTGTCCATGTCACATACCTCCAAATTCTGTGTTTTTGTGATAATTTGTTTTACTTTTTGTTGGCTCTGTATCTTAATGTAGAGTCCAGAATCTTTTTACGGATTCTTAAATGGGTTGGTGTTACCTCTAACAGTTCGTCTGTATCGATGTAATCCAAAGCCTGTTCCAGACTTAAAATTTTAGGCGGAACAAGTCTTAATGCTTCATCGGCGCTGGAAGAACGGGTATTGGTCAGGTGCTTTGTCTTGCAGACATTGACCTCAATATCTTCCGTACGTGGATTTTCACCGATAATCATACCGGCATAAACCTTTTCACCAGGTCCGATAAAGAGTGTACCGCGGTCCTGTGCATTGAAAAGACCGTAAGTTACAGCTTCACCGTCTTCGTAAGCGATTAAAGAACCGGTCTTACGATAAGAGATGTCACCTTTGTATTCTTCATAACCTTCAAAAGAAGTGTTAATAATACCGTTACCTTTGGTATCTGTCATAAATTCGCCACGGTAGCCAATCAGACCACGGGACGGAATCGAGAACTGAAGACGGGTATAACCGCCGTTAATTGGTGTCATTCCGAGAAGTTCACCTTTTCTCTGGCTTAACTTCTGGATAACTGAACCTGAAAATTCTTCAGGAACATCAACATAAGCAAGTTCGATTGGCTCTAACTTTTTGCCGCGCTCATCTGTATGGTATAAAACCTCAGCCTTGCTGACAGCAAATTCATAGCCTTCACGACGCATGTTTTCAATTAATACGGAAAGATGTAATTCGCCACGGCCTGAAACCTTGAAAGAGTTTTCAGAACCCGGATTTTCTTCCACACGTAAGCTGACGTCTGTATTTAATTCACGGAACAGTCTGTCACGGATATGTCTTGATGTGACAAACTTACCTTCCTTTCCGGCAAGCGGGCTGTCATTTACCATGAAATCCATGGAAAGTGTCGGCTCTGAAATCTTCTGGAACGGAATGGCTACCGGGTTTTCAACAGAGCAGAGTGTATCACCAATGTGAATATCTGCAATACCGGATACGGCAACAATATCACCAAAAGATGCTTCCGGTACGTCAACCTTATTCAGACCGCTGAAAGTATAAAGCTTTGTAATGCGGACTCTCTTGCGTACAGAAGGGTCGTGATGGTTTACAATTGTTACTTCCTGATTGACCTTTAACTTACCGTTTTCAATCTTACCGACACCGATACGGCCGACAAATTCGTTGTAGTCGATTGTGGAAATGAGCATCTGTGTATCGGCATCCGGGTCACCCTCCGGTGCCGGAATATTATTAACAATACAGTCAAATAAAGGCTGCATATCTTTTCTTTCGTCATTTAAGTCAGCAATGGCATATCCTGATTTTGCAGAAGCAAAAATAAACGGACAGTCAAGCTGGTCTTCGTTGGCATCCAGATCGATAAACAGTTCCAGAATCTCATCAATAACTTCATTCGGACGGGCTTCCGGACGGTCAATCTTGTTGATACATACGATAACAGACAGGTTTAATTCCAGAGCCTTCTGGAGTACGAACTTGGTCTGCGGCATAACACCTTCAAATGCATCGACAACAAGAACAACACCGTTTACCATTTTTAAGACACGCTCTACCTCACCACCGAAATCGGCATGACCCGGAGTATCGATAATGTTGATTTTTGTATCTTTATAAGTAATGGCAGTATTTTTTGAAAGAATCGTGATACCACGTTCTCTTTCAATATCATTAGAATCCATTACACGCTCTGCGACTTCCTGATTTTCACGGAAAGTACCGCTCTGCTTTAAAAGTTCGTCAACCAGTGTTGTTTTACCGTGGTCAACGTGCGCAATAATAGCGATATTACGAATATCTTCGCGTTTTGTAATCATTGTTTTTTCCTTTCTGAATGTATATAAACTATATCCGACTATGATTAGCAACTTTTATATTCTATCACAATATTAGAAAAATACAAGAGTAAACTTATAAAATTGATTGTATCATAAGGGAAACACGAGCGCAACCCCTGTTTTTATGCGGGTTGTCGGAATTTGTATTTTTTTAAAATTTTATGAGATGTTTTGTAAATATAAGAAAATTTTATGGTTTGTACGTAAAAAAAACACATTTTTTTTGTAATATATCCCCATATCGATACATATACATATTAAGAACACAAAATAAAGCACAAAACCGGTTTTAAGAAAATGACCGGTATTAAGAAGGGAGAAATACTAAGATGCTTGATAAGGTGATTGAAAACAACAGGGTGAGTATTATCGGAGAAGTCGTTTCAGAATTTGAATTCAGCCATGAAGTGTTTGGCGAGGGCTTTTATCTGGTAAATGTATCGGTTAACAGATTAAGCGATATGGTAGATATCATCCCATTAATGATATCTGAAAGGCTTGTCGATGTGACAAAGGATTACAGGGGAAGGAAGATTGAGGTATCCGGACAGTTCCGTTCCTATAACAGACATGAAGGAGTTAAAAATAAACTTATTTTATCCATTTTTGTAAGGGAAATGCAGTTTATTGAAGAAGAAGAAATTCCGGAAGAACAGGCAAGAACCAATCAGATATTCCTTGATGGCTATGTGTGCAAGCCGCCGGTCTACAGAAAGACACCGCTTGGTAGAGAAATAGCAGATATCCTTGTCGCCGTTAACCGTCCGTATGGAAAGTCCGATTACATACCGTGCATTGCATGGGGCAGAAATGCGAGATATGCCTCTACAATCGAAGTCGGTGGACACCTTCAGATATGGGGCAGGGTCCAGAGCCGTGAATACACGAAGAAAATCAGCGAGGAGCAGGTTGAAAAGCGTGTGGCATATGAAGTTTCCGTCAGCAAAATTGATGTGGTTGAGGAAGAAGAAGCCTGAAACAGAATAGAAGTTGACATCATAATAAGTAAGTGATATATTCAATATAATTACAGGGCAGCCTGTAAACCGAACAGAGCCGTAGAAAATGCGGCAGTCAGTGAAGTAGAGGTCGCGTTATTCATCAGTACGTTGGTAAGATGTGCCAGACACAGGTGAAACCAAAAGAAAGGGGATGACGCCGAAGTGGAAGATTACTGGAGGTCTTCTGCTGGGCGTAAGATTAAGAGTCTTGCGACTGTCATCTTTAGATGGAGGGCTACTTAAAGAACTATATTGAATTCTTTAGGGCCGGTTCATTTCAGACATGAGCCGGCTTTGCCTTTGTAAAATAAGAGAGGCTGGTATCAGCGGAAAGAAGGAGTTATGTCAGTATTTACCGGAGCTGGTGTAGCGATTATTACACCAATGAAAGCAAATGGAGAAGTCAACTATGAGAAACTGGGAGAATTTATCGATTATCAGATTGAAAATTCTACCGATGCCATTGTAATTTGCGGAACAACAGGAGAAGCTTCTACATTAACGCATGAAGAACATATCGAAACCATTCGTTTTGCGGCAGACCATGTAAAGAAAAGAGTGCCTGTCATTGCAGGAACAGGTTCTAACTGTACGGAAACAGCCGTATATCTTTCACAGGAAGCGCAGAAAGCAGGCGTGGATGCCTGTCTGGTTGTAACACCGTACTACAACAAGGCAACACAGAAAGGTTTAATCAAGCATTATACAACCGTAGCAAAGTCTGTAGATTTACCGATTATCATGTACAATGTGCCGGGACGTACAGGTTGCAATATCCAGCCTGAAACAGCTGCAACACTGGCAAAGGATGTTGATAATATCGTAGCCATTAAAGCCGCTACAGGCAATATGGCACAGGAGAGCAAGACCATGGCACTTGCAGAAGGCCGTCTGGATATGTATTCAGGAGAAGACGGACTGATTGTACCGTTAATGTCTATCGGCGCAAAGGGTGTTATTTCCGTATTGTCAAATGTTGCACCACAGCAGACACATGACATCTGCGCAAAGTTTGCGGAAGGCAAGATTGAAGAAGCAAGACAGTTACAGTTTAATGCACTCGAACTGGTAGACGCATTATTCTGTGAAGTCAATCCTGTACCGGTAAAACATGCCTTAAATCTTCAGGGCTGGGATATGGGACCGCTGCGTATGCCACTTTGTGAAATGGAAGATGCAAACCTTGAACGTTTAAGAAATGCTATGATTCAGTACGGAATCTTAGAGAAATAAGGAGAAACAGGACATGACAAGAGTAATTATGCACGGCTGTAACGGACACATGGGACAGGTCATTACAAAGCTGGCAGAAGAAGATACCGATGTGGAAATCGTAGCAGGAGTGGATCCGTTTGATGACGGACACAACAGTTATCCGGTTTTTTCATCTATTGAAAAATGTGACGTTGATGCAGACGTAGTCATTGATTTTTCATCAGCCAAGGCAGAGGATGCATTGATTGATTACTGCACAGCAAGCAAGCTTCCAGTGATTGTCTGCACAACAGGTTTAAGCGAAGCACAGCTTACAAAAATCCGAGAAGCGTCTGAAAAGGTTGCTGTATTAAAGTCAGCCAATATGTCCTTGGGTATCAATACATTATTCAAGCTGCTCCAGGATGCTGCAAGAGTATTCTGTGATGCGGGCTTTGATGTGGAACTGGTTGAAAAGCACCACAATAAGAAGCTGGATGCACCGAGTGGAACAGCGCTGGCACTGGCAGATTCTATCAAAGAAGTGTTAGGTTCAGATTATTTCTATAAGTTTGACAGAAGCGGCGAGCGCGCACAAAGAAATCCGAAGGAAATCGGAATCAGCGCTGTCCGTGGCGGTACGATTGTCGGAGAACATGAAGTCATCTTTGCAGGAGAGGACGAGGTCATTGAATTTAAGCATACCGCTTATTCAAAGTCTGTCTTTGCAAAGGGCTCTATCGAAGCTGCCAAGTTCCTTGCCGGAAAACCGGCAGGCTACTATGACATGAGAGATGTTATTGCGGCAAAGCAGTAAAATAAGAAAATTCAACAGAGCTTGTAATTTCAAATCCGCAGTGCCGGTAAAGCTGCATAGCAGCCGTATTGGTGCTGCGGACATTTAATATCAGCGGCAGATTGTGATTTTTAAAATAAGCCGGTATCAGGTGTTTAAGAAGCAGTGTGCCAATTCCCTGCCCCCGGCAGTCTTCATCGACATAGACCCCGTACAGATTCGTAAATCCGTTTTCATAATCAAGGGAACATACGGCACACGGTTCGTCTTCCTCTCCCCGGTATAGCAGAAAATCCTGTTCATCATCGGAAAAGCAGGTTTCATACAAAAAGTTATCATTGCAGGAATTGAAATCTTTTGCAGGTGAGCTGGTTATCGTGGAGTGTATGTTTGAACAGGCAGCAGAATCCGGCAGAATGTCCCCATTTGCAGTACATAAAGCCGGAGCAGCCATGGAGGCATTTTCCGCCGTCAGCATCATTAGATATTCGGTGTAGGCAGTGCCGCCGTATAAAGCACATTTTTTTAAAAAATCCGGGAAAATCCCGGTAAGCATACAATCCGGGTACTGTGCTTTGATTTTGTGGTATGCCGTCCCGCAAAGGGCGGTAAAAATGCCCTGTCTGCGATAGTCCGGCAGTACGAAAGCTGCCACCTCCGCTTCTGTAAAGGATTCATTTTCACTGATAAGAAAAGTCAGCAGTCCGGTACAATGCGTGCGGTCTATATCTGAAAATACGGCAAAATACGGCGTGTCACAGTCCGAAAAAAGTTCATATTCCCCGCAGTCTGTAAAAAAACGTGCAAATGTATCTGTAAAACGGCTGTCAGCCGGGTCAATCTGAAAAACAGTATGATTCATCGTTATTCTTCCAATCTAACATAAAAATTTTATAAAATATATTGTAGCAAATTCAAAGATAAGGTACAATAAAGGAAAAGATTTTTGCGATAAAGTAGAAATGAGGCATATAGATGGGTAAAATAGCAGTATTAACAGACAGTAACAGCGGTATTACACAGGAGCAGGCAAAGGAACTGGGGGTATACGTGATTCCGATGCCGTTTTTTATTGACGGACAGCAGTATTTTGAAGGGATTAATCTGACACAGGAAGAATTTTACGAAAAGTTAAAAAATGATGCGGATATTTCGACTTCACAGCCGTCCGTAGGCGAGTTACAGGACGAATGGGACAAGCTTTTAAAAGAATATGATGAGATTGTTTTCATACCGATGTCCAGCGGATTAAGCGGCACATGCCAGACGGCGGCTATGCTTTCTGACGATTATGACGGTAAGGTTCAGGTTGTCAACAACCAGCGCATTTCCGTAACCATGCGCCAGTCTGTGTTAGATGCAAAGTTACTGGTATCCAAGGGCTATTCTGCGGCACAGATTAAGGAAGTGCTGGAGCGTGAAAAGATGCAGTCAAGCATTTACATTACACTGGAAACTTTAAAATATTTAAAGAAGGGCGGACGAATCACACCGGCGGCAGCGGCAATCGGAACGGTATTAAATTTAAAGCCTGTATTGCAGATTCAGGGTGAGAAGCTGGACGCATTTTCTAAGACAAGAGGCAAGAACTCAGCAAAGAAGATTATGTTAAAGGCAATGGCGGACGATTTGGAAGGACGTTTTAAGGAATGTGCCGAAAAAGGCCGCGTGCATATGGAAGCTGCTTATGCCGGCAACCGCGAAGAAGCAGAAGAATGGGCAAAGCTGATACAGGAAACGTATCCGCAGTTTGATTTCCACATGGATCCGCTTTCATTAAGCGTGGCATGTCATATCGGACAGGGTGCGCTGGCAATTGCGATGACCTGTTATATTCCGGAAGATGACACGAAGTAATGAAAAGATAGGGCAGGAGAGGCATATGCAGAAGGCAAAGCAAAGAAGTGAAATCGCACAGCAGGATAAATGGAGAATCGAAGATATTTATGCGACAGACGAAGCATGGGAAGCCGATTACAACGAATGTATCCGCAGGGCAAAAGAAAAATGTGCTTATCAGGGCAGACTGGCAGAGTCCGCCCTGATACTGTATCAGGCATTAAAGGAATCCGATGAAGCGGATCTGCTTGTGGAGCATGTATACGTGTATGCATTTATGAAATATTACGAGGATACTGCCAATGCTGTGTATCAGGAAATGTCCGGCAGGGCGCAGGCGGCTGTCACGAAGCTGTCTGAAAAATATGCATTTTTAACACCGGAAATTTTAGCAATTGATCAAAAGAAGATGCAGGAATATCTGAACTCGGATACAATCGCACTTTACCGTCATGCACTGGAGGATATACTTGAGAAAAAAGAACATGCCCTTTCCGAAAAAGAGGAACGCCTGCTTGCAATGGCAGGGCAGGTGACGGCTTCACCGAATGAGATTTTTTCAAAGTTTAACAATGCCGATGTGAAGTTTGGCACGATTTTGGATGAGGACGGTAATGAAGTTGAATTAACCAACGGCAGATACAGTGTCTTTATGGAAAGCAACGACCGTAGTGTCCGTGAAAATGCATTTAAGGCACTTTACCGCCAGTATGGAAATTATAAAAATACACTTGCAGCAACATACTATGCCAATGTCAAGCAGGCGTGCTTTTATGCAAAGGCAAGAAAGTATGACTCCACGCTGCAAATGTATTTAAGCGGTTCATTTATTCCGGAAAAGGTTTATCACAACCTCATTGAAACGGTTCATAAAAATCTGGATAAAATGCATGCCTATGTGTCACTGCGCAAGCAGGTATTAGGCGTGGACGAACTGCATTTTTATGATATTTATGCACCAATGGTATCGGATATTACGATGAAGATACCGTATGAAGAAGCAAAAGACATTGCCTTAAAGGCGCTAGCACCGCTGGGTGAGGAATATTTATCCAAGGTGAAGGAAGGCTTTGAAAGCGGCTGGGTTGATGTCTATGAAAATACAGGCAAACGCACCGGTGCATTTTCATGGGGCACATATGGCGTACACCCTTATGTGTTCTTAAACTACACGGATACGTTAAATGACGTATTTACGCTGGTGCATGAAATGGGTCATGCCATGCATACCTATTATTCCAATGCAAACCAGCCGTATCCGTATGCGGGCTACCGCATTTTTGTGGCAGAGGTCGCTTCTACGTGCAATGAAGCCCTGTTAATGCAGTATCTTCTGAAAAACTGCACGGATTTATCGGAAAAGAAATATCTGATGAACCACTATTTTGAACAGTTTAAGGGAACGCTGTTCCGTCAGACGATGTTTGCTGAATTTGAAATGATAACGCACAAAATGGCAGAAGACGGCGAGGTGCTGAGCGCACAGGCATTATGCGACGTCTATAGGAAGCTCAATGAAGAATATTTTGGTGAAGATATGGTGATTGATGACGAGATTGCGCTGGAGTGGTCCAGAATCCCGCATTTTTACACACCGTTTTATGTTTATCAGTATGCAACCGGCTATTCGGCGGCGATTGCGATTGCTTCCAAGATTTTTAAGGGCGATGAAAAGACACTGAAAGGATACAAGCAGTTCTTATCGGGCGGATGCAGTATGCACCCGATTGACCTTTTAAAGCTGTGCGGCATTGATATGGAAAGTCCGCAGGTAATTCAGGAAGCGCTCGATGTCTTTGGGGAACTGTTAGAGGAGTGGGATTAGTTAAAAGAAAAGGACTGCCGTGTGAAAGGTGTAATTTTTTCACAGGATTTGCACGGCGGTCTGTTTTTTGCTGATTTTTGATGATAAAGGTAACGGTTGATTTTATGATTGGCGGGGGAACTTATAACGGATGTCGCAGAAAAATTACAAGAAATTTGTAAAAAAAGATTGACACAGACGATAAAATCCGATATACTAATCTTCGTTGGTGCGATTCTTATAAGCAACAGCGAATTTAATATTTTATTATGCGCGAGTGGCTCAGTGGTGGAGCACCTCCTTGCCAAGGAGGGGGTCGCGGGTTCGATCCCCGTCTCGCGCTCTTTTTATTTTTAGGGAAGCCGGTAGTTTGTCGGCTTCCATCAACCCGATTTCCCGATTTTCATGAACCAAATATTTATACATATTCATTAGAAAGTACTTTTGCAGATAGGGCGGTTTATCGGACCGGTTTAAAATGTTAAATAAAAAGTTACGACACCTTTTTGAAAATTATTCCACAGTATGCTACAATAAACAATTGCAGACAAAGTCTTAAGAAATTTAAAGATTTATAAGAGTTTAATTTTAAGGCGTTTCGAATAAAATAAATAGCAGTGAATAATAAAAAAGAGGTGAAAGGGTAGTTGAAGCGGGAACAGATTAAGAAAAACAAAAAGAAAGCCGGAAAGCGGCATAAAAATCTGATACTTTTATCACTGCTTGCACTGGCACTGACAGCAGGCTGGTATGTTTTTACGACACCGTCCGGTAAATTGTTAAATACCGGTGCGTGGTTTGCGGCAGAAACCGATAAATCTGATACGCAGGAAAAACAGACACTTTCGGCTGTTACGCAGAAATACAGCGATGAAACGCAGTATGCAACCGGTGATTATATCAATGTGTATCATTTTTTGGATACACTGGAGAAAGTGCCAAACCGCGGGCTTCAGATGAAGATGGGCAAAGACGGCTGTTATCAGATGAACAGCAATGACGATTCGCGCAATTTTAACATTCTGCAGCTGACGGATATTCATATTACGGGAACGGAAGGTTCTTATAAAAAGGATATACAGGCGATTGATACCGTGTATACAATGATACAGCGCACAACACCGGATTTTATCGTGCTGACGGGAGATGTCATTTTTGGTGTGGACGGATACGATGCCAATGACGGCATGCGTGCATTAAATGTTGTCAGTAAACTGATGGATACGATAGGGATTCCATGGACATGGACATTTGGAAATCATGATCATACATTTTTTGACCAGTTTTCATCATCTACAATCGCAGCCATGCTGGCGCAGAGCAGCACACTTTGCATTTATCCGAAAAATGAAACGCTTTCCGGCTACACCAATGGCATTTTTAAATTGTGCAATAAAAAAGGAAATCTTGTTATGGGACTGGTCATGCTGGATTCCGGCGATCGCATTTTTGATGAAAACGGTGGCAGTCTGGGGTATGATTATATTCGTGATGACCAGGTGGAGTGGTATGCAAAGCAGATTGGACTGTTGCAGGGACGGTATGGAGCAGATGCAAAAACGCTGATGTTTTTCCATATTCCGCTTCAGGAATATCAGACGGCATGGGATACCGGTACACCGGTCTTTGGTACAAAGCGTGAGGCAATAGATGTGTCGCAGATGCACAGCGGCATCTTTTCAAGGGCATTGGAATTAAAAAGTACGGTGGCGATGTTTTGCGGACATGACCATGTGAATGACTTTGGAATCTATTATGAGGGCATTGAACTGGTTTACGGTAAATCAATTGATTACATTGCTTATCCGGGCATTGAGAACCAGAAAGAACAACGGGGTGCAACTCTTATCAGTGTGGATTCGAAAAGCGGGTATAATATTACACCGCTAAGATTTGAGTGACAGAAAAATTGACAGAAAAATCAAAAAAAGTTATTGACAATACATTAAAAATGGTGTATATTATTCCTTGCATTGCGGCAGTCGTAAGACAACCAGATGCAGGGAAATATGCGCGAGTGGCTCAGTGGTGGAGCACCTCCTTGCCAAGGAGGGGGTCGCGGGTTCGATCCCCGTCTCGCGCTCTATAGAAAAGATAAAACCGGTGTTAAAGCTGAAAAGCTTTGGCATCGGTTGTTGTCGTTGTGCCTGACGGCACATGTCACTAATGGATGAAAGCCCCTAATCCGCCCTGGAAGTGGGAAGGATACAGAAAAGACCAAGAGTGTCCGGTTCAGTTTCACTTATAAAACAAAAATAAGAGCAGATGTAAATGCGCGAAATATTTACATCTGCTCTCATTTGGTTTTTGGTTGGTTTTGGTTTATGAAAATTGTAAAAAAGCTTACTGCCTCATCACAGTATTTATAATAATAGATAAATGTGTCGAAAATGCGATAAACTTTTGAACAGATTATGAATGGAAAGTAAATAAATTGCTACCAAAATTTTCATAATAAAATTTTATTGAAAAAAATCAACAAAAAGTCAAAAATAATGCTTGACATTTAAAGGAGATTCCTATATAATTCAATCTTGTCAGTTGAATATTTTATGCGCGAGTGGCTCAGTGGTGGAGCACCTCCTTGCCAAGGAGGGGGTCGCGGGTTCGATCCCCGTCTCGCGCTCTTTTTATTTTCAGGGAAGCCGGTATTTAAGTCGTATCAACGATTTGTGTACCGGCTTTTTGTATGGAAATTTCGGGAATCCGGTTATCTTTAATATTTTGTGCCATAAATCATCAAAAATGCTTGATTTGTGGCACTTTTTTTGTTATTAAAAAGATAGGCAAATTTCAGCGGTAATTGAATTGACATAAAGAGGCGAAAGGGAAAAGAAGAATGGCAGAAAAAGCAGAAAATATCATTGAACTAAAACATATTACCAAGGTTTACAGTGATAATGGTTTTAAGGCAGTGGATGATTTTAATCTTGAAGTAAAGCGGGGAGAATTTGTAACATTTTTAGGACCGTCAGGGTGCGGAAAAACAACGACACTCAGAATGATAGCCGGATTTGAACTGCCATCAAGCGGAGAAATTTTATTAGATGGCAGGGACATTGCACATCTACCTGCAAACAAAAGACCGATTAACACGGTATTTCAGCGGTATGCCCTGTTTCCGCATATGAATATCTATGAAAATATTGCATTTGGATTAAAACTCAAAAAGTTACCGAAAGAAGAAATCCGCAAAAAAGTCAAGCACGTTCTGGCAATGGTGGATTTGGAAGGCTTTGAAGACAGAAAGATTGCAACACTTTCCGGCGGACAGCAGCAGCGTATTGCGATTGCGAGAGCGCTTGTCAACGAGCCGGAAATTCTGATGTTAGATGAACCGTTAGGCGCACTGGATTTAAAAATGCGTAAGGAAATGCAGCTTGAATTAAAAAATATGCACGACCAGCTTGGCATTACATTTATCTATGTAACGCACGACCAGGAAGAAGCGCTTACGATGTCGGATAAAATTGTGGTGCTTTCGGAGGGAAAAATCCAGCAGATTGGTACGCCGGAGGACATTTACAATGAACCGAAAAATGCGTTTGTAGCCGATTTTATCGGAGAGAGTAACATTTTCAAAGGTATTATGACAGGACATATGAAGGTGCGTTTCTGCGGCGGGGAATTTACCGGAATGGATGATGTGCCGGAAGGAACACTGGTTGATGTCGTTGTCAGACCGGAAGACGTTATTATTACGGCGCCGCAGGACGGAACGGTTGCAGGTGTTGTAACTTCGGTTATTTTTAAGGGGATGCATTATGAAGTGGCGGTGGAATCCGGAAAGTACGAAATTATTATCCGTACCACAAAGTGTTATGCGGTCGGTGATGAAGTCGGTATCTGTTTAGAGCCGGACGGTATTCATGTCATGCTTGCCGAGGACCATACAACCAGCTTTGTAACAACAATAAACAGCGACTATACATTAGATTTTAACGGAAAGGTTATCCGCTGTGATTTGACAAAAGTTGTACCGAAGTCGAAGATGAAGGACAATGCGCTGATTGATGAAAACGGAGAAACGGTGGATATTTCCAAGTTAAAAGTACAGGTATCCATTCAGCCGGACGACATTGAGATGAGCGATGAGGCAGAAGCCGGTCTTGTATCGGGAGAGATTATCAACCTGATTTACAAGGGCGATCACTACAGCTACGTTGTGCGTACCGAATACGGATATGACCTTATTGTAGATGACGAATATCTGTGGAATATGAACGATAAGGTCAGCTTAGTCATGCCGGAAGACAAGATGAAATTTCAGTTGAAGAAGTAGAAACGGAATGGAGTAGAATATGAAAAACGTGTTTTCGCGCAGACAGATGGGGATTCCGTATGGCGTGTTCCTTGCATTTTTTGTGGCTGCGCCTTTGATTGTGCTGTTTTATTATGCCTTTACCAACGGCTCAGGACAGTTTACATTAAATAATTTGAAAAATTTCTTTGTCGACCCCAATACAATGGGGACGTTATGTTACAGTATTGTACTGGCGGTAACGGTGACACTGGTCTGTCTGGTGATTGCCTATCCGGTGGCGTATATTTTAGCGGGCAGTGCATTAAAAAGAAAGGGTGTTATTCTGATGCTTTTTGTGCTGCCGATGTGGATTAACTTTACACTGCGTATTACGGCATTAAAAGAAATCCTTTCTTTAATAGAAGGAAATTTGGCATTTCACCCGTTTTTAAATACGGTTATCGGAATGACGTATGATTTTCTGCCGTTTATGATTCTGCCGCTGTATACAACGCTTTCAAGACTGGACTCTTCGCTGATAGAAGCGGCGGGCGATCTGGGTGCAGATTCATTTCAGACATTTATAAAGGTTATTTTTCCGCTGTCAATTCCTGGAATTGTCAGCGGGGTTTCCATGGTGTTTTTACCGGCGATGACGAACTATGTTGTGCTGGATATGCTCTATAACAGCACGTACATCATGGGCAGTCTGATTGGCAGCTATTTCAGCGCATACGACTGGCACAACGGCTCAATGATTGCCCTGATACTGTTATTTATTATCGGTATCGTGGCGGTCGTATCCGAGGGAAATGATACGGAAAATACAGGCAGGGGATTAGTGTGAAGAATCCTTAAATCTAAGATTCTTCACGTCAAGCATAGCTTGATGTTAGCACTTTGTGCCGCAGGCGTCACAAAGTCGCTTTTTATCGCAGAGCCAAATAAGATTTGGCTCGCGATTCCTCCGGCATTAAAATGCCTGCGGAATGGAGATTATTATAATGAAAAAAGGATTCAGATACGGATGGATTGGTCTGGTTTTATTATTTATGTATGCACCGATTCTGATTTTGGCAGTCTACAGCTTTACGGATGCTGCCAATATCGGACCGTTCCGGTCTTTTTCCGTGCATAATTATGTGACACTTTTTACAACACCGGAGCTGTTAAACATGATTTTAGGCTCAGTGATTTTAGCGGTGGGCAGTGGTTTGATTGCAACGATTCTTGGTACATCGGGTGCAATTGGTGCATTTTATTCTAAAAAAAGAGTGAAAACGGCAATGAGTGCGCTCAATCAGGTGCCGGTTGTCAATGCAGATGTTGTAACCGGATTTTCAATGTGTATTCTGCTCGTGGTTGTGTTCGGTGTGAGCAAGGATACATATATTCCATTGGTACTGGGACATGTGGTTTTGAGTGCGCCGTTTGTTTATCTGGCGGTAGTGCCGAAGTTAAAGCAGATGGACCCAAGCATTTACGAAGCGGCGCTCGATTTGGGGGCAACACCGTTTTATGCGCTGGTCAAAGTGATTATTCCGGAAATTGCATCGGGAATTTTATCAGGGTTTGTCATGGCAATCACACTTTCACTGGATGATTATTTTGTTGCAACCTATACGAAACCGGCAACCTTTGATACGATTAGTACTTATGTAGTAAATGCGACAAAGGGTTCACAGACAGAGATTAAGACGGCACTGTGGGCGCTGTCTACGATTATCTTTTTGGTCGTTGTTGTGGTTGAACTTGTATTAAATCTGGCACCGGCAAAGAAGGCAGCAGGAGAGGAGACTGAAATTGATGAGTAAACGGTATAAGCGGCTGTTGTCCGTCATAATTTCCATTGTACTGCTGGCAGGCATCGCAACAGCAGTGGGGGCAGTTGATATTTTTTCTTTAAAAAACAGTGAGCAGGCGGCAATGGCATCGGATTCGGATACTATCATCCTGCGTGTGTGTAACTGGGAAGAATATATTGATACCGGGGACTGGGACGAAGCGATAGAATTGGACAGCGGTGAAATTAAGGGTGAAAATTCTATTGTAAAGGATTTTGAAGACTGGTATTATCAGATTTACGGTAAAAAAGTTGTGGTCGAATATAGCACCGTCGGAACAAATGAAGAATTATATAATATGCTGACACTCGGCGATGAGTATGATTTGATATGTCCGTCGGAATACATGATTATGAAGCTGATGGCTGAGGGCTGGCTGGAACCGTTTTCAGAGCAGTTCTTTGATAAAAATGTAACAGAAAATTATTACACACGCGGCGTTTCACCGTTTATCCGCAGTACCTTTGATGAAAATACGATTAACGGGGAGGCATGGAGCCGTTACGCCGCCGGGTATATGTGGGGCATTACAGGGATTGTATACAATCCGGAGGAAGTCACAGAAGAGGAAGCTTCTACGTGGAAAATTATTTCAAATGACAAGTTTAAACGGCAGATTACGATTAAGGATAATGTCAGGGATTCAATGTTTGCGGCGGTCGGTGCGATAAAGTCGGATAAGCTGTTGTCGTCTTCCTTTTTAAATGCCGCAGATTATAAAGAACGTCTGTCGGCAGAAATGAATGATACATCTGAAGAAACGATTGAGCAGATTCAGGAGTATTTGCAGGCAGTTAAAGACAATGCCTACTCTTTTGAAACGGACAGCGCAAAAGCCGATATGATTACCGGAAAAGTGGTAGCGGGCTACCAGTGGTCGGGCGATGCCGTGTATACGATGGATCAGGCAGAAAAAGATGATTTTTATCTGGATTTTGCAGTGCCAAGAGAAAGCACGAATCTGTATTTTGACGGCTGGTGCATGTTAAAGAACGGCATTAAAGACAGCGCAGAGAAAAAGCAGGCGGCAGAAGGGTTTATCAATTTTCTTTCAAAGCCTGAAAATGCAGTCCGCAATATGGATTATATCGGATATACGTCCGTGATTTCCGGCGGGGACAGTCCGGTGGTCTATGACTATATTAAATGGAATTACGGCGCAGAAGACGGAGGGGAAGATACCGTGACCTATCCGCTCGGTTATTTCTTTTCCGGTGATACGGAAGATAAAAAGTATATGCTGACGGTTCCGGCAGAACAGACACACCGCCAGTTATCCGCGCAGTATCCAACCGAGGAGATGATAGAGCGTAGTGCGGTCATGAGTTATTTTGACACAGAGGAAAATGCGCGTATCAATCAGATGTGGATTAATGTGCGTTGTTATAATATTGAAAATGTACCGGTATGGGCATGGATTGTAACAGGACTTGTCATTGCGGGATTGATTGTACTTGCGGTAAGAAAGCATTTTAAAAAGAAAGTATACATAAAATAAAAATGATTGCATGAAAAAAGCAGATAACGGGAATCGAACCCGCCTTTCCGGCTTGGGAAGCCGGCGTTCTACCGATGAACCATATCTGCATGGAAATCATTATAGCACATTGACTTTAAAATTCAAGTTGAAATTCAATTAAAAAATCCGGCAGAAAACCGGTTGGCAGGCTGAAATATCAGACCTTTCAACCGGCGTCTGCCGGATTTTTACTTTATGAAACTTCGCCTACGGCGGATATTAGCAACCGAAGTAAAAAAACTTGCAAATTACGCTAAATAACTCGGAACAGCTATTAAAGTTAAAACACATAAAATTATTGCCTCCTTGTTTTTCGTTTATTTGTATCAGCTGATTACAAATGAATTGTAACAATTTTGTAACATTTGAGCAATAGGAGGTTACTGGAAAAAGACTTGACAGATAACGTGTAGTGTAATAATATAAATAAAAAGATATTATATGACATATAATATCATGCAACAAAATAATAAAAAGAAACGGAGACAGAAATGATTTTTCAGATTGGTTCAGCACTGCTGGATGCCTGTGTTCTGTCTGTTCTGGAGCGGGAAGATATGTATGGATACATCCTGACGCAGAATGTCAAGGAGGTTGTGGATATTTCAGAATCCACGTTATATCCGGTACTGCGCAGACTGCAAAAGGAAGCATATCTTGTCACCTATGACCAGCCGTTTGCAGGAAGAAACAGACGGTATTATCAGATTACGGACAAGGGCAGAGAGCAGCTTGCAATGTACAGGAAAGAGTGGATTGCATACAAATCCAATATTGACAGAATATTGACAGGAGAGGAAAAGCAATGACGAGAGAAGAATATTTAGATATTTTACAGAATAACCTGCATGGTATTCCGCCGCAGGAAGCAGAAAATATCATGGAATATTACCGGGAATATTTTGATGATGCCGGTGTAGAAAATGCGGAAAAAGTAATGCAGGAGCTGGGCGCACCCGAACAGCTTGCAAAAAGGGCGGCGGCAGATGCTGCCGCGGAAAATGGATTTGCAGGCGCAGCAGGTTCCGGACAGAATCCGGGCTTTGGAAGTGATAACGGACAGACAGCCGCAAAGAAAAAGCATACGGCGGCAGGCATTACATTGGCGGTGATTACATCCCCAATCTGGGCAAGTCTTTTACTGGCGGCAGTCTGTGTGCTGTTTGCGGTGGTGATTACCGTTGCGGCAGTGGTGCTGTCATTGGGATTTGCGGCGGCGGTCATGGTAGCTGCCGGATTATTTACCGTGGGAACAGCACTTGTTACTGTGTTTTTACATATACCGACAGCGGTTATGCTGATTGGTGCGGGACTGGTGAGCGTAGGACTGGGACTGCTTGCGGCGCTGCTGACATATGGATGCGTTATAGGAATTAAAAAGTTTGTGATGTGGATTTCTAATAAAGAATGGAGAAATGCGAAAATCCATAAACCAAAGATTTTCGCATAACAGAATTGTGCCGCAGGCGTCACGATTCTGAATTTATCGCAGAACTGAATAAATTCAGTTCGCGGTTCCTTGTGCATTAAAATGCCTGCGGAATGGAGAAGAAGATGAAAAAATGGATAAAGATTACAGGAATAACAGCCGCCGTGTGTATCGGCGCGGGATTGATTTGTTTTGTATCGGGCGTTTTTGCGGGTGCAAAGAGCGGTGTTTTTATTTCAAGACGCGGTATTGAACTGGAAGGCAGTGCTTATTCTGATGAGCGCTATGGCATTTCACAAATCAAAGACATCGAGATTGAAGCGGATGATGCCAAAGTTGAAATAAAGCCGTCACAGGATGATACCTTCGGTTACAGCGTGACCTATGAGGATACACACAGCACACCACAGGTTACGGTTGACAATGGGAAAATCCGCATAGAGGAAAAAACAAGCGGAGGATTTTGGATTTTAGACTTCGGTTTTGCCGCGTTGTTTGAAAACCGGGAAAATGTAGTGACGGTCTATGTGCCGGAAAAAGCAGCCCTTGATACGGTAAAAATTGATACGTCAAACGGAAAAGTGACAGCCGATGCCCTGTTTACGACACAGAATCTTAATGTACAGTCGGACAATGGCAAAATTGAACTGATGCAGATGATTTGCGAGAAAAATGCGCAGGTGCATTGCAGTAACGGTAAAATAACGGTAAATGCAGAATTTAAGGGTGAGAGCCTTTTTTCAAGCAATAACGGCAATGTAGAGCTTGCCGGAGCATGGGAGGGAACGGTGACCTGTAAAACCAATAACGGTAAAATACAGGTAACGGCGCCAAAGCCGGAAAGTGCGTACCGCGTGGAAGCGCACACCGACAACGGCAGTGTCTATGTCAATGACAATAAAGTGTTAAATCCTTATACCGCACAAAATACACAGGCAGATACGAACCTGTATGCAGTCAGCAATAACGGCTCGGTACGGCTGGAATTTGCAAATTAAAAAATGCAAATAAAAAAGGCAGATAAGAAATCCGTAAAAGTGGTTTCTTATCTGCCTTTTTGTGATTTATAATACAGAATCTTTTTTATAACGGGAAATGACCAGTGCTGCACTAAATGCCGCAAAGGCAAACAAAAGCTGGATTCCCAGATACATGGCATAGGTCTTTAACTCACCGGAAGTTCCTGTATACTGTGTACAAAGCTCATCGGTGCGGATATACCAGTAGGCAGGAAGAAAGTGTGCCGCCTTTATGACATTTTTTCCTAAGAATTCCATTGGAATAAAAACACCGCATAAAAATGACATGCACAGCCCGATAACATTAGACCACATATTTAAAATGTTCGGATTGTAAGCCAAAAAGCTGATAAGGTAGGTAATGCCGACAGAAACCAGCAGGAATACAAAACTGTTGATAACCAGCATCAGTCCCCGTACCGACAGCAGCCCTTTTCCACAGACCGCCAAAGCCAGCACCATAAAAACAAGCCATAATAAAATGCTGTATGTCAGGCAGGCAAGGGCAAGCGCCGTATTGTAGTGGACGGCGGATACGGCACTGCACCGTATCCGGTAGTTGACATTTTTTTCACGGAAAATCAGCAGCAGTCCGCCAAGGCTTGTAATGACAGTAACAATAAAAATGTACGGAAGATAGTGAAAATAGCGTTCAATATTTTGAACGGTAATCTGCACATCGTCCTGCCGGGTATCGGAAAGCAGTGTTGCTTCCTCTACAGAACCGATACAGTCGTAAGTAAGCCGCTCGGCTTCATCGCAGGAATATCCGGTATTTCTGAAATTAAAAAATACATTTAAGAAAGTGTCAATGCTGTTATCCAAAAAGTAAGCAGAACTGCTGTTTTGTTGTTTCACATTTTTAAGTGAGTCCGGATTTTCAGAAAAGCCGTCAGGGATAATCAGCACATAATCCACATTTCTGAAAAATAATTCATCAGCAATTGCTTCGTTGTCGTCTTTTATGGAAGTGAGTTTCTGTGTTCGGTCAAGGTAATTATACAGCACGCGGCTTTCATCTGTATTGTCATGGTCGAACACGGCAACCGTCAGCCTTTTTGCGGTAAAAAGAGTGTCGGTATTTTCAGACATGGTATTTGCCATAATCACACTGATAGCGGCAAAAGCAATAACATACAGCAGTACCGAAGTAATCTGTCTGCGCAGTGATTTATAAAAAGCTTTAAAGACTTGCATAATCAGACCTCCTTAATATCAGACCGGAAATAAAGCACAGCACCAGTGTCATGACAGCCAGTATGCCCATATTGCGCGCAAAGCGGGTCAGGGAAGGATACATATTTAATGCGTACAGACTGTCCGAAATCAGTGCCGCCGGATTTATGCGGTTAAACAGCGGGCAGATATGTTCTATCCAATCTTTCATGGTTGCCGCCATAAGTCCGGCAAAAAATGAGTTGACCATCATAAATACAAGGGCAATGCCCATTTTAATGTGCATACTGCATTTAAAGGCGATTCCGATAAAAACACCGGCGGCAAGGGAAAAAAGCGTACCCATAAGTGCTGTGGCAAAGGAAAGTCCTAAGCGGTTTCCGAAATCCAGCTTTAAAATCACAGTCAGATAGAAAAACAGTAAAAAAACACCGACGGACTGAAGCACAAAAGCGGCAGCGAGGTCACTTAAAATCATGACGGACTTGCGTGTCGGTGCACATTCACGGCGCATGCCAAGGCTCGATAAGTTGGCAAGGGCAGTGCCGATACATTCTACACCGGAAGATACACTCATCAGACAGCACATCGCAATCAAAGCATAAAAATACTGCATATACGGGTCGTAGGAAGCATCTGCCAGAGAAATTTCACTGCCGTAGGAGTGGCGTTTGGATAAAAAATCAATGGAATCGGCCAGCTTTTCCGGGTGTTCTGCGGCAATTTTTTCAAATACACTGCTCTGGGTGCAGTATTGGGATAAAAAAGACTGCATCAGGGTCTGTTCCATGCCGTTTTCTGCAACGGTCAGGTGCGGTGTGGCATCAACATAAAAAATGCCGGTGGCTTTATTTTCCTTTAACATTGCGATGGCAGTGTCTTCATCGGTAAAGGTCAAATCAAATAAGGCTTTTCCGTCTGATTTTTCAACTTCTTTTAAGACCGTTTCAAAGGCAGTATTTTCATGAACCGTCACGACAGCGGCAGGAATTGTGTTTAATTCCAGCTCCGTGCCGTTTAGAAGCCTGCCAAAGCCCAGGTAAAAGAATGTGCCTAAGATAAGTGGAAAAGCCAATGTCCAAAAGGTCAGGTCCTTTTGAAGAAATATACTTTTCAGCCTGTATAAAAACAATCGTAAAAACATTATAAACCTCCTCTCAATGTAAGTTAATCTCTTAATTCGCTTCCGGTAATTTCAAGGAAAACATCATTTAAAGTCGGAAGTTCCGAATAAACACGCCCAAAGGCAATGTTTTCCTCCTGTAAGTAAGACAGAAGATGAATCAGGTTGTGGCTGCCGCCACTGCACTGTACGGTCAGTCTGTTATTTTCATAAGAAACGTCATAGACATGGTTAAGCCTGCGGACAGCCTCAAGCTGTGTATCGGTCAGCTCTAAAATTTCTACGGTTAAAGTTTCGCTTTTTTTAATGAGCTGTTTTAATTCGGTGGCAGTACCGTTTGCAAGGTTGCGTCCCTTATCCATAATCACAATGCGCGAACAGATTTGTTCCACCTCTTCCATATAATGGGATGTGTAAATAATGGTTGCGCCTTCTTCGTTTAATTTTAAAATGCCCTGTAAGATTTTATTACGGCTCTGTGGGTCTACGGCAACGGTCGGTTCGTCCAGCAGAATCAGCTTCGGCTTGTGCGCAATGCCGCAGGCGATGTTTAAACGGCGGAGCAGTCCGCCGGAGAGTTTTTTGGGATAAAATTTTACAAAATCCGAAAGTCCCGCAAATTCAACCGCCTCTGCAACATATTGGCGGCGAAGCTTCTTATCTTTAATGTATAGACCACAGAAATAATCAATATTTTCCTGTACGGTCAGTGTGTCAAAAACGGCGACATTCTGAAAGACAACGCCGATATTGCGCTTTAAATCATAGCTGTCGGGCTTCATAGGTTTTCCAAAGACCTCGATTGAACCTTTATCGTATGCCAGCAGGGACAGCAGACAGTTCATGGTCGTTGTCTTTCCGGAACCGTTCGGCCCTAAAAGCCCTAAAATTTCTCCTTTGGATACGGTTAAGTTAAAATGGTCCACGGCAACCAGTTCATGATAACGTTTGACCAGATTTTCAATTTTTACAATGGTTTCTGCCATAAAAAATCCTCCTGATAATGTTGGTGTTCATATTGTAAGCTGTTATAAACATTGTAGCGTGTGAGGGCAGAATGCGGTAGTGAAGAATATCAGAATCGGAAGTGACATTTGTCATATCTTGCGGTACAATAAAAATATAAATAATCAGAAGGACGGCAGATTTTAGCGGGACTGCCGTATGGAAATGAGGAAAATGTGAGAAAGATTACAGATATGCTGGTACTGTACGTGCTGTGTGCCGTACTCGAATCAGCCTGCGGGATTACCAATCATGTAGTGGTGAGTCTGCTGTTGTTATTTATTGAGGTGTGTGCCGTTATATATCTGCAAAGCATGGCGGGAAGGACATTTGCGGTGACGGTCTATCTGTTGTCGTTTTTAGTGATAAAAGAGACATCATATGGCTTTCCGGTTGTACTGTATGCCGTCTGGGAACAGGTGCTGGAGGCATGGGAGAAAAAAGAGATAAAAAGGACGGCAGTAGCAGGCATTACAGTTTTTTTGTGGGCGTTTTTTGGCGTTGCGGCATCGCGCTATATCCTGTCGGGTACAGACAGGATACAGTGGCAGATACTATGGATTGTTTTTGACATGCTGGCGGTATATCTGCGGCAGATGACATGGCAGGATAGAGAACTGCAAAAGGAGTTCATCCGCATACAGGATGATGACAGGGAATATAACAGAATGTTAAAACTGAAAAACCGCTATTTAATTGAAAAGCAGGACGCACAGGTTTACAGTGCAACCTTAAAGGAGCGCAACCGTATTGCAAGGGAAATTCATGACAATGTAGGACATCTGCTTTCAAGGGCGCTTATCCAGACGGGAGCGGTCATTGCAGTCAGCCGTGATGAGCAGACGAAACCGTTGCTTTTAAGTATTAAAGAAACCTTAGACTGTGCGATGAACAATATCCGTAACAGTGTTCATGATTTGCATGATGAATCGGTGGATTTAGAGCAGACCGTCCGTGAGATGACGGAAAAAGCAGAGGGGTATACGGTCAGTTACGAATATGATATGTCACAGGACCTGCCGAAGGAATTAAAATATTGCATTATCTCGATTGTAAAAGAGGCATTGTCCAATGTAACCCGGCACAGCGATGCTGACAGGGTGAAGCTTTTACTGCGGGAGCATCCCGCCTTTTATCAGATTTTAATTCAGGATAACGGTAAATGTGTGCATCCGGGGGACGGTACGGGAATCGGGATTACCAATATGCGCCAGCGGGTGGAAACGTTTGGCGGAACGATAGATATCCGCACAGAAAACGGATACCGCATTTTTATCCACATTCCAAAAGCAGATATTCCTGCCGGAAGATGAGAAACTGTCCGGGATTTTTTCACTGCCGTTTTGCGGCAAAATTGCCCGGAAAATAAGGAGAAGTATGAAAGTAGTAATAATTGACGATGATAAACTGGTAAGCATGTCTTTGAAAATGATTCTGGAAAACGGAACGGATATTGAAGTGGCGGCAGTCGGAGAAGACGGACGGGAAGCTGTGTCACTATATAAAAAATACAGTCCTGATATTTTACTGCTGGATATCCGTATGCAGTATATGACCGGACTGGAAGCGGCAAGAAATGTGCTTGCGGCATATCCGGATGCCAAAATTCTTTTCCTGACGACATTTTCAGATGACGAATATATTATTGAAGCACTCGAAATCGGTGTAAAGGGATACCTGCTCAAACAGGATTACGAAGGACTGGTTCCGGCAATCCGTGCAGCAGCGTCCGGACAGATTGTCTTTGGCGGAAAAATTGTCGATAAGCTGCCGGGACTGCTTGGCGGAACAGCCGCTTATGATTATGCGGCACAGGGAATCACACAGAAAGAATACGAAATGATACAGCTCGTTGCACAGGGGCTCAGCAATAAGGAGATTGCAGAAAAGACTTTTTTGTCAGAGGGAACAATCCGTAATTATATCAGCACCGTACTGGAAAAGCTGAATTTGCGGGACAGAACCCAGCTGGCAGTGTTTTATTATCAGAACGGAGGTCGGTAAAAATGGGTGGCATTGAAGACTATATCAAATGGCGCGGGGATTTGACGTTTGAGCAGTCTGCATTTAATGAGGTGGATAATCTGGTGTTGTCGCAGATTGCTTATGTGGATTTTAAAAATATCATACCGGCGGCAGGCAGTAAAGAAAAAATTACCCTGCGGCAGGCGGCACATGATTTTTTTGACTTAAATGATGAGGAAGAATTACAAAAAGTCACATCGTTTATCAGGGAAGCACCGTTTTTTATGCGGATTGCAGCGGAAAGCAGGCGTTTCGGGGATATTGTGCTTTCCGATTATGCAGATGTGACAGATGACCATGAGGAGAAGCAGTTTGCAGCATTCTGTGCGGAACTTCCCGATGATACGTACTACATTGCATTTCGCGGGACAGATGATACGATTATCGGCTGGAAAGAAGATTTTAACATGGGTGTCATGATGCCGGTGCCGTCCCAGCTTGAAGCTGTAGAGTATGTCAATACCGTTATGCGCTGGAAACGCGGAAAGCTTCGTCTTGGCGGTCATTCAAAGGGCGGCAATCTTGCGATTTATGCCGCCGTCTTTGCAAAGCCGTCCATTCAGCGCAAGGTGGTGAAAGTCTATAACAATGATGGACCGGGATTTACAAAAGAGATGATTGAAAGTGAAGCGTACCGGAAAATGCTGCCGCAGATTCAGACGATTGTACCGCAGCATTCCCTTGTCGGTATGTTACTGTGGCAGGAAGAAGAATATCTGGTGGTGTGCAGCAGTCAGACAGGAATCATGCAGCATGATGCCATGTCGTGGCAGGTAGAGGGCAAATGCTTTGTGACATGTCCGTCTCTCAGCGCGAACAGTAAGAATTTTCATGAAGCCATAACATCATGGCTGGAGGGTCTGTCTGCAAAGGAACGGGAAAAATTTGTGGATACACTTTTTGAACTTATTACCGCAAGCGGTGCAAAGACTCTTTCAGACATAAACGCCGATATCCTTCGCAGTGCCAACGCCACCATCAAAATGTTCGGTACACTGGATGCGGGAACAAAAGGATTATTGTTAAAAATACTAAAAGCCCTCTCAACCGAAATCAAGAGGGCAAGAAAGAGTAAAAACAGATAATAGGACAGATAAAAGGATAAGCCGAAGTCAAGTAACACGTTGAGGCGTTCCTTTTATATGCCTCTATTTGTTATGGGTACGCCGCAGAAAAATCCACCCCAAAAGGCAGAACGCCATAAACATCGGATAGTAGTTATACGCGATAATATCCACACCGCTCAGCGGCATAACAGCAGAAGCTGTGGCTGCGGAAGCATAAAGCACCTGTGCGCCGTAAGGTAAAAGCCCTTGTGTTACGGAAGCGCTGATATCTAATAAAGAAGCTGTTTCACACGGCGAAATATCATATTCGGTACTGATTTCCTTTGCAATCGGACCGGCAAGAATAATCGAAATCGTATTGTTGGCAGTCGCCGTATCAATACCGGCAGTTAAAACGCTGATACCGAAACGTGCACCCTTTGGTGAGCGGATTCTCTG
The DNA here is from genome assembly GCF_040095895.1 of Lachnospira intestinalis. NCBI lineage: Bacteria > Bacillati > Bacillota > Clostridia > Lachnospirales > Lachnospiraceae > Lachnospira > Lachnospira intestinalis. The sequence continues at coordinate 88,903 of NZ_JBBMFS010000005.1, forward strand.
ACGGATGGCAGTTAAAAGCCAGTCAATACCGCCGTTATATTTAATCAGTGAACCGATACAGCTGACAATAATTGAAATTACTGTAATATCATACATGGCGGTAATGCCATCGCCCATACATGTAAAAATCTCCATGCCGGAAAGATTTCCGGTGAAAATTCCGGCAGCAAGAGAAAAGACCGTGCCTAAAATCAGTACGGCGAATACATTCATGCCGCACAAGGCGCTTACCAGTACAAAAAGATATGGTGCAATCAAAAGCAGATTGGCATCCTTTGCGTAAACGGAAACGACCTCCGAATGGGAAGGCAGAATCAGCAGTAATACAAAAGTCAGGATAGCGGCAGGCAGTACAATAAAAAAGTTTGTGCGGAATTTATCTTTCATGGAACAGCCCTGCGTGCGGGTTGCGGCAATTGTGGTGTCGGAAATCATCGAAAGATTATCCCCGAACATCGCACCGCTGATGACCGCTCCGATGCACATGGCAAGGGAAATCGAAGTCTTTTCACTGATACCGACCGCAATCGGTGCCAGTGCGGAAATCGTTCCGACACTTGTTCCCATGGATATGGAAAGAAAACAGCCGATAATAAACAGTCCGGCGGCAGACCAGCTGGCAGGAAGCAGTTTTAATCCTAAATTTACCGTGTGTTCAACGCCGCCCGCGGCGGATACGGCTCCGGAAAATGCGCCTGCCGTCAGGAAAATTAGACACATGGTAATAATATTTTCATCGGCAAGCCCTTTGGCAATGACCGTGATTTTTTCAGAAAATGAAAGTGTGCGTGTCTGTAAAAATGCCGTCAGCAGAGCAGCTAAAAAAGCAATAATTGCAGGCATATTGTAAAAGTCGTGAAATATAATACCGGAACCGGCATAAATCACTAAAAAAACACCAATTGGCAGAAGTGCCAGCGGTGAAGGTTTAAGGGAATCCTTTAAGGGCATATTTGCAGTTGTATTGTTCATGTGAATCCTCGCTTCTTTTAATATTATTTTAATAGTTTTGATATCTGCTGCTAATATTTGCAATCCCCCTGTGGGACAGAAATTTTAAAATTATGCATCAATTTGTTATTTGATGAGCAACGTACTTATAGTATAAGAAGAAAAGAGAGGTGTCAACACATTATTTTTTCCATTCTTTTCGTTGACAGGAAAAAAGTACAATAATATACTTAATGAGAAATATTTTCAATTAAAGATTTGTGAAAATGATAGACAAAAAGAGGAATAGAGGATAGTATGAACAAGCCATAAACGAAAGCCTGTTCATACAGCGCTTTGTGCCGCAGGCGTCACGAAGCTGCTTTTATCGCAGAACTGAATAGGTTCAGTCCGCGGTTCCTCCGGAATTAGAATGCCTGCGGAATAGAGGATAGTATGACACTGGATAAATTAGAGGTTGGAAAAGACGCGGTCATTGAAAGCGTAGGCGGAAAAGGCGCACTGCGCAGGCACTTTCTGGACATGGGGCTGACACCGGGTACGGAAGTGACAATGATGAAAAAAGCACCGATGGGTGATCCAATAGAGTTAAGACTCAGAAGCTATGAACTGACACTGCGTCTTGCAGATGCGGCACAAATAGAAATCAGCGGAATCCATGATACCGATACTGTGCGGAGCCGTCAGGCACATTTAAAAGACATTCCACATCCGCAGGTTGGTGAAATGGGAATTTATCATGTGCGAAAAAAGGGAAATGAACTGCGGGAAGGAGAACCGCTGACATTCGGACTGATTGGCAATCAGAACTGTGGAAAGACAACGCTGTTTAACCAGCTGACAGGCGCCAATCAGCATGTTGGGAATTTTCCCGGAGTTACGGTAGACAGAAAAGACGGTCAAATCAAAAATCATCCGGAAGCAACCGTGACGGATTTGCCGGGAATTTACTCTCTTTCACCGTATACTAATGAAGAAATTGTGACAAGGGATTTTCTGATTCAGAATAAACCGCGCGGCATTATCAACATTGTCGATGCAACCAATATTGAAAGGAATCTGTATCTGACGATGCAGTTGATTGAGATGGACATTCCGATGGTGCTTGCGCTGAATATGATGGATGAAGTGCGTGAAAATGGCGGTACGATTCAGGTCAACCGTCTGGAAGAAGCATTGGGAATACCGGTTATTCCGATTTCAGCGGCAAAAAATGAAGGAATTGGAGAACTCATAGAACATGCCATTCATGTAGCGCGTTATGATGAATGTCCGGGACGGCTTGACTTTTGCGATGCCAACGGTGAAAACGGACAGGCAGCGATTCACCGCTGTATCCATGCGGTAGTACATTTAATTGAAGACCATGCAAAAAAAGCAGAGATTCCGGCGCGTTTTGCGGCAACAAAGCTGGTAGAAGGGGATAAACTGATTTTACAGCAGCTTGGACTGGACCGGAATGAAGAAGAAACACTGGAACACATGATTCATGAAATGGAAGAAGAATGTGCAAAAGACCGGGAAGCAGCCCTTGCCGATATGCGTTTTAAATTTATCGAAAAAGTGTGTACGCAGACAGTTGTTAAGCCAACAGAAAGCAAGGCACACGCAAGAAGTGTAAAGGCGGATAAGATACTGACCGGAAAATATACGGCACTGCCGGCTTTTGCGGCAATTATGGGGCTGATATTCTGGCTGACCTTCGGAGTTATCGGTGCAGGTCTTTCGGACTGGCTGAGTGTTGGAATTGATATTGTAACGGATTTTGCTGACCGTGCATTAACGGCGTATGGGTTAAATCCGGTTGTCCATTCCCTGATTATTGACGGTATTTTTGCCGGTGTCGGCAGCGTTTTGTCGTTTTTGCCGATTATTGTAGTGCTGTTCTTCTTTTTATCAATTTTGGAGGACAGCGGATACATGGCACGAATTGCATTTGTAATGGATAAACTGCTGCGTAAAATCGGATTGTCCGGCAGAAGCTTTGTACCGATGATTATCGGCTTTGGCTGTTCTGTACCGGCGATTATGGCAACCAGAACACTTTCATCGGAGCGCGACAGAAAAATGACGATTCTTTTAACACCGTTTATGAGCTGTTCGGCAAAACTGCCGATTTATGCACTGTTTACATATGCGTTTTTTCCTAAATACCGTGCATTAGTGATGGTGGGACTGTATTTCACGGGGATTATCGTGGGTGTTTTATTTTCACTGCTGCTAAAGAATACGGCATTTCAGGGTGAACCGGTTCCGTTTGTTATGGAACTGCCAAACTACCGTCTGCCGAGTTTAAAAAGTGTGGGAATGTTAATCTGGGATAAAGCAAAGGACTTTATTACAAAGGCATTTACGATTATTTTCATGGCATCAATTGTCATCTGGTTTTTACAGACGTTTGATGTACGGCTGAATGTTGTCGTGGATTCCAAAGACAGTCTGCTGGCATTAATCGGTGGATTTGCGGCACCGGTTTTTGTGCCGCTGGGATTTGGCGATTGGAGAATTTCTACCGCACTGATTACGGGATTTACCGCAAAGGAGAGTGTGGTCAGTACGCTTACAGTTTTATTCGGTGGAGATATGAGTGCATTAAATACCTTATTTACACCATTTTCGGCACTGGTATTTTTAGTATTTACTCTGTTATATACACCGTGTGTTGCGGCGATTGCATCCGTAAAAAGAGAAATGGGAACAGCGCGTTCAGCATTTTTAGTCGTAATCATGCAGTGTGTGATTGCATGGATTGTAGCATTTGCGGTCAGAATGATAGGGATGCTTATAGGATTTTAACAGAAAACAGAAATGGAGATTAGGATGAGAATTATAGGCGGAGCCATTATACTGGTGATTGCAGTGTGGCTGTATGTTGTCAGTACCAGAATGGTCAATAAAGATAAAAAGGAAAATCATACAGGCTGTGACGGAAACTGTGCAGGCTGTATGAGCGGCTGTATGACACACACAGATAACGATAAAAGCCATTGAAACATTTTAAAAAGTACGTTATAATGAAACGAAAAGGTGCTGCAATGCGGCAGTAATCAGGAGGATAAGAGGAATGGAAAACGAAGCTGTTTCAAAGAATTTTATTGAACAGATCATAGATCAGGATATTAAGGAAGGACATTGTAAGAAGGTAGTTACACGATTTCCGCCGGAACCGAATGGATATCTCCACATTGGACATGCAAAATCCATTTTACTAAATTACGGACTTGCCAAAGAATATAACGGACAGTTTAATATGCGTTTTGATGATACGAATCCGACAAAGGAAAAGGAAGAATTTGTGGATTCTATTAAGCGTGATGTTGAATGGCTCGGTGCAAAGTGGCACGGAGATGTGTTATTTGCATCAGGCTATTTTGATCAGATGTACGAAGCGGCAGTCAGGCTGATTAAAAAAGGAAAGGCTTATGTGTGTGATCTGACACCGGAACAGATTCGTGAATACAGAGGAACGCTTACGGAACCGGGTAAGGAAAGCCCGTACCGTAACCGTTCCGTAGAAGAAAATCTCGAATTATTTGAGAACATGAAAAACGGTGTGTACAAGGATGGAGAAAAGGTACTGCGTGCAAAGATTGATATGGCATCACCGAATATCAACATGCGTGACCCGATTATTTACAGAGTAGCACATATCTCACATCATAGAACAGGAGATAAGTGGTGCATTTATCCGATGTATGATTTTGCACATCCGATTGAAGATGCGATTGAGGGCGTATCCCACTCTATCTGTACACTGGAATTTGAGGATCACAGACCGCTGTATGACTGGGTTGTAAGGGAACTTGAATACGAGAATCCGCCAAGACAGATTGAATTTGCAAAGCTTTATTTAAATAACGTAGTAACAGGAAAGCGTTATATTAAAAAGCTTGTAGAAGATAAGATTGTAGACGGATGGGATGACCCGCGTCTGGTGTCTATTGCGGCACTGCGCAGACGTGGATTTACACCGGAAGCCATAAAGATGTTTGTAGACCTTGTGGGTGTTACAAAGAGTCAGGGTGCGGTTGAATATCCGATGTTAGAGTATTGTATCCGTGAGGATTTAAAGCTGAAAGCAAAGAGAATGATGGCAGTCTTAAATCCTGTAAAACTGGTGATTGATAACTATCCGGAAGGACAGGTTGAGTACATGGAAGTTCCAAACAATCAGGAAAATCCTGAACTTGGAACAAGAAAAGTACCGTTTACAAAAGAATTATATATCGAAAGAGAAGATTTTATGGAAGAACCGCCAAAGAAGTATTTCAGAATGTTTCCGGGTAACGAAGTGCGCTTGATGAACGCATATTTTGTAACCTGTACAGGCTGTGAAAAGGATGAGAACGGTAACGTTACCGTGATTCATGCAACCTATGATGAGGAAACACGCGGCGGTAACTTCACTGGAAGAAAAGTGAAAGGAACAATTCACTGGGTATCTGCAACAGAAGGCAGTCCGGTAGAGGTCAGACTCTATGAGAATATCGTAGATGAAGAAAAGGGCGTATACAATGAAGAAGACGGTTCTATCAATGTAAACCCACATTCACTTACCGTTTTAAAGAACTGCTATGTAGAACCGGAACTTTTAAAGGCACAGCCGGAAGATAAATTCCAGTTTGTACGTAACGGATATTTTACAGCGGATTCTAAAGATTCAGAAGCCGGGAAACCGGTATTTAACCGGATTGTATCTTTAAAGAGTTCGTTCAAAATGCCTGCCAAATAATAAAAGACGTCAATAAGTGTCTGTAGAAATGGAGAAGTGTGAACAAGCCATAAGTCTAAGCTTGTTCACACGGAGATTTGTTTCTGAGCGAAAACAAATCTCCCTGATTGCAGATGAGAAATCGCCTGCGCGAAATTCTCATCGCATCTTCGCAACAAAGTCGCTCAGAAATGAGGATTAGTATGGAAAACAGCAGCAATAAAAAAGATGAAAGCACCTATGTATTTGATAAATCCATGAATTGCCCGGTCTGTGATGCGGATTTTAAGACAAAGCAGGTAAAAACAGGGAAGGCCAGATTTTTAGGAACTGAGGCAGATTTAAGACCGCTGTATTCCGGAATTGATACAATCAAATATGATGTATGTCTGTGCCCGAAGTGCGGATATGCATCAACACTGCGTGAATTTAACAACGTTACGCCGAAGCAGAGAGCGCTGTTAAAGGAAATGATTGGAAGCAAATATACGGCAATGGAGGATTCAGCAGACTATTATACGTATGATATTGCGATTAAACGGTATAAGATGGCATTGCTGACCGCAATGACAAAACCGGCCAGAGGAAGTGAACAGGCTTATTTATGCTTAAAGCTTGCATGGCTTTACAGAGGAGCAGCAGAAGAATTACAGCAGGATGATACAGCCAATCTGGGGCAGATTGCAAAGTATAACAAGCTGGAAGCGGAGTATATCGAAAAAGCATACAAAGGCTTTACCGAGGCACTTTTAAAAGAGTATCCGCCAATCTGCAATATGGACGAGGTGACAATCAACTCCCTGCTTGCACAGCTGGCGCATAAATGCAATGATGACGATACAGCACAGAAGTTTGCCTATATGGTGATGGGTTCAAGAAATGCATCTTCAAAAGCAAAAGACAAGGCACGTGAACTGATGGAAGTTATCCGTGAGTCACGTCATGAAACGACAAATGAGTAAAAAAATGAAATGCAGATAACAGGTGAGGAATATGAATCGAATAAAGGCAGTTTTACAAAAATGCTGGCAATATGAGATTGTACATGCCGCCGTATATTCGGCATTGCTGAATATGCTGGTTGAGTGTTTCAACAGGAGAAGTTTAATCGGATTGGTAATGATTTTTACCAATCCGGTTCTGTTTTTATATAATACACTGATTATTCTGGTGACAATGTCAATTGTACTGCTGTTTCACAGAAAAGTGTTTGTATACTGCACGGTGAGTGTGGTATGGATATTGTTGGCAGTGACGAATTTTGTGGTGCTTTGTTCCAGAAAAACACCATTTACGGCAATGGATATTTATCTAATTGAAGATGCCATAAAAGTCATTCCGGTCTATCTGAATGTTTTTCAGATGATTCTGATTGTACTGGCAGTTGCCGCAGGGATTGCGGGACTGGTATGGCTGTGGATAAAAGGTCCGAAACAGCAGGAAAAAATACACTATATCCGTACAACAGTAAAAATTGGATTACTGTTGTTATGCTGTATGGGAGTTACCCACTTTCTGCTTCTTACCGGAACAATCAGCAGTTATTTCGGCAATCTTGCCAATGCCTATAAACAATATGGATTTGCTTACTGTTTCACGTGCAGTGTTGTGGACAGAGGAATCAGCAAATCGGATGAATATACACCGGAGTATGTTAATAGTCTGAAAGAGGATATTGAAGAAATAGAAGTCGAAAATTCGGAAAAATCACCGAATATCATTTTTTTGCAGCTGGAGTCTTTTTTTGATCCGAATCTGGTAAAAGGCATCAGTTTTTCGGAAAATCCGCTTCCGTATTTTGAACAGCTTGTGGCAGAGTATCCGTCAGGCTACTTATCTGTGCCGTGCTTTGGTGCGGGAACAGCCAATACGGAATTTGAAGTGCAGACCGGCATGAATATGGATGATTTTGGACCGGGTGAATATCCGTACAAGACGGTTTTACAGTCCAAGGTCTGTGAATCCATGGCATATGACTTAAAAGAAAAAGGGTATGCCACCCATGCACTGCATGACAATGACGGAACGTTTTATGACAGATATAAGGTCTTCTCTCATCTGGGATATGAAGATTTTACATCAATTGAATATATGGACAATATCGAAATGACACCGATGGGCTGGGCAAAGGATAAGATTCTGACGGGGGAAATCGGAAAAATACTGGATTCCACAGATGGTTCGGATTACATTTATACAATTTCCGTACAGGGACACGGCGATTATCCGGCAGAGTATCCGGAGGGCTTTGTGCCGGAAATTACGGTAACGGGATTTTTTGATACGGCAAAGGAAAAGGCATTTACCTACTATGTCAACCAGATTCATGAAATGGATAATTTCCTGCGGGAGTTGACGGCGATGCTTGAAAGCAGGGATGAAGAGACAGTGCTTGTCATGTACGGCGACCACCTGCCGGGATTTTCATTTACGGACGAAGTACTTGAAAATGGCGACATTTATCAGACACAGTACGTTGTCTGGAGCAATTTTTCACTGTCGTCCGAAAAAGAAAATCTGGAAAGTTATCAGTTGGCAGCGCATGTACAGCAGATGCTTGGCATGTCGGAAGGTTATCTGACAAAGTTTCATCAGAAACGTAAGGACACGCCGGACTATTTAAAAGATTTAAAGATTCTTGAATACGACATTTTATATGGAAACTGTGATTTATATGGCGGGGAAAATCCATTTCAGGCAACCAATCTGATTATGGGACAAAATGATATTACAATCACCAATGCATATAATTACAAGGATTATGTATGCGTGGAAGGCAGTAATTTTAATGATTACAGTGTGGTCTATATTAATGACAAAGCCTATCCGACAGAGATTATCAACAGCCATCTGCTGCGGGTGGAAAAAGCACAGGTTACAGCCGGAAATATCGTGTCGGTAGTTCAGCAGGGCGATGATAAAATTGAGCTTAGCCGTGTGTATTTACAGGTTGGGGAGTCCGAAAACAAATAGTGAGATTTCATTGACAACAATTGCCGCAAATGCTAAGATAAAGAAGGTGTTTGGCACCATATATTTTTTTGGAGGTACTTGAAATGAAAGGTACAGTAAAGTGGTTTAATAACCAAAAGGGCTATGGCTTTATCAGCGATGAAGAAGGCAAGGATGTGTTCGTACATTACTCAGGTCTGAACATGAGCGGATTCAAGTCATTAGACGAAGGCGCAGAAGTAGAGTTTGACGTAACAGAAGGCGCTAAAGGTCCTCAGGCTATTAATGTAACAAAATTATAATCCAAATGGTTTACAGTGTGCCTTTTTAAATATACATTTCGTTATTAAAAAAGATATATTGTTATGCAATTAAGATTATGAGAGGAGCAGCCGCAGCTATGTGGCTGCTCTTTTCGTCTGTACAGAACAAACTTTAATAGATATTTTATTGGCTTTTACAGACAGAAATGATATGATTAAGAAAGATAAAAAGCCGTGGCAGATGGAAACGGCGGAATGGAGATTTTATGGAAACAATTGATTTGACACAGACCCTGCCGGCAGGAACGTCATCCATGCTCTCGGCGGGTGGAATTCTTATGCTTTCGGCAATTATTGTACTTGTAGTTGTCATTATGAAAAGATGGAAAGCAAGAGTTATGCCGGGGATTTTAGGTGTGATTGCCTATGCCGTTTTTGTATTTATTTTTGCCAATCTGGCAACATCGGCGCTGGCACTGATACCGAGTATAGACAATACTTTTTATAACAACCCGGCAACGTATAATATTGTATATGCGCTGTTTGCGACAGCCGGATTTACAGCAGCAAGAGTTGTTACCGGCTATATGTTAAATGAACGTTTTGAGCGTAAAGGCGATGTCTATCTTGCGGGAATCGGTCTTTCAATCGGCGACAGCCTTTTATACGGTATGACAGCGATTTCCTACATTACGTGGTGTACCGCAATCCAGGCAGGACAGGCACAGGATATGCTGGCACAGCTGGCGGCGGAAGAGGTGACAACAACCTATGAAACGGTTTCGGCACTGTTTACAACACCATCCGTTTTATGGCTGTTACTGGGTGTCAACTGTATTCTCGATATGGTTTTAAATATCGCATTAATGAATGTGATTTTTGGTGTTATTAAAGGAAATCTGGCAAAATGGTGGTACGGCGTTACAGCGGCAGTGACATTTTTTGCGATGATTTCATTCCAGCTTTATAATCAGGAATCCGTTGCAAGCATAGCGGTAAGTTTTGCTGTAAAGCTGGTTATTTTTGCAGTCACTATTTATTATACGTTCCGCGTTGCGGGTAAGGAGATTGAATATTCAGATGACTAATGAAAACCGTGGATTAAGCTGCGAAGAAGCACAAAAAAGGCTGTATGCCGGTTATGGAAATGTACAGGTGAAAAATCAGTCCAAATCTGTCGGACAGATTATTGCCGGTAACATTTTTACATATTTTAACTTCATATTTGCAGTGTTTACGGCATTGTTAGTTTTTGTAAGGTCATATGTAAATATGACCTTTTTGCCTATTATTGTGTGCAATACAATGATTGGCATTGTTCAGGAAATCCGGGCAAAACGGGTGTTAGACAGGCTGACACTGATGAATGAACCTAAAACGCAGGTTGTGCGCAGCGGGCAGATGCTGCAGGTGGATTCAGAACAGCTGGTGCTTGGAGACCTTTGCGTTTTTCAGGCAGGAAACCAGATTTGTGCAGATGCAGTTGTTGAGAAAGGCAGTCTGCGTGTCAATGAAGCACTGATTACAGGTGAAGCGGATGAAGTGGTAAAAAATCCGGGCGATATACTGTATTCCGGCAGTTTTGTTGTTTCAGGAAAAGGATATGCGACACTTACAAAAGTGGGACTGTCATCTTTTGCGGCACAGCTGATGTTAGAAGCAAAAGCATCGCGTAAAAATACACAGACGGAAATGATGTGTTCCTTAGACCGTCTGGTGCGTATTATTGGCATTGTTATTATACCGATTGGAATCCTGCTGTTTTTGCAGCAGCATTTTGTCATTGGTTCGACCATACAGGAAAGTGTCGTATCCATGATTGCATCACTGGTCGGTATGATACCGGAAGGACTGTATCTTTTAGCGAGCATTGCACTGGTTGTCAGTGTCATGCGCCTTGGCAGAAAAAAAGTGCTGGTTCATGAAATGGCGTGTGTTGAAACGTTGGCGCGGGTCAATGTCCTGTGTGTGGACAAGACGGGAACGATTACGGAAAATAAAATGTCTGTCCAGGAAATTATTCCGCTGGCAAAAGAGGAAGAAGAAACTTCGCTTCATGCCTTAATCGGAGATGTTGTAGCAAATCTGGATGCGGATAATATCACGATGCAGGCATTAAAAGACTATTTTGATGGAAAAAGTGAACGAAAGGCACAAAAAGTCATTCCGTTTTCTTCACAGCGCAAATATTCCGGTGTACGTTTTGAAGAAGGACTATATCTGATTGGTGCGCCGGAGCGGCTTCTGGCAGAGCGTTACGGAAAATATGACGTGCAAATTTTGGATAAAATCGACAAAGGTGTGCGTGTACTTGTATTTGGCAGGTATGGGGAAGAACAGCATTTGTTTGAACCGCTTGCATTTATTTTAGTGAGTAATCCGATCCGAAGGGATGCGCGGGAAACATTTGAATATTTTCAGAAAGAAGACGTCTGTATTAAGGTTATATCCGGCGATCATCCCAAAGCAGCGGCGGCAGTTGCAAAAAAGGCAGGGATTGCAGAAGCAGACAGATATATTGATGTTTCACAGCTTTCTGATGAAGAATTGGAAAAAGCTGCACCGGTGTATACGGTATTTGGCAGAGTATCGCCGGAACAGAAAAAGAAACTTCTTTTGGCACTCAAAAAAGCAGGCAATGTTGTTGCCATGACAGGGGACGGTGTCAATGATGTGCTGGCATTAAAAGAAGCGGACTGCAGTATTGCGATGGCATCCGGCAGTGAAGCGGCATCCAATGCGGCACAGATTGTTCTTTTGGATTCTGATTTTGCAAGGATGCCGTCCGTGGTATTAGAGGGCAGACGCGTGGTCAACAATATCCAGCGTTCTGCTTCGCTGTTTCTGGTGAAAAATCTGTTTTCTATGCTGATGACACTGTTTACATTTGTGGCAGTCAGTAAATATCCGCTGTATCCGACACAGTTGTCTTTTTTGGGAACATTCACCATCGGTACACCGGCATTTTTACTGGCAATGCAGCCGGATAAAAGCCGCATAGAAGGACATTTTTTAACCAATGTCGTGCTTTTGGCACTGCCTGCGGCACTGACGGATTTTATACTGCTGGCAGTGCTTAACGTTGCAGGAAATTGTGCCGGCATCGGACATGAGCAGCTTTCTACAATGTGTATCATGATATTGCTGGCTGTCGGAATGGCAGCACTTATAAGAATCTGTATGCCGCTGGATAAAATCAGAACAGGCATCTGTATACTGATGGCATCCGGGGCAGTATTCAGTGTACTGTTTTTAAAGCCGCTGTTCGCATTGTATCCGTTGTCACCGGTATGGGTAATGGTTACGGGGATTTTAATGGCAGCAGCAGTTCCGGTCTTTGCAGTGATGTGCCGTCTGGTGCTGTTACAGGTTCAAAGGCATGCAAAGCACAGCAAAAAATTCCGCGAACGACTCGGACGGCACTTTAAATCATGAAATGAAAAAGCAGCAGAGTTAAATCTTACATGTGGCTTAATATGAAACAGATTCGGCCGTTGCCTGTTTGGAATATGTTGTGGTGACAAGGTCTTCATAAGGAACATCCGTGTCTGACTCGCCGCAGTTTCGTAAAATATCAGTCAGCAGTGTGAAACTTTCTTTGGAAAATACCGTATCGGTTTTCCATGTGTCCTGATTCTGATATCGTGCAACAATGACGGCGATATCGTTTTGGGTATTTTCCGGAAACTGTGGTGCAATTACCGCAGCAATTTCTTCGGCGGAGTGGGAATTACAGTAGTCAAGCCCTTTTTGAATGGCTCTGGTAAAGGCAGCAATCACATCAGAGTTTTTAGAAAGGAAGCTCTTTTTGGCACAATAGGCAGTATACGGCACATAGCCGCTTTCCACGCCCAAAGAAGCCACGACAAATCCGGCGCTTTCCTGTTCCAGAAGTGTTGCGGACGGTTCAAATTCCACGGTATAATCGGCAATGCCGGACGAAAATGCCGCGGCAGTTGAGCCGAAATCTACGTTTTGAATAATATTGACATCTTCTTTAGTCAGTCCGTTCTTTTCTAAAATATATTCCAAAAGCATCTGTGGCATACCACCTGCCCTGCCGCCAAGAATCGTTTTTCCGCGCAGGTTTTCCCATGAAAAATCATCTTCTGCCGTTCTGGATACCAGAAAGTTGCCGGCGCGCTGTGTCAACTGGGCAAAATTGACGGCGTAATCCGATGCACCCTGTGCGTATACATAGATAGAAGATTCAGAACCCATAAGGCCAATCTGTGCATCATCTGAAATCAGGGAAGTCATAACGTTGTCAGCGCCGAATCCGGTCACAAGTGTAAGGTCAATGCCTTCTTCCTTAAAATATCCCAATTCAATTGCCGCGTACTGTGGTGCATAAAAAACGGAGTGCGCAACTTCATTTAAAGTGATGGATGTGCTGCCGGTGCTTTTTGTTTTGCTGCAGCCCATACATGTACAGCACAGGCAGACAACAGAAATACTGCATAAAATTTTAAGACAGTTCCGATAATTCATAAACAAAATCCTTTGATAGCAGAGTTATTTTAATATATGAAATAAGGGACCGGAAAGTGAAAAAATATGGAAAAAAAGGTGGCGCTGTGTTATAGTGTAGCTGGTTATGAAATTGTCAAATGATTTATCATGATAGGTAATATAAATGTTAAAATTTGTTTTTGACACTTATGTTAAAAAATACAGAATGGAGAATAAAAATGAAACTGGATATGCATTGCCATACAAAAGAGGGGTCAATTGATGCAAAAGTGCCGATTCAGGAATATATCACGAAGCTGGTAAAAGAGGGCTTTGACGGAATGCTGGTAACAGACCACAACTCCTATGACGGCTACCGCAAATTTGAAAAGATTGCAAAGAATCTGCATCTGGAAAAGCCGTTTACGGTATTAAAGGGCATTGAGTATGATACAAGGGATGGCGGCCATGTGATTGCGGTACTGCCGGACTGTATAAATGATGCTTTTATGGAAATCCGTGGAATGACACTGGCGCAGTTAGAAAAGATTGTGCATGAAAGAGGGGGCATTTTAGGGCTTGCACATCCTTACGGGCCGGGATTTTTTGCATTTACCAATACGCGATTTGGTAAAAAACACAATGAATTCCTGGAAAAATTTGATTTCGTGGAAACATTTAATGCCTGCATCAGACCGTGGGCAAATGCCTGTGCTGATAATCTGGCAGGCTGTCTGCATAAGCCGAAAGTGGCAGGGTCGGATGCACATAAGATGCGCGTAGTCGGGGCAGCATATACAGAATTCACACAAAAAATTGCAAACAACAATGATTTAATCCGGGCAATTAAAGAAGGACGGGTGCAGGCACAGGGCGGCAGTGTTTTAAAAGAAATGGAAGAGGAGACAAATTTTCTGCTGCAAAAGGCGGCAAATGCAGGGTACTGGGTTTACAATAAACTGGGAGCATTGTGGAACTGGAAGAAATTGCGCTGGATTAGGAAAAAAATTTTGTAATATATGCAAAAAATAAGCAAAAATAAGTATTATTTTTTGTTATTATGTGATAAAATACGACTAAGATAAAAGCGAATCAGAGAGGTAATAGATATGTTTGGAAAAAAGACAGCAAATGGTTATTCAGAAGAAAAGGACTTGCAGCTGCTTATGCAGGCAATGGATGGTGTGATTGGCGGTAATTATGAAGATATTGATACAAGCGCATTTCAGAATCCGGCATATGGAGAAAAGTTTAATGAACTGATGCACGCATATAAGCGTTCCAATAACAATTTTGTAATGCGTCTGAATCAGGCAATGGGTTCAATCGGTGATAACTCTTATGTAAAAAAGACATTAGATCAGGTTCAGTCCCAGACAGAATCCATCCGGGATATGGAAAATGCAAGCCGTGACATGGAAACATCTATTAACAATATTTCGGAAGCAATGTCACATATCCGTGAGAATACACATGATGTCATTGCAACCGCTGACAGTAGTACGGAAAATATGAACAACAGCATACAGGTTGTCAATGAGTCTTCTGAAAAGATTCAGGCAATCAATGAACAGGTACAGGAATTTCAGGGCAAGATTGATAAAATCGGTGAAATTGTCGATGTGGTAAAGAAGGTTGCAAGCCAGAGTAATCTGCTGGCGTTAAATGCATCTATTGAAGCTGCAAGAGCAGGAGAAGCAGGAAAGGGCTTTGCAGTCGTTGCTGATCAGGTAAGACAGTTATCCGGCAATACCGCAGAATCTGCAGAAGACATTGTTAAATATGTAGCAGAACTGCGTACGGATATCGGGGAACTGGCACTTTCCATGAATGAAACAACCTCCAAGCTTGCAGAGGGCAATGAAAAGGTAGAACAGTCATTGGAATCAATCCGACAGATGAATCAGCAGATGAATCAGATTAAGGATCGTGTTGACAATGCTTTTGAGGATATTGATACACAGACAGACGTAACAAAAGACTTTACAAGGCAGATTGAAAGCATTTCCAAGAGTTATAAAGAACTTTCTGATGACTGTACGGAAATGGGAACGCATGTCTATAAAATCGGGCGTTACATTGATACAACAAGAAGTGATATGGTACGTGGATTTGCTGAGATTACACAGCAGGACTGGCTGGATGTATTTATTAATGACCACTTTATCCTGATGTGGAGAGTTTATAACAATGCCGTTGATTTTGAGCGGTTAAGAAAAGAACAGCTGAATAATCCGAAGACCTGTAAAATCGGTAAATGGCTTGCTGCACAGACGAATCCACAGATTACAGGCAGTGCAGAATTTAAAGAAGTTATTGAAACGCATAATAATATCCATAAATATGCGACACTTTCATGGGAGGCAAAAGACCGTGAGGATATTCAGGGAGCCATGGATTATTTCCAGCAGACATATGATGCATATTATGTTTATAAGAAAGCGGTTGAGAATCTTAAAAAGCTGCTGGCACGTCTGGGAGAAACAGATAAGACCAATATTGTTGTTTTCACAAATTAGTGCAGCGTGCTTACAGACAGATTAAACAGACAAAATAAAGGCAAAACGGTTGAAAACCATAAAGAACTGTTATAGTATGTATGTTAGGTAGAAACGGTACAGCTATAACAGTTTTTTAAGTGGAGAGGTGGATATGGAAGGAAAGGAAACAGTTTATGTGATTGGACATAAAAATCCGGATACAGATTCTGTATGCTCAGCAATTTGTTATGCAAGACTAAAAGAAAAAATAACAGGACAGCATTATGTGGCAAAACGTGCAGGACATTTAAATGAAGAAACGCAGTATGTCATGGATAAACTGGGTGTACAGCCGCCGGAATATATGAAGGATGTCAGACCGCAGGTGCGGGATATCCAGATTCGAAAAACACCGGGTGTTTCTAAAGAGATTTCAGTAAAAACGGCGTGGACCCTGATGAAAGAGCAGAATGTCGTGACACTTCCGGTAACAAAAGAAAATGTGCTGGAAGGACTGATTACGATTGGAGATATAGCAAAATCGTATTTTCAGGTTTATGACAGCACCATTCTTGCAACAGCCCAGACACGGTATCAGAATATTGTGGATACATTGGAAGGAACGGTTGTTGCAGGGGAAGCAGACGGTATTTTTAAAGAAGGAAAAGTTGTGATTGCGGCGGCTAACCCGGATATGATGGAAAATTATATCGGGACAGGGGATATTGTTATTTTGGGAAACCGCTATGAGGCACAGCTGTGCGCAATTGAAATGGAGGCAGGATGCCTGATTATCTGTGAAGGCGCACAGGTGTCAAAGACCATCACAAAAGTGGCAAAGGAACACAACTGTCTGTTAATTACAACTAAATTTGATACATATACGGTAGCAAGACTGATTAACCAGAGTATGCCGATACGTTTTCTGATGAAAGAAAAAGAAGGAATTGTCAAATTTCAAACAGAAGACTTTATTGAAGATATCCAGACGGTTATGGCAAAGCTTCGCCACCGGGATTTTCCGGTCGAGGATACACAGGGCAATTATGTGGGGATGATTTCCAGAAGAAATTTACTGGGAGCAGGAAAGAAAAAATTGATTCTTGTTGACCACAACGAAAGGGGTCAGGCAGTCAATGGCGTTGAAACAGCGGAAATTCTTGAAATTATTGACCATCACCGGCTGGGGGCAATTCAGACGGTATCACCGGTATTTTTTAGAAACCAGCCGCTTGGCAGTACGGCAACGATTATTTATCATATGTATCAGGAAAATCAGGCGGAAATTGATAAAAATACAGCGGCGCTGCTGTGTTCGGCAATCATTTCCGATACATTGATTTTTAAATCACCGACGTGTACGTCGGATGACGTGGCAGCGTGCATGCAGCTGGCAAAAAAGGCAGAGCTGGATATTGAAACATATGGGCGGGAAATGTTCCGTGCCGGAAGCAATTTATCCGGTAAATCTGCAAAAGAAATTTTTTATCAGGATTATAAAAAGTTTTCCGTTAACAATGTTGCAATTGGTGTCGGACAGATTAATTCTATGAGTGCGGAGGAGTTAGAAAAAGTAAAACCGCGTCTGGCAGAATTTATACAGGGCGTTGTACAGGATAACAGTGCGGGAATTGTTTATTTTCTGCTCACTGATATTGTATCGGAATCCTCTGAGGTACTTTGTGCGGGTAACAATGCCAATGCTGTGATTTATCAGGCGTTTGGCGTAGAAGTAAAGGATGCTTGTGTAAAGCTGCAGGGTGTCGTATCCAGAAAGAAGCAGTTTTTCCCGGCAATTGTGGAGGCATTACAGCAGTAACGGATTTTAGAAAAGCAGAAAAGAAAAATAAAAAGAAAAGAGGAAAACAATTGAAAAAGCTGACAAAGGACCAGCCATGCTGGTGCAAGAGTGGAAAGTTATACGGTGAATGCCACATGGATTTTGATAAAAAAATTGAAATGTACAGAAGAAAATTTCATAAGGTTCCACCGCGGGAAATTATTAAAAATGAAGCACAGTTACAGGGAATGCGTGAAAGCAGCAAGATTAATATTGCAGTACTTGATTATGTGGCAGAACACATTTGTGCAGGTATGACGACAGAAGAAATCGATCAGATGGTTTATCAGAAGACAACGGCAATGGGGGGTATTCCGGCACCGTTAAATTATGAAGGGTTTCCAAAGAGCGTATGTACTTCCATTAATGAACAGGTGTGCCATGGAATTCCTTCCAATAATGTACAGTTAATTGACGGCGATATTGTCAATGTGGACTGCTCAACCATTTATAATGGATATTTTTCAGATTCATCCCGGATGTTCTGTATTGGAAATGTTTCCGAAGAAAACCAGAAGCTCGTGCGTGTGGCAAAAGAGTGTGTGGAGCTGGGCTTACAGCAGGTAAAACCATGGGGACATTTAGGTGATGTGGCACAGGCGATTCAGGACCATGCAAAGGAAAACGGATATTCTGTTGTCCGTCAGGTCGGTGGTCACGGTATCGGACTGGAATTCCACGAAGCCCCATATGTCAGCTATGTGATAAAAAAAGGCACTGGAATGGTGATGGCACCGGGCATGGTATTTACAATTGAACCGATGATTAATATGGGAACAAGTGAGATTTACATTGATGAACAGAATGGCTGGACAATCTATACGGATGATGAAAAGCCGTCAGCACAGTGGGAAATTATGGTACTTGTAACCAATGACGGATATGAAGTGATGTCGTGGTAATAAAAAATGGATAAAAAAGCTCCGGATAATGCCGGGGCTTTTTTTGATGGGTGCGCCTGGCGGCGCACGTTTCTAAGTATCACGGACAGAAATCTGATACAAGGCGTACATGGTGGATGAGCTGACTTAGGACAGCAAAGTCCAAAAGGCAACCGTAACCCATGTATGTAGATCAGGCAAGTAGACGAGGAAAGACTGGCAGTCTTTTAGTGTGGCGGGGCAAAAGAGGGGAAGAACTCTTTTTGTGTGAAATCATATAATAGTATTAAATAAATTATATGGAGTAAGTATGGATTGTATGAATAAAAAAAATCCGCCGCAGGTTGTGGGCATGACATATGTGCCATGGCAGCACTGGGGCGAGGTGTATGAACCATGCAGAGCATTAAAATACGGAACATTGTTTCCAATATTAAATAAGCCGTTTGTCGGCTGCAGATGCGACAGAAGCCGTTAACGGGCAGAAAGCCGGTTAAAATGCAGAGTGCAGGCAAACAGCGGCATTGCGGACTCTGTGAAACAGTATGCCGCGTATAAAGAGAGGAGCATGGCAAACGTGAAGGATATGAGAAATCCATATATGCCAGGTAGAGGGGATTCCTGCGGCTGTCAGGGAATCCGGCCGGAGCAGGCAGGCAGTAAAAATCCTGCCGGTAGAAGGGCAGGAGAAAACTGTCCGTGTACTGACAGAATGGGAAGAGAAATGAGAATGCCAAACAGAATGGAGCATCGTCTGCCAATGCAGGGATGCCAGGAGAATATGCGTCTGGTGCCGGAAAACAGAATGTCAGAAAGAAGACTGCAGTCTGTACAGAATCAGCAGTGTAACAAAAGCCGTTATATCGCAGATGTGTATGAGCTGGGATTTGTTATGGTGGAAACGGCGCTGTATCTGGATACCCATCCCGATGACGGTGAAGCACTGGCATTTTATGCCGATATGAAGCATCAGTACGCAGAAGCAGTGCGGCTTTACAATGAAAATGTAGGTCCTTTAAGTTTTTATCATGTAACAAATGAAAACTACTGGAACTGGGTTGCAACACCAATGCCGTGGGAAATGGAGGGTTAAACGATGTGGAATTATGAAAAAAGATTACAGTTTCCGATTCATATTAAGAATCCCAATCCGGCACTTGCGGCAATGATTATCAGTCAATACGGAGGCCCCGATGGGGAGTCCAGCGCCTCCATGCGTTACCTGTCCCAGCGGTATAGCATGCCGTACCGTGAAGTTTCCGGGCTTTTGACGGATATCGCGACAGAGGAATATAGACCACTTATATATCGGTAAGCGTAAAGGCAGATATTTACTGCTTTTACGCTATTTATGTTTTGGGACAACTGGATAGACAATTATAGAAAATTCGTCTTCATGCCCGTGACCTTTGACATTTTTTGTATAAACGACCCTTTCTATAACTTCTTTTAAAATGTCATTTTTACTTTTAGGAGTATCAAGGGACCAGTAGCATTCTATAATTTTCCTCAGTTTTGGAACAAACTGAATTTTAGCGGTCTGACGCTTTTCTTCTTCTAATATTTCTTTTTTTACAGATTCAATTTGAGTGTTTAAACTTTCAATTCTATCTTTAAGCGTGGCAGAACGTTGAAAGAATATATCTGTAGTATAAACTCCCTGTTCTAATAAATCATAAGCGTTGTTTAACTGTTTTGTTACAGTTGTAAGTTCCTGCTCATATTTATTAATATTTTTTTTCATTACAGCAATGTTGTCTGTTTTTTTTTGTTCTTCATTTTCAGATACATCATATTCGTTAAGCCATGTTTTAAGAGAGTCAATGATACGTTCTTCAATTAAACGCATGTAAGCGGCACGGTTATCGCAGGCGGTATTTTGACACATTATAACATCGGCTGGCTGCCGAGAACCAGCAGGACGGCGTTGCATACGTTGTCCACACTTAGAACAATATATCAAACCGCATAGTGGGTTGGTAAGTTGTGTAGCTCTTTTAGGGGAGGTATTTGTTTTAGCAATACGCATTTCATGTGCTTTTTGCCAAAGTTCTTTAGATACAAGCCCTTCATGTCTACCCTCATATTTTTCATATTCATCACAAGGACGCAGTCGTGGACGTGTTTTGGTAACAATGCCGTTTTTCATTATAGTTGTTTCTTTTCTACGCCCCCAGACCATGTATCCTGCATAGAGTGGATTATCAAGAATAGAAATAATAGTGTGTGTAGTAAAATGGTCTGTTTTTCGAGGTTTATATCCCATTTCTGTTAGTGTATGTGCGATTGTAGTAGTACCAGCATGTTCATTTACATACATATCAAAAATTCTTTTAACAGCATCAGCTTCTGGTTCTAAAGGTTCTAAGGTGTATCCTTTTTCGTTTACAAGTTTTACAACTTTATATCCAAATGGTGCATTCCAGCTTGGAAATTTACCTTCTTTTGCAGATTCTAAACGTCCTGCCTGGATACGGCGGTTTATTGTTTTATACTCACGGCGAGACATAAATAACCCAAATTCAAAGTATTCTTCATCAAATTCATTGTTTGGATTATAAATTTTTGTAGGAGTAATAATCTGTGTATCAGAATACTTGAATGTTTGACTTACAATTCCCTGGTCAATCGTATCACCGCGCGCCAGTCGTTCTACTTCTACAACAAGCACACCTTTATACATACCAGATTCTACATCTTGGAGTAATTGTTGCATTACAGGACGTGCCGCAATGGTTTCTCCAGATACAATTTCACGGTATACTTTTGTTACTTCAATTCCCATTTTCTGTGCAAGTGCATCCAACATATGTTTGTGCCGTGCAAGGGTTTCACCCTCTCCATGCTGTTCGGCTTCAACATCAGCACGGGATTTTCTTAAATATTGGGCATATAAATCCATAGTTTAACCTCCTTAAATAGAACTTTCTCACTTTCTACTTGATTATCTGCAACGGAATAAAAAAAGTCAATAAAAACTTGTCGAAGAAAAGAAAAACATGAAACGCGGTAACAAATAATCAGATAAAATCAAAAAGCAGGGAATTCCCCTGCTTTTTGACTATAGACAAAGTCCGAGCTCTTGTATTGGTAGAACAAAAGCTTTTATTATTAAAGTAATTTTTCAACAATATTGATTATAGTATTTATGTATAAAATAAGGACTGTTCTTGTTTTTAGTATATTAGAACTTCTGTCGGCAAGATATTTTATGAACCATAATAATATTATAATAGAAGCCAAAAATGACAATATTGATAGAGTGCTGAATGTTAAGCTACACATAACACTTAAAATTAATATTACAACAGGAAGTGATATTCCAGTTGAGAATTTTTCATGATATTCTAAATCAAATTTTAAATTTATATGTGAAAATATTATTAATAGCAATGTTGGCATGGCGTGAGATTCCTTGCTTCAGCTTCAGATAATGGTACCTGATGAGATGACTTAGAATTTCCGCAAGTCTTTTTGCTGTGATAGTGATTTCCGGTAGCAGTAATCCAAACTAGTTTCTCAGCCGTTGTCCTTTCGGTAGCCGGTTCCGTTTCCGGTTCGGTAACAGCTTCGGTTTCGGGTTCGACCTCCGGTTCTGCATCATTCTCGTTTTCTTGTGCAACAATAATATCCGGTTCAGTGGCTGTTTCAGCCGAGGATTCTATAATTGCAGTCGTATTTTCAATAGCTGCAGTTGTTGTTGAAACAGTGCTTTGCAATTCAGGTTGAACAGCAGTGGTTGTCTGTTCCTGCACAAGTGCTGTGGTAGAAGTGCTGTTATCAGACCCGGAACCGGGGATAAATGCACATATCCAGCAAATAGCATAGAAGCCAAAGATTGCAGATAAGATTGTTCTTTTTCTGCGGCTGTATTGGATCTTATTAGTCCACAAATAGATAAGTCCCGCAGGTGGAATAAAAAGCAGCAGAAACCATAGCAGTATGGGATGATGTTTCTTGTCGCCGCCATTATAGTTATTGTCATTATTGTCGTATTCTTGATTGTTTGTTGTGCCGGAGTTTCCGGAGGAGTGGGAATTTCCAGATGTTGAAACATCCTGATAATAAAGCCCGGTTCCGGGTATACCGACAGAGGTCGTTTTGCGGCCACTTGAACTTATTGTATGGTGGAATCCTTTTCCTCCGAATGTTACGCTGGTGCTTTTCTTGTTTAAATTTAATTTTACACCCGGCGCAATTTTAAAACTTTTTCTGAATCTTAAAGACATCTTAAAGCCTTCTTTCTTTAATCATATTTTAAACAATTCCCGAATCAAGTATAGCATATTAAATTGCAGTAAGGCAATAAAGGTACTGAGTACAGAGTATTTATAAGTAAATAGTAAAAAACGCGCAATTTAGACAATTTAGTACATTTTTTGATATATTTAAACAAAGTAAAATTGTACTGAATAAAGTACAATAATTTTTAAAAATAGTGCTTTACACGAACCCCGCCTTTGTTTAACAATTTCTTCATGCGAAAGCAGAGTATGCATGTCTGCTTCGTATAAACATAATGAGATTCGTGACGCGCAGGCTTGACAAGCAGGCAGATATATACCGGTATATAAATAAAATTTAAGAAAGGAATGCAGGATGAACAGAAAAGATAAAAAAATGAAGAAATTTAAACGCACAGATTTATATGCTGTATATTATAGAAAAAGTGAAAGACTGTTTTTTAATGAAAATTATAAAAAAACATCAGGCGCTACGGTTACAGTGATAAAATAAAAAGATATTGAATCCGAAGAATATAATTCACGGAGGTGGCAACATTGGTTGTCACCTCTAAACTGCTATGTTTTATTTTATATAGATCAAAAGGCAGGGGAGCCTCTGTTTTTTATCGTTTTGTGTTTGATTTGTTGCATTAAAGGAAAGTTATGTTATAATAAAATAAGTTTCTAAATTGTCACAAAAAATGCAGTAAATTATCCACATTTTACCAGAATAGGATTAAATAATGAAAACGTTTGAAATACCTAAATATTTGAATTTAGATGGAGATTCATTTGAATATTTAGCAGAATTACAGAACAATATATTAGTAAACCAGTACGAAGAAGTTGTATTGGATTTTTATGACTGCGAATATACCAATGCCGCATTTACAGCATTTATTGGTGCGTTGATGAAGATTTGTGAAAGTCAAAATATACCAATTAAGCTTCGGAGTAAAAAAGGCTCCAAAGTGAATCAGTATTTTAAAAGGTCAGGGCTGTATAATTATTTAGTAGAAGATGAGAAAAAATATATTAATGACAATGCCATTCCTTTTAGAAAAATCTCATTGGATGATGACTGTATCATAGATTACATTGAAAAAATATTATCATTGGCACCAATTACATTAACAAGTAAATGTAAACAGCAGTTATTCAAAAATATATTTGAAATATTTAATAATTCAGTAGACCATTCGGAAGCGCAAATGGGTGTTTTTTCATGTGGACATTGGATGCCGAATAAAAAAGAACTGGTATTTTCAATATATGATACAGGAAAGGGAATTCCAAAGCTGATTAAATCAAAGGTTGATGAAACGTTTACCTCAGAAACCGCATTAAAGTGGGCATTGGTCAGAGGTAATTCAACTAAGCAATTAAATGGTGGAGCACCAAGAGGATTGGGATTATCGGATTTGATTGATTTTATAAATTTAAATAATGGTTCTATTCAAATTATGAGTAATGATATATTGTATGAAAATAAAAAAGGTAAAGAGAGCATAAAAAAACTGCAAAATTCAATTATAGGTACATTAATTAGTATAAAAATAGTTGCTGATTATGAACATATATATATTTCTAAAAGGGAGGACAGATAAATGGCTATAATTAAGATTTCAGATTTTTCAAAAGAAGCGGCGTCAAAGACAAAGGGGTTAATTTTAAAAGAAAAACTTTTGGAACATTTGGATGATGCTGATTTAGCAGTAGATTTTACCGGAATAGAAATGTTTGCATCACCTTTTTTTAATAATAGTTTTTCAGCTTTGGCGTTGATTTACGGTTTTGAAAAAATCAATAATATTAAAAAAATAGGTTTGGATAGTACAGGTCAAAATACTTATGATACATCTATTGAAAACGCACGTTTATTATCCAACAGTCCGCAGTTTTCAGAACAGATTAATGATATTGTAAATAATGCCAATAAGGACGGTGAGCAGTTTGGATAATGTGAATTTATATAATATAAATACTTTTTCATCTATAAACAATCGAAAAAGATTTTGCTTGGATACTAATGTCCTATATTGGTATACATATCCGAGGTATGGTTTGGGTGAAAAAAATAATAAACATCATTCGCAGGTATATTATGATTTTGTTGATAAGCTCGTGGCTGACGGTAATCCGTTGATTACGACAATTTACAATGTTTCTGAATTGTTAAATATTGTCGAGAAAAACGAATGGGAAATATATAAAAGATTAAATCCACAGCTTCGAATAGATAAAAAGGAGTATCGTCATATTGCATCAGAACGAACAAATTTACAGCAGATCATGAAAACGACCATTTCAAATGTAAAAAGTATATGTACAATAGTTGATTTCAATTTTTCGTCAGAAAGACTTGATAGTTATGTGGATACATTCACGAAACATCGGTGTGATGTTTTCGATTATTTGATATTGAATTATTATGTAGAATCATCAGACATAAATATAATATCAGACGACAATGATTTTGTAACCTATCCGGGAATTAATTTGTACACTGCAAATCGTAAATCACTGGAAGAATTGACGGTGTGATTTATATAACCCTACTTTGGTGAGGGCGGTTGTTTAAATGAAATCTGAGGACGGAACGGGCAGCCGTCACCCTGGTTGGAGATGTGGGAATGTCACCCCACCTATTTCATTTATTAATAAGATAATAATAAGCGTAGTTGTTTTGAGGTCGGAAATGGTTTCCGACGCACTCTGAAAAGAGTACCTGAGATGATGGATACACCGCCCATCCTAAACAACTATGCTTTTTATTTTATAATTTAATATCCTATAAATCAAAAATGCAGGGCAAATCACCCTGTATTTTTGATAAACTATTGTATTTTGACTATTTCTCCAGTATTTATATTTATTTGATAACTTGCTAACAATGTTCCTGAGAACATTAATTTTGCATCATGTTCTTCACCTTTTACGTAATCATGTATTTCACAAAATAGTGAATTACCTGAAACGCGCAGATTAGTAGATGTATTATTGAAAAAATTAATAATTCCGTGTATTTCATCTTTTGATTTAAAGTATGTTTGATAATAGGAAAGAGCATAATCCTGAATGTTAATATTTTCAACAATAAGAGCATGTTTCCATTTATTTGTAACATCATTCCGTACATAGTCATAGTATGTAATATCTAAAGTAGAAATGTCCTTACCATTTACAGAAGTTGTTTGATTTTCTTCAACTGTAGTTTCAGCTATAGTAGTATTATTGGAAGTAGAGGTGGAATCGGGATTAACTATTGCTGAAATAATGCCACATATCCATATAAAAATATAAAGTAATAAGAAAGCATGAATCCATTTTTTGGAATTAGGAAAATATTTAAAAAATAAAATATATCCTACAGGAGGAATCATTAATAATAGTAAGATTGTTACTATTTTCATTAGTTGATTTGTTTGTGATTTTTCATTTGATTGCATATATAGTTCTCCTTTTATTCAAATTTATGCCTATTTTATTAAATATAATTTAGAAACATTCAAAACAAAACCACCCCTCTCATATTATCAACAATTCCCAAATCAAATATAGCATATAAAAGAGCGATAGTACAGATGTGGTACTGAATATAGTATTTTTATGATTAAACAGCAAAATAAAAATGCAGAGTGAATCATCACCCTGCATTTTTTGAAATATCATCAAAATCGTCTTCCGGAAATCCGCCCTCTGGCTCATCTGGAACATCATCATAGATACAATGCTTATGTTCTGCAGTTTCATTATTCTGAGCCGCAACTGCCTGATACTTTTCAATCATGCGTTGCAGGGCTTCCCAGTCAGTTACATCAAAGGTCGCAAATGTCTTAAAGACATTCTTTGCAAATTGGTTTTCACTTTTTAAAATACGGTCAATCATTGCAAAATATTGCGTTTCATCGCTGGCATACATCTCACCGTCACCGTAAACAAGATAATCATAGTTCACATTATATTCGCGGCAGATTGCTTTTGTCATCTGTTCGGTCAGATTACGATTCCCTTTTTCAATATTAGAAATAGCAACTTTAGTGACGCCTAATCGGTCACCAAATTTTTCAAGCGTAAGCCCTAGCGACTTACGAAGTTCTTTTACGCGTTCACCTTGTGTCATTTATGAAATCACCTCTTTTCATATTAATTTAACATTAATATAACACGCAAAAAATAACTGGTCAACAAAAAGTTATCAAAGATTACAAAAAAGAGTTGACAAAGTAATCAAAGATTGCTATAGTGTAATCACAGATAACGAAAACAACTTCAAAGAGGAGTGAGAATCCATGATTATAAGAACAGAATTTGGAAATTTTGGTTGTCCGGAGGACTTACTCCGGTACATGCGGGAAGGAATCCGAATATTGGGGTGCTAAGCTCACTCCAGTTCGTTTTACACTGAAAGAAGTTGAAGACTGGATAAAGTTGAAAGAAATGTAAAGGCAGGTGAGAGATATGACACAAGAAGAAACGAAAAAGCGGCTGATTGAACAGACTACAATACAGTTCACAAAGCTGACAGACGAAAACAAGCAGTTCATTCTCGGTTACATGCTGGGAGTGCAGTCAGAGCAGCAGAAAGCGCAGACACAGCCCCGGACAGCATGAGCCGGGGCGGATTAGTGAAGGAGGAATAAAAAATGTGGCTGTCAAAGAAAGAGTATAAGGCTTTAATTTGCGAATTAGATGAAATTAAGGCGAAACAGCGCGAACTGGAGCAGAAGACGGAACAGAGGTTACTTAATATGGCAAAAAGAATCCTCAGAGAGCCGGAAAAACTCTCTGAGGAATTAAATCAAATGGATAGGCTTGATAAGTACGTTGATGACATTATTAATCAGTGATGAAGTGAGGTGATGACTTGAAATGCCAGCATTTGTTTTACTGATACTAGTATACATTATAGCGATTGGGTGCGTTTTTATCATGAAAAAAATACAACCCGAAAGCGTGTTTGTATATGCTGTCTGGGCGGGATTTGTATGTGTTTTACTTACATTGATTGTAATAATTCATTAAAGAAAGGACAAAGCATGTTGTATTACATATGTTCGCCGTATCGTGGGGCGACAAAGGAAGAAGTTGAAAAACATATAAAATATGCCAAAGAGCTGACAAGGACGGTATTGTTACACGGACATAGTGCGGTTGCTCCGCACCTATACATAACAAACTACCTTAATGATTCCAGATCGGAAGAAAGAAAACGAGGACTAGAAGCTTCGCTGGAGATATTAAAAAAATGCGATGTGGTTTATGTCGGACAGAAGTTCGGCATTAGTAAAGGCATGGCGGCCGAGATTAAAGAGGCTGAAAAATTAGGAATACTGGTGTTTTATAGGGATTAGGAATACCCGCTCACAGCCCTCAGAAACTGTGAACGGATTTGGGTTTCGTTGCGGTAGTTCCCCACTTTGGCAGTGAAAAAAATTAGATACCTTAGACAGCTACCACCGCCAAAATAAAAGAATCGCAACAGCACACGGCAGTGTTGTGTTACCACTGCCGTGCGGCTCACAGGGCGTTTAACAGGGAAATGGCATATCCCCTAACCAAAATCCCCGGAAGCTGTATCCCCTCACAGCACCGCACGTCTGATAGCCATGCGGGTTCGATTCCCGCCGCCCTGATTTCAACGTTGAATATAAATAATAAAAGGCTGTGTGACAGGCACAGTCAGGTAACTTTTTGAATAACCATAATAATAAGGAGCGTAAAAAGGAGATTAATCATGATTGTAGAAGAACACCACATTGGAAAAACAACTATTTACATAGATGATAGCTGCGTAAGATATAAGACCCCAGAGGATGCAAAACCAGTAATGGAAAGAATCTATCGTATTTATAAAGAGAGTGAAATACGGAAGATGTTAAAAGAACAGGAAAAGTGAGTAGTTTTTACTCACTACCGGAAGCTGATTTAATAGGAAAAATACAGACAGGATATGTGCCATTCCTCTCCCCTTGCAATGGCACAGCACCCACTTTTATATTTTAATTCATTTGTCTGAAATGCGGGTTCAAATCCCGCGCTTCCGTTCGGGACAAGTTATTGCCCCGTGGCACGTTAAAGAAATGTATATCACAAAATATTGCCGGCATTAGTCGTATATGCCGACGGGAAGGAGAAATTTTATGCAGGTAATGGATTTGACGAAGATTGGAAAAGGCACAGGCGGCAATCGAACAGGTTGTGCAAAACATGACAGACGTCAATACACCCTATAAGACAAAGCGATCTGTGACAATCAAAATGAGTTTTGAACAGGACGAGAACCGCGAAATGGCAGCTTGTGAAATCTCTGTACAGACAAAGCTTGCACCGGTAAATCCGGTCAAGACAATGATTGGATTCGGCAGGGATTTAAAGACCAATGAACTGTTTGTAAACGAATGGAGCAAGCAGATTCCGGGGCAGATGTCTATGGATATGGAACAGGTACAGCCGGAGCAGAAGGACGAGCCGGAAGAAAGACAGGTAATTGATTACAGAAAAGCAAAGAAAGCATAGGAGGTATTTATGGAAAACGGATTAAAAGAAGCACTGGCATATGCAGTGGGACTTGCAGAACCTCATACGGTTGATTATGCAGGTGGAAGATTTACAGATAAGCAGCTTAGCCGCATTGAGTGTGATGTGAGAGCCTCAGCAATTCACATGAAAACACTGACGGGCTTAGTGGATTACATAAAAATGATGCAGGCAGATACATTAAGGTACGACCAGTGGATTGTACAGGTGAAAAGCCCGGTTGAAGTTTCGTTTTATTCTAAGTTAAATGAAGACAGGAAGCGGGAAGCATTAGCGGTTGCGGAAGCTGAATTGCCATCTATAAGATACAATTCATTTACGGAAGCAGAAGATTTTCTGATTGCATTACGTTCCATGTTTGTACAGACAGAAGCAACGGATTTGTTATTAAAGTTTGCAGGAACGGTTGAAATCGGAAGTGTACAGCAGTATAGCGATGATGGCATTTCCCAGAAAGCCACGGTGAAACAGGGGATTTCCGGTAAGGAAGAAGCGATTGTACCAAGTCCGATAGCGCTGGCACCATTTAGAACATTTATGGAAATTGAACAGCCGGAAAGTGAATTTATTTTTAGAATGAAGTCAGATGACAGAAGTGTTTTCTGCGCATTGTTTGAAGCGGATGGTGGTGCATGGAAGAATGCTGCAATGCAGAGTATAAAGCAGTATCTTGAAGAACAGCTTAAAGACATTGATTTTGTAACGGTGATAGCATAATAGTTTTTATCCGGCACAGTGTAGGGCTGTGCCGGATTATATGGCAGGAGCATGATATGACAGTAGAGGAAGTAACAGAGCTTTACATCAATCAGGGTAAAAATATGCTTGAAACGGCGCAGGCATTGAATGTGAATCTTTCATATCTGCGGGCATTTATGCAGCGCAACCGGATAACGAAAGATGCCGCAGTCATGCACAAGATTGACAGTGCCAGAAAAGCGCAGGAGCGCTGGAAGATGTTAAGTTCCAGTGCAATGGATAAGGACGGTGATATGAATGGATAAACCGGAATCAGAAGACAGCGTTGTAAATGCTGTTTATTCTGATTCTACCGGAGTAATTACAGGCAAATGCCCGCACTGCGGCGACTATGTGCAGCGGGTGTGGAATTTGAAGTGCTGCGGAAACTGCGGCAGACCAATCAGCTGGAATGGCATTCCGGTAGAGAATTATCACGACTTACCCCAAGAATAAATCAGAGTTGGTACGAGTAAATACGAGATAGTACGAGTGAATACGAGTAAATCAGAGATAATCATAGTTAGAACGAGATAATACGAGTAAGGTGGGAACATGAACAGGAATGAATTGTTTTCTTTGCTTATTCTGCGTGAAAAGGGTGCAAAAGCTCCGGCAACGGCAATGACCTTAAAGGAAATTGCATCAGGAGATACGGCGGTCAAATCCGTAAACACGCTGTATAAGATTTTTAAGAAGCTTGTCATTTCCGGTTATGTAAGCTGTGGGCTTCCAGACGGGCGCGCGGCGACTTACTACATAACAGATGCAGGATTGACAAAAATAGGAGAATTTGAATCATGAAAGACAAAATTGGAATAATCGCAGTTGGACAGGCTGGCGGAAATATTGGCCAGCTTTTTGAAGAATCCGGCTATTCTGTGTTGTATCTGAATACATCACAGGAAGACCTGGACACGTTAAAGAACGCAAAACACAAGTACCATATCACTGGCGGCGAAGGGTGCAACAAGGACAGGAACAAGGCTAAACAGCTTGTAATTGATGATTTTGACAATATTGCAGAGCAGATTGATGAAATTTTAAAATGCGAAATCCTTTTTGTTGTATTTGCCGCCGGTGGCGGTACGGGTTCGGGCGCAGGTCCGATGTTAATGGATTTGTTACTGGACGGAAGCAGTCGTTTTGTTGGTGCGGTGACGGTATTACCGGCACAGACAGAAAGCATAAAAGCGCAGATTAATGCGTATGAGTGCTTTTCAGAGCTGGTGCAGATTGAAGCATCAGCTGCCGTATTTGTAATTGATAACAATAACGGCGAAAAAATGCAGTTAAATCCACAGTTTGTAAATTCTTTCAACGGTTTTGTGGATATTCCCGAAAAATACAGAAGTGACAGAGGAAACATTGACACGGCAGAGGCCATGGAATCGTTAAAGGCACATGGCATGGCAGTGGTAATGCAGTATGGCAACAGCAACAGTAAAATAGCTGATATATTAAGCAGCTTAAACAAGACAATTTATGCGCCGCTGGAACCGGACAAGCGTATTAAATATATTACAGGTGCATTTGATGAATCTGTGAGGGATTTTATTGACCTGCAGAAGACGGTCGGTATTCCGGTGGACATTTTCCGGGCATATTCCGGCAAGGATAAGGCGCATTTGATGCTTTCCGGTTTATCATACCCGAAGACACGGCTGGACGTCATTCACGAATACGTCAGCGAAAATAAGGAACGGATCATGAATAATTTAAATGCCGGAACAATCCGGCTGGACAATGATATTAACTTCCTGTCAGCACCTGCGGCACCGGTACAGCCAAAGACCGGAAAACAGCAGAGCAGACAGGAAATCATGAGTAGATATTTAAGAAAATAGAGCAGAAAAGCGGATTATAAGCAGTGCAGGAGGAGAATTATGGCAATTTACAGGAATATACAAATGGCATTTTGGACAGACATTAAGGTGGTGGACGATTTTACACCGGAGGATAAGTTTTTTTACTTGTATCTGCTTACCAATCCGCATACTAACCTTTGCGGAGCGTATGAAATAAGCGTGAAGCAGATGGCAGATGAAACAGGCTACAGTCGTGACACGGTTGAAAAGCTTTTAAAGCGTTTTGCGGAAGTACATAAGGTTGCATACTATTCACAGGACACAAAGGAACTGCTTGTGCTGAACTGGCACAAGTATAACTGGACTGCATCCGAAAAGTTCAGAAAACCTTTACTGAAAGAAATAAACAGTGTTAAAAACGATAATTTTAAAGGCTATTTACTGGATTTATTCAGCGGTACAGATACCGTATCTATACCGTATGGATACGGTAGTGATACAACTGTTACTGTTACTGATACTGTTACTGTATCTCCAGTAGATATTGACAGTAATATTATTAACAATAATTGTTCAAGTGCGGCAAATGCGCCAAGTGTGGCAGTGGCAGATGAATTGAACGGTCGGAATTTGGTTCAGGACAATGATGAACCACATGAGCAACAGCAGATAGCCCCGGAGAATAACGGCGCTGATGATGCAGGCTTACAGTATTCACAAAAAATGGAGCGGCAGAAAGTGAAACAGGAAGCTGCACAACTGTTTGAAAAATTGTGGGGACAGTATCCGTGCAAGCGGGGAAAGGCGAAAGTGTCGGATTCTGCAAAAATTAAGCTGTTAAAAACAGGAGCAGACCAGATGCAGAGGGCACTCTCACGCTATCTGTCTGATTTGAAGAGGGAGAGCTGGCGCAAGCCGCAGAACGGAAGCACGTTTTTTACTTCCGGGTACATAGATTACCTGGACAGCAACTATGCACCGGCACCGGAACAGCCACGGAGCCGGGCGGCAGGCACTAAGTTTAATAATTTTCAACAGCGTGACATGGATATTGACAGCATGGAAAGGCAGTTGCTTAGTAATGCGATGTAGGAACATTGGTGATTTACTACGGAATTGACGACATTTTGAGGTGAAAGATATGGATGAAAATGTATTGAGAAAAATAAAAAAAATTAAGGCACTGGCAGAACGTGGGGTAGGAGGTGAGAAAAGTACAGCAGAGCAAAAGTTAAAGAAATTACTTGAAGAAAACGGTATAGTATCACTTGATGAATTGGAGAGAGAGCAGGCAGAATTTGAATTGTTTTCTTATAACGGCAAATATGAAAAAAAGCTTTTGATGCAGTGCATGTATAAGGTTTTAAAGGATTTAGATTTTAAAACATATCATAGGCGCGGGACAAAGCAAAAGGTGGGAATTTATTGTACTAAGGCGGAAAAAATAGAAATACAGTTGGAATTTGATTTTTATAAAAATGCTTTGCATGAAGAAATGGACAGATTAGTACGAGCCTTTATACAGGCAAATAAAATTTTCCCGGACAATACACCATATGATGATTCGGAATTAACAGAGGAAGATATAAAAATTATGAGTATGTCATCAATGATAGAAAAGAGAAATCGCAGATTGCTTTTGGAGGGAAAATGATAGAAAGTGGGTTGAGGGGACTCGAACCCCTCGGCGCCCAACTACTACATACGCTTTGCTCCTATTTCATTGGTTCCTGATGCAAAAACCCGCACTCGCCTGCACCCGCTGAAATGCTATTTACTACAGAAGTAATTGTCATAAGAGTACCTCCCGAAAAGATAAATCTGAAATTACAGTTATTTTTTAGGTTATGCGTCCACATGACAGAGCAACAAGATAAAATTATCGTAAGTAGTGAAGTAAATGGCTTAATTACAAATATATGATACATCTTATGTAGAAAAAAGTCAAAAGGTCAAGAAAGGAGAAGATTTATGGCAAAGTATAGAGATATTTTAGGCAACGAAAGAGAAATTGAAGATACGACAATAACAATTAGCCTTGAAAAGTACAACACATTGATTATCAAAGAAGCAATCGCTGATGGACTTATACAGGCCAAAAACAAGGAGAAGAAATTGGTTCAAGATACAGATGAATTATTGGAAATGTATAATGATGTTGTTAAGGACCTTGAAAAGTTTAAAGAATATCAGCAGTTAGAGGAGCAGGGCACACTTATCAAGTTACCTTTCAAGGCAGGATATCGGGTATATCTGATAAGCGAAAACTTTATTGAACCATGTACAGTTGAAGCAATATTCTTGTCGGATTATATGGATAAAGAGTGGAATCACAGCAACATGGCAGAAATTTATTACAACAGAGAAGACTGCCCTTATGTATCTACGGAAATATACTTTACTGATATTGGCAAAACAGTATTCCTTACAGAATCTGAAGCAGAAGCAAAATTGAAAGATATCAAAGCAAATCGGATTTAAAATTTTGTGCATAAGGAGATGCAAACATGAAGATTATTGACAACCAGCCGCAGGCACAGATACTCGAAGATAAGATAACAGCAATAAGACAGACCAGGTATTCTGACAACGACTGCATGAATGCGGCGGTGCAGACGATTGTCATAGATGAACTGGTGGACATGTGGGAGAAGTTACAGAAGTAATGGAGTCCGTTACCGTAAGAGCGGTAGCGGGCTTTTCGGCATTCAGGAAAGGACAGAGAAAATGAGAAGGATAAAATATTTTGCGGGACAGCACGAAACAAAGCCCATTAAAGACCAGCGGGAACTGGATGCGCTGTATGGCTATTTTTTAAACCATATCAGAGATGCAAAAACAGACTGTAAAAGGTATCAGTGGGAGCGGAACTATATGCTGGTACACATTGGCTTAAATACGGCATTCAGGGCAGAGGACTTGTTGCAGCTGCGGGTGGTGGACGTGGAAAAAGGGTATATGTCTATAAAAGAGAACAAAACAGGGAAAATGCAAAACTTCAGAATGAATAAGCAGTTGCACGAAGATATTCTTGAATATATCAATAAATACAATCTTGGCAAATATGATTACCTGTTCCGGGGACAAAAGAAATATGTAGATGATAAAGCCTATATCTATCCGATTAATCGTCAAATGGGCTATAAGATTGTATCAGCGGCGGCGGAAGCAATCGGAATTCCGTATACATTTGGATTACATTCGTTACGCAAGACATTTGGTTATCAATATATTAAGAAAGGTGGCAAGACTCTTACGCTGATGAAAATGTACAATCATGCAAGTCCGGATGTTACTTTGCGGTATGTTTGCTGGGGCAAAGAAGACGCGGAGCATGACCGGGAAGCAATGTATATCGGACCGAAGGGAATGAACAGAAAAAGGTAAGTTATCCACAAAAATAACGGGATTTACACTTACGGTATCATTTTTGCGTTAGAAAAAGATAGTTGATATAATTGGAGCATAGGAAAATACAGAGGTTGCACAGCTAAAAGCGGCATTAGAAAAAATTATACACTTTTAGCAGTTATGTATCATTTTTTAGGGAGGATTGTGGATAAATGCAGAACGCGACAGATGAGGATAAAATTGAATTTTTAGAGGGGTACAGGAGAGCAAAACTAAGGGAAGAAAATTATAAGCTTGAATCAGAGGCACTTATCAATTGCCGGTTAATTTCATCATCAAAGATTACTGGAATGCCGAAAGCACATAACAATAAAAAGGATTTATCACAGTTGCAGGAGTTCATTGAGAAGCGAAGTCAGGAATATATTGGCTACAGATATACAGCAGCAATGCGTGCGGCAGAGATTATGGAGTATATAAACAGACTGGACGATGAGCTTGAAAAGAAGATACTGTTGTTAAGATATATACAGCTGGATAGCAAAAACCGCCTGCGGGACTGGAATTATATAGCGGACAAGATTGGATACAGCAGAGCGGCACTGCACAAGTATTACAAAAATGCGCTGGAGCATTTGCAGATTCCTTAAAAAAATAAAAGTGTAGACAAAAATAGACACAAATAGACATTCATATGTGTTAATATAGTATCTGTCAAAACTGCATTTGATTTATTCCAAGGGAAGGGAGTGCCTTAAAACAAGGCATTCCCTTTTGTCGTGTGCGGGGAAGACAAAGACTGTGAGCAAAGACAGGTGAGCATGGTTGATAGGAGTGAGAACGTGACACAAGATGATATTATGTATGTTGCATGGTGCATAAAAAATGACATGCACAGATTTTATACATGGAAAAAATGGATAAAGATAAGAACTGCTGTGTTACTTACAGATAAGTATGAGTGTCAGGACTGTAAAAAACAGGGGAGATATACAAGAGCAACAACGGTACATCATGTGAATCACGTTAAAGCTCATCCAGAACTTGCATTAGAAATTAATTACATAGATGTAGAAGGAAATGAAAAAAGAAATTTAGTGAGCCTGTGTTTTAATTGTCATGAAAAGCGGCATGGATATAGAAAGCATAATTATCATGCGCCGATTACAGAAGAACGCTGGTAATCCCCCCGGGTAAAAAAATTCAAAAAATTTTTGCACCTGCGGTGACCGGTGCGAAACTCGACAATCCGAAAATTCTTGCACATGATATGAATTTGTTTTTTTGCGGATATTGTAATTGTCTGGACTTATTTATATTATATGCTCATTTGGAGCGGGAAACTGTGTTTTAATTTTAACTTTTTGAAACTTTATTTTTGAGAAAGGGGGAGTAGTATGGCAACCAAAGCGCAGAAAATTGAAGCATCTTTGAGAAAACAGCTTGAAAGAAAAGGTGCAAACGAATACCATCTTGAAAAACTGGTAGAAGACTACTGCAAATTGTATGACATAAAAGTTAAGCTGCAAAAAGATATTGACGATGAAGGTGTTACGCTTACAGAGATAAATACAAAGGGCTTTGAAGTTCATAAAACAAACCCGGCAATCGCAGAAGTTACAAGGGTTACAACAACAATGCTTAAAATTCTTGATACATTGGGCATTAATGCAGATGATAACATTGCAGATGTTGGAGGTGCAGATGATACAGGATTGTAGAATTACAGACTATATAAATCTTGTCAGGAAAGAACCATACAAAATTTGTGATGAACAAAAGCAGTTATGCAATATGATTGAAAGAATCTTTGAAGCAGAAGATTTGACGGTTGATTCACAACAACTGGACAGGTATATGGCATTTCAAAAGTATTTTCCATTTGAGCTGCTTGAGTGGGAAAAATTTTGTTTTGCGTTGCATAACTGTGTGTATCTTCCTGACGGGCAGCTGCGTTTTCCTAAGCTGGATATTTATGTGGGGCGCGGAAGCGGGAAGAACGGATATCTGTCATTTGAAGATTTTTGTCTGCTGACACCGGTGAACGGTGTGAAAAATTATAACATAGACATTTTTGCAATGAGTGAAAAACAGGCAAAAATGTCTTTTTTTGATGTTTATAATGTGCTTGAAGAACATAAAACTGTGATGAAAAAATATTTCTATTGGACAAAAGAAGTAATTAAAAATTTAAAAACAGGTTCGGAATTTGCATTTAATACATCAAGTGTTAAAACAAAGGACGGTTTCAGGCCGGGTAAAGTTGATTTTGACGAATATCATGCGTATGAGAATATGAAACTGGTTGATGTTGCAGTTACCGGACTTGGTAAGGTTCCGCATCCGCGCCAGACGATTATAACAACAGACGGAAATGTGCGTGACGGTCCGCTTGATACGGAACTGGACAAATGCCGGAAAATATTGGCGGGAGAATTGCCGGATAATGGAACGATTCCGTTTATCTGCCGTATTCCTGATAAAAAGATGATACTTGATAAAAGGAATTGGACAATGGCAAATCCCTCGTATTTTTATTTTCCGCATTTACAACATGAAATGGATTTGGAATACAGTGATTACATAATAGACCCTATAGGACATTCATCATTTGCAACAAAAAGGTGCAACTGCCCGCAGGGAACGCAGGAAGCTGTTGTTACAGATTGGGAGAATATTAAAGCCACCGGTATTAGTATTCCTGAATTTGAGCGCGGTACAAATGCGGTTGGTGGTGTTGATTATGCCAGTACAGAAGATTTTGTGGCGGCAGGCATACTGGTAATACAAAATAATATTGATTATTGGATAACGCATACATGGGTGTGTGAAGAAAGTAAAGATTTATCACGCATAAAAGCACCGCTTCGGGATTGGGAAGAAGCAGGACTGCTTACATTTGTCAAAGGACCGGAAATCAGCCCGGATATTCCGGCGGCATGGCTGGATATGCAGGCACAGTATTTTAATATCATGAAGCTGGGAATTGATAAATACAGATATACATTGTTATCTAAGGCACTTGTTGATATAGGTTTCACAGCAGGAAAAGACGGAAATATTATGTTAGTGCGTCCGTCAGATGAAATGATGATTATTCCTACGATTACAAGCTTATTTAATAATCATGCGATAGGCTGGGGAAATAACCCTCTTATGCGCTGGTACTGTAATAATTCAAATAGAATTACGTCAAGTGCGGGAAATATGACTTATGGCAAGATAGAACCTAAATCTCGAAAAACAGACGGATTTAAAGCATTTGTTGCCGCAGAAATTTTGAGAGATGAACTGATAACTTACAATAAAATGAGTAAGGAAATGTTTATGACTTCCAGTATGGGAGCATGGACATATTAGAAGGGTGGTGAGAGCATTGGGAATTAAGAATTTTTTCCACGATATAATGACGGGAAAAATAGAAGAAATAGTAGCCAAAAAAGTTGAAATGGATTCACAGAATTATGTGGATTCAGAAAAGTATGCGGCACTGGTTGCAGAGGAATTCATGATTAATGTTGCGATTAATATGATTGCAAATGCAATTAGTAAGTGTGAGTTTAAGACGTTTTTTCAAGGACAGGAAAAAATGGGTGATGAATACTATTTGTGGAATTACCAGCCCAATGTGAATCAGAGTTCAAGTGAATTTTTGCATGAATTAGTATACAGGCTGTTATATGAAGACAGGGTGCTTGTTGTAGAGGTAGGCGGACAATTAATAATTGCAGACGGATTTTCGGAAGGGACTGAAATTGTCAAAGAAAGAACATTTTACAATATTTCACGCGGTTCATTTTCCCTGGGGACAAGCAGAACGATGTCACAGGTGATGTATTTTAAGTTAAATAATAATTCGATAAGACGGCTGCTAAAAAGCGTATGTGACGGATACAATCAGTTAATGGATACGGCGATTGAAAAATTTGAGAAGTCCGGCGGAGAAAAAGGAATCCTGAGTATTGATGCGCAAAAGCTGTCAGGCGAATTAAAACAGGTTGGAAAAACTTTTGATGAAGTCATGGAAGATATGATGAACAACCGGTTTAAAAAATTTTACAAAAGTAAAAATGCTGTACTGCCGTTGTTTAACGGTTACAGTTATGAAAGCAAGGGCGGAACTGAATCAACGAAAAAGTCCACTTCTGAATTGAATGATGTCATCAACATCGATGACAAAATTGTTATGAAAGTTGCGAATTCCGTAAATATGCCGGTGGCGCTTTTAAAAGGTGACGTTTCTGATGTAGAACGGATAACACAGAATTTTTTGACATTCTGTATTGACCCGATATGCAGTATGCTTGAAGGTGAGATTAACAGAAAAAGAAGTGGAAAGGCGATTTTACAGGGAACAGGTGTTAAGATTGATACAACATCAATCTTGCATATAGATTTATTCTCTATAGCAGAGAAGATTGACAAATTGATTTCCTCCGGCATGTATAGTATTGATGAGCTGCGGAAGCGGTGCGGAGATACCGAACTCGGAACGGAGGCGAGCAGACGGCATTACATCACAAAGAATTATGAAAAAATGGAAGGAAGTGAAGAAAGTGCACAATTCAAAAATGATGTACAGGTTTGAGCAACAAGCAGAGAAACCTACGCAGATTTACATTTATGACGAGGTTACAGCGCAGGGACCGTTTAACTGGAATACATTGGAGTATGAAGAATCTGAAACTTCGGCAAATTATTTTGTCAAAATGCTGGCAGAAATTTCGGATGAAGGAAGTTTGGAACTCCATATTAATTCATACGGTGGAGATGTAAAAGAGGGTGTTGCGATTTATAACCTGCTAAAGCGGAAAAATTGCAAGAAGACATGCTATATTGACTGTTTTGCATATTCTGTGGCTTATGTTATTGCAATGGCATGTGACAAAATTATCATGGGACTTGGTTCAAGCATTATGATTCATGAAATGTGGACAGTTGCACGTGGAAATGCAGAAGAACTGCGGAAGCAGGCTGATGATTTAGATGTACTTATGCAGACGAACAGACAGATTTTCCTGGCACGATGTAATCTTTCGGAAGAAAAACTGATTGAGATGATGAGGGCAGAAACGATTCTGACCCCGGAACAGTGTATGGAATATGGTTTCTGTGATGAAATTTCACAGGCGGCAGTTGACCAGTCGCAGATAAATCAGTGCTATGAAAAGAAATACCGGCAGTTACAGCAGGAATTACGGCAGCAGAAAACTTTACAGGATTTTGTAAAGGAATTTGCAAAGCCACAGAGTACAGAAACAAAGCCAAAAGAACATATCGAAAATAAATCGCTCAAAATGATGAGCGATTTTTTTAATGCTTTTACAAGCGTACAGTTAAAGGAGGATTAGAAATGTTAAACAAAGATTTATTGCAGGCGCAGAACAAAGATTTAATGCAGAAGCTTTCACAGGCATTAAAGGAAGACGATTCTGATAAAATGGCAGAATACTTACAGCAGTTTTCCGAAGGAGTACAGGACTGTATTTTACAGGAATATGCAGACCTTAGAGGGACAAATGATACGGCAATTTTAGCTCAGAGAGGTATCAGACAGCTTACAAGTGAAGAAAAAGAATTTTACGAAAAGTGGGCGGAAGCGGGAAAGAGTGATAATCCTAAGCAGGCACTTACAGATATTGCAAAGGCAATTCCGCAGACAATTATTGATACAGTTATCAATGATATGCAGGAAGCGCATCCACTTTTGAATGAAGTCGATTTTATTAATTGCCAGGGTGCTATCAAGATGATTATTAATGCTGATAATATTGATTTGGCAACATGGTCTACTCTTACAAGTGCAATTACCACGGAACTTGCAGGTCAGATTAAGACAATGGATATGACACTTGCAAAGCTGTCGGCATTTATACCGGTAGCAAAAGACATGCTTCAGTTAGGACCTGTATGGTTAGACAATTATGTAAGAATCATCTTGTCAGAAGCTTCTGCCGGCGGATTGGAAAAGGGAATTTTAAAAGGAACAGGAAAAGATCAGCCAATCGGTATGTGCAAAGATTTAGACGGGTCAGTGACGAGCGGAGTGTACACAGATAAGAGTAAAGTAAAATTAAATACACTTGATGCAACAGAATATTGTGCTGTAGTTGCACCTTTGGCAAAAAAGCCAAACGGGGGATATCGGACAGTGCCGGAGGTTGTATTGATTGTGAATCCGGTTGATTATATTTCAAAGGTAATTCCTGCTTCAACAGTAAGAGATTCTTCCGGGAATTACAAAAATAATGTATTTCCATACCCTACAAAAGCAATTCAGTCGTCAGCGATGGAGGAAGGCGAAGCAATTTTGGGACTGCCTAAAAAATATTTTATGGGAATTGGCGCAGGCGCAAGTGGCAAAATTGAGTATTCCGATGAATACCAGTTTTTAGAAGATAACCGTGTGTATCTTACCAAAATGTATGCAATGGGTATTCCAAAAGATAATAATGCTTTTGTATATTTGGATATTTCAAAGCTGAAAGCGCTTGATTTAAAGGTACAGGTTACTAATACGGAAGACAATCCGGTTAATACAAAACAGAAGGCGTAAAAATGACAGCGGTTAGTAAAGAGCTGCTTGCAGAAATAAAAAATGATATTGACATAACATGGGAAGATGCGGCCGGAGATGAAAAACTTTCCGGCTGTATTCTGCGTGGAATGAACAGAATCAATGATTTATGTGGGACGCAGTTTGATTATAGCACTGAAACAGGTGACAGTCAGGCGAAAGATTTACTTTTAAATTATGTGATATATGCGAGGGCAGGTGCACTTGATGATTTTATGAAAAATTATCAGGCGGATATTAACGCATTGCAGATTGCACAGGAGGTAAAGCGGTATGCTCAACAGCAGGCAGAGGAGAGTGGAACAGTTTAATGACGGAATTGCGATTATTTGTGAAGCCAAAAACAAAGCTATTGTGAAAGAAGTTGCAAGGCTGCGTTTTGGAATCCGGACAATAGGTGTTACAAGATTTTATCAGGCGAAAATTGCCGGAAGTAACATTGATAAGTTAATCAGTGTGCCGGTTAATAAGTTTGTAAATGCAAAATCTGTAATATTAATTGAAGATGAGCAGTATACGGTGAAACAGTTGCAGGAAAAAATGGATACAGTGCCGCCAACAGTGTATATAACACTTTTAAAGGCGGCGCCGCAGTATGAAGACAGGAGGAGTTTGAATGAAAGTTCTTAAATCATTTATACATAAGCAGTATGGAGCAACGGAAGGTGATGAGATTACAATTCAGGATAAGAAAGTTGCGGACATTCTGGTAAAAAAGGGAATTTTAAAAGAAGATGAAAAGAGTGCTGTAAATGTCAAGACGGATAAAAATTGACCAGCTTTCAGGTGAAATTGTAAAGATAATGCAGGATTATGCAGGTGATGTTACAAGCAATATGAAAGAGGACATTGACAGTGTAGCAAAAGAAGCTGTCAAAAAAATAAAAAGTGCTGCACCAGTAAGAGATAGTAATCGTGACAGAAAGACCAGGAGCGGTAAGAAATACCCGCCAGGAACATATAAAAAGAGTTGGACCAGCAGAACAGTAGAAGAAACATTTAACCGTAAAAAAAGAACGATTTACTCGAAGGGACAATATCAATTAACACATTTGTTGGAAAAAGGGCATAAAGAGGTATTACCTTCGGGGAAAACGGGAAGAAAAGTTGAACCGATTGTGCATATACAACCGGCTGAAGAATGGGCGGTAAATGAATTGCAGAAAAGAACTATAAGGAGGATAAGCAGTGGGGTATAACGAAATTAAACAGATGCTTGAAGAATTAGGTATTCCGGTTGCATATTGGCGTTTTGATGATAATGAAGTGCCGACAGTTCCTTATATTATTTTTACACTGCCTAAAAGCGATAATATGGCTGCGGACGGAAAGACATATTACAAGAAGCAGAGGCTTTTTGTTGAATTGTATGTGGGTGAAAAGTCGCCAAGACTGGAACAGCAGTTAGAGGAACAGTTTGATAAGTACAATCTGTTTTATAACAGGGACGAATACTATATTGAAGATGAGCAGATATTTGAAGAACTATATCAGTTGGAGGTTTAGCAATGGCAGAAAATAAAGTGAAATTTAATTTGAAAAATGCACATTACGCAGTTATGAATGTAGATGAAGACGGTACGGTTACATTTGAAACACCGGTTGCGATACCGGGTTCGGTGTCACTGTCGCTTTCGGCAAAGGGAGATACATCTGAGTTTTATGCGGACGGTATGGTGTATTACACGGCAACGGCCAATAATGGATATGAAGGCGATTTTGAAATGGCATTGATTCCACAGACATTTGAAACAGATGTTTTATGTAATACATTAGATGATAATAAAGTGCTTGTAGAAAACAGTAATGTTGAACCGAAAGCATTTGCACTGCTGTTTGAGTTTGACGGAGATGTAAAGGCAACAAGGCATGTAATGTATAATTGCAAGGCATCGCGTCCGGACGTAGCTTCAAAGACAAATGAGGATAAAAAAGAGGTACAGACCGATAAATTATCATTAAAGGCAAGTCCGCTTGCAAATGGAAATGTGAAGACAAAAACAACAGGAGCAACAGCAAATGAAACATATACGAAGTGGTATGAAAGTGTATATGTTCCGGTTAAGACAGGAGAGTAGTATGATTGTAAAAAATATTTTAATTGACGGGAAAAAGGTGAAATTTCGTGCTTCGGCAACAATTCCACGGCTGTACAGAGCATATTTTGGCAGGGATATTTTTAAGGATATGATACAGCTTACAAAAAACAGTGATAAGAATAAAAAAGATGACGGCGGCGACATTGAAAATCTTGAGCTGTTTGAAAATGTAGCATATATAATGGCCAAGCATGCAGACCCGGCACAGCCGGACACGCCGGAAGAATGGCTGGAGCAGTTTAACGTCTTATCACTGTATCAGGCACTTCCTGATATTATTGAGTTGTGGAGACTGAATAATATGTCAGTGGCAGAAAGTAAAAAAAAATTCAACCAACAGTTCGCACGATGACGACACCATTATTTATCCTTAGGTGTTTAGAATTGGGCTTGAATCTTTCCGATTGTGACAGAGTAACAATCGGTCTTGTATATGATATGTATACAGAAAAAAACAATGACGATTATGATTATCCAATAATGGCACAGCAGGAAGACTTTGACCGTTTCTGATGTAATACGCGCATCAGGGGCGGTTTTTATTGTGAGGTGAGGAAATGGCAAAAAGCAGGATTGCAGGAATCACTATTGAAATTGGTGGGGATACAACCGGACTGCAAAACGCATTAAAAGGTACAAATGACAATATTAAGAAAACGCAGGACGAATTAAAAGATGTAACAAGATTACTGAAACTGGACCCGACTAATACAGAGCTGTTAAAGCAGAAGCAGGTTTTATTAAATAA
This sequence comes from Lachnospira intestinalis, assembly GCF_040095895.1. NCBI lineage: Bacteria > Bacillati > Bacillota > Clostridia > Lachnospirales > Lachnospiraceae > Lachnospira > Lachnospira intestinalis. Next base: position 133,520 of record NZ_JBBMFS010000005.1, read on the forward strand.
AGCAATAGATGAAACAAAGCAGAAGCTTCAAATGCTTCAAAATGCGCAAAGGCAGGCGGCTTCTGAGGTAGGACAAAATGGAAAAATCACACAGGAACAATACAGAGCCCTGCAAAGAGAGGTTGAAGCGACAAAAGAGGAAATAAAGAAACTCCAAAAAGAAGCGAACAGTGCAAATGCGGCTTTACAGAAAGTTTCCGATGTGACAGGTAAAATCGGAAAAACTGCAACGAAAATCGGAAAAGGCATGTCGGTTGTATCTGCAGGTATTGGTGGCGTTGCAACAGCGGCAGTAAAGACAACGGCGGACTTTGAAAGTGCAATGAGTAATGTACAGGCCATTTCCGGCGCAACCGGCGAAGATATGAACAGCCTGAAAGAAAAAGCACGTGAAATGGGAGCACAGACAAAATTCTCTGCAACAGAAGCGGGCGAGGCAATGTCTTATATGGCAATGGCAGGCTGGAAGACAGAAGAAATGATGTCAGGTATTAGCGGAATTATGAATCTTGCAGCAGCTTCTGGAGAAGATTTAGCAACGACTTCTGATATAGTAACAGATGCACTGACAGCGTTTGGACTTACAGCACAGGATACAGAGAAATTTGTGGATACACTTGCAGCAACAGCAACAAATTCCAACACCAATGTATCTTTGCTGGGAGAATCTTTTAAATATTGTGCGCCGGTATGTGGAGCGTTAGGATACTCTGCTGAAGATACTTCGATTGCTTTAGGATTAATGGCGAACTGTGGAATTAAGGCTACAAATGCGGGTACTGCATTGAGAGCAATATTGACAAATATGGCAAAGCCAACAGATGCAGTTGAAGCAGCAATGAGTGAATTGGGAGTAAGTCTTACAGATTCAGAAGGAAAAATGTTGAGTCTGCGGGATTTAATGGTAAATCTTCGGGATGGATTTGGACAATCAGAGATATCTGCTGAAGAATTAACGGAATCAATGAATCAGTTGCAGACGGCCTATGAAAATGGAGAAACAACAGCAGATGAATATGAGGAAGCACAAAAGAAGCTTATTGAATCGGCATATGGTGCAGAAGGAGCGGAAAAAGCCCGGCTTGCGGCGATGCTTGCAGGAAAGGAAGGCATGTCGGGGCTTTTGGCAATTGTAAATGCAACGGAAGGCGATTTGGATAAGCTTACAACAGCCATTGATAATTCAAAGGATTCGGCACAAAATATGGCTGATATTATGAATGACAATTTAAAAGGTCAGCTTACAATTTTGAAAAGCCAATGCCAGGAACTGGCTATCAGCATTGGTGAACTGCTTATGCCTCAAATACGTAATATTGTGGGAAGTGTGCAGGGTGTGGTTGATAAGCTCAATAGAATGTCAGATCATCAAAAGAAACTAATCGTAGATATTGCATTATTAATTGCGGCAATAGGGCCGTTGCTGCTTGTCATAGGAAAAATATCAGCAGGGATTTCAACAGTATCGGCAGTGGCAGCCAAGATAATGCCGTTTATAGGGATTTTCATGAATAAATGTTCAATGCTTCCGGGAATATTTATGAAAATTATAACGGCTTCAAAAGGAATAGCGCAGTCTATATCATTGATGTTGGGACCTGTTGGAATGATTGTGGCAGCAATAGTGGCAGTTATTGCAATATTAGTTGGATTGTATACAAAATGTGATGATTTCAGAAATTTTGTAAATAACACGCTTTTAGGGATGTTTACGTTTATTCAACAGATAATCTCTGAATTGATTGCAGTTATACAGGAATTTTGGGAATGGCTTGAACCGTATGTATCGCCGCATATTGAATTCTTAAAAGGTATTTTAATATTAGCAATTGAAGGGATAAAAGCTTTTATAGAATTGTTTTTATTAAATATTGTAACTTCAATTAAAGCTGTGCTGATTGTAATACAGAATGTAGTTGAACTGGTACTTGGTGTTATAAAATCAGTCGTCTCGGGCGCAATGGATTTTATTCAGGGTATTATTGATGTTGTATTAGGAGTTATTTCAGGTGACTGGGAACGTGTATGGACTGGTATTAAAGAAATGCTTGGGGGAATTGTTGAAGCCATTGGTGGGATCATAGGAAATCTTGTGTCATTTTTGACTAATACTTTTGAAGATTTAATCAATCTTGGTTTTGAGTGGGGAAAAGATTTTGTTAGTGGTCTGGCAAAGGGAATAAAATCTATGATTGATTCGGTTGGAGATGCAGCAAAGAGTATTGCGAATAAAATAACGAATATTCTGCATTTTTCACGTCCGGATGAAGGCCCATTGAGGGATTATGAAACATGGATGCCGGACTTTGTAGGACGAATGGCAGAACAGATAAAACAGCAAGAGTACAAGATTGCACAGGCGGCAATGGGACTTGCACAAAGTCTGAACATTTCAGCGGATTTGCCGGGAAATAATCCGAAAGGCGGTGACAACACGCAGATTAATTTTAATGGCAATTACAATTTCAGAAATCGTGATGATGTTGATTATTTTATGAATCAGGCAGCGTTAAGACTGGCGGTGAGCAGATGATAGTAAATGGTGTTGATTTACATGAAAAATATAAAAAGAATGTTACGTGGCTGAGTCAGACGATTCAGCCACGTAATGTTATAACGTATACAGATTGGCTTGATACAGGCATTGATCCTGTTAAGATAAAACCTAATCGTTATACGGATTTTGAAATATACATTGATATGTTAATCAAAGGCAATTCAAAAGAAGAATGTGAACAGTTGATGAGTAGTATGCTTTCAGAGTTTGATTCCGGTATTGTGAAATTAGATGATATGGAATTTCAATACACTTTTGATTTTAAATCTGAAAATAGGGAACTGGTAAAACGCTGGTTATATCATTACGAGCTTACCTTAACCGGATACAACAAGCTTGGAACACGGCAGAGCTTAGATTTTGCAGGAACAGAGCAGACGTTTACGGTACCGGGAACGGATAAGACGCCATTGGTGCTTACCGTGTCATCGAACATAGCTTTGAACAGCTTGACGATTGAAGGACTGACAGAGCAGGCATTTACAATTTCAGAGGTACAGAAAGATTCTAAAATAGTCATTGACGGTGAAAATTGCACGATTACCGAAAACGGTGAAAATATTTTAGGAAAGACGGACCTGTGGGAGTTCCCGCAGGCAGAACCGGGAAGCTGGACATTGAAGCTTAGCAGTGTATGTACTGCAAATTTAAGCTATTATCCAAGATACAGATAGAAAGAGAGGAAATGACAATGTTGACTAAAACATGCGAAACAACAGAAAAAAAGAGCTTTATGGTAAGAGGCAGCAGCACAATTAAACAGGATGACGGAACGACCGCAACGGTGTGTACATTTAGCACTGGATTTGATAAGGTCAACGGCGAACTGCCAGACAGCTCTATCGTGAGCATTACACAGACGGTATTAAACAGTAAGCTCTACAAAGAGAATAAGACACAGTGCCGTGCAGATTACACGGAATTTGCCGACTATGTGGATTCAATAATTGACGGAACAGCGGAGGAATAAGACATGAAGACAAAGATAAAATTAGGTGAGTTACAGAGCGTGATTGTGGGTTTGCAGGCGGTAAAGGCAAAGAAGCTTCCTATTAAGGTGCAGTATGCGCTTGCAGTGAATATTAAGACACTGACAGAGAAATATGTGGCATACAACGCCCAGCGGACAGAAATTCTTGAAAAGGATTGCGTAAAAGATGCAGACGGACACCCTGTATTAAAAGACCGGGTAACAAAAAATGCCGCCGGTGAAGTGGTGAATACACAGCAGGAATACACCTACGGCAGTGATGATGACAGGGAAAAGGCATTAAAGGAAGTTGCCGAATTAAACAGCATTGAGGAAGAACTGGAAATGAATAAGATTACGCTTGAAGAATTAGAACGCTGCGATGAGGAGCCATATGATGGATTAACCGGAACCAACGTGCAGGATATGCTGTTTATGATTTCTGAATAAAAAAAGAAAGCGAGGGCGGCAATGCTTCGATTGTTAAACGCACGGCGGAAGATGATGCTGCCGGTTACAACTTATAATGATTTGAGAATAGAGCGTGTACTGGACTATGATGACCGCACGCTCCATTTTTCTGTTCCGGTATGTGCCATGCCAGAAGAAATGACGCTGGAAAACTATATCCAGACTAAAGACGACGAATATGTTATAAAACAGATTAATGCGAAAGATAACAACTATGAAATTACGGCGCAGTTGAATGTGGAGGAGCTGGAAGGCACACATTTTGATACATTTACAACCACGGAACAGACGATTGTGCAGGCAATGAACCTTGCATTTGCGGGCACAGGCTGGCGGTGCGTGAGCGGTCTGACAAAAAAGCGGACGATTAAAAAGACCAATGCTTCCGCATGGGAGATTTTAAAGCAGGCAGTAAAGACGTATCGTGTCGAACCGATGATTGACAGCTTAAATAAAGTGGTGACATTTACTGAAAAACGCGGAAGCGACAGAGGAGTGTATTTTAGCAGCCAATTAAATTTAAAATCTGTCGGACAGCAGGCGCAGACAACGGATTTTTATACCCGGATTATTCCGGCTGGAAAAGACGGACTTACCATAGAATCTGTTAATAACGGCATAAAGTATCTTGAGGACCACACATACAGCCCGAAGGTCAAGACGTATTACTGGAAAGATGAGCGCTACACGGTGCCTGAAAGCCTGATGGAAGATGCAAAAGAGAAGCTGTATGACCTTGCGCATCCGGTTGTTGCATATACCTGTGATGTGCTTGATCTGGCAAAGGTAAGCCGGAAATATAGCATTTTACAGTATTCCCTTGGTGATACGGTGCTGATTATTGACAAGTATACTAAAATCCGTGTACAGCAAAGAATCGTTAAAATGACTGAATATCCAGATAATCCGGATAAAAACACCTGTGAAATATCTAATGTAAAGTTAAGTTTTGAGGAGTATGCGCAGAAGTATGAGGATACAAGCGATACGGTAGACAACATAACAACGGATAACGGAACGGTGGACGGAGATGCAATCGACAATATTGATGCCGCAAAGATACAGCGCTTAGATGAAGTCATTGCCAACAGTGCAAAATTTGTTGAGGTAAATACGAAGATTTTGAATGTATCGGATACGCTTACTGCGGCCAATGCGAAAATCGGTACGTTGGAAACAACTAAACTGACGGCAACGGACGCGGATTTAAAGTATGCCACGATTCAAAATCTTAGTGCGGCAACCGGCCGCATTGACATACTGGAAACAAACGCTCTTACTGCCAGCAGTGCGCTGATTCATAGCCTGACATCGGACGTGGCAAATATTAATACACTGATGTTTGGAACAGCTTCCGGTGGAAGTCTTACAACAGAATTCAGTAATACAGTTGTGGGCTTGATAGGTGATGCACAGATTAAGTCGGCAATGATTCAGGACATCGCTGCGGATAAGATTACCAGCGGCAGGCTGTATACTAATTTAGTAGAAGTGGCAAGTAAGTCCGGGAATCTGGACATTGCAGATAATACGATAAAAATTTGCGATGATGCGCAGACGGCGCGGGTGCAGATTGGAAAAGATGCCGCCGGTGATTACAATATTTACATTTGGGATAAGAATGGAAATTTAATGTTTGACCCGCTGTACGGTGTACAGGAAGACGGCATAAAAAGACCGATTATCCGAAATGATATGGTATCAGACAATGCCAACATTTCTGCAAATAAGCTGGATATTACCAGCCTTTTTACGGTTATTAACGGTAGTAAAGAGACAATTAACAGCGCGCGGGTGTTTGTGGATGCAGACAGCCAGACGTTAGATGTTGCATTTAAGCAGATGACAACCGATGTACAGACGGCAGTTACAAAAGCAGATGGCGTGTACACTCTTGCAGAGGCCGCAAACAATAACGCAGCTTCCGCACTTGCCCAGGTGCAGACGGTAACAGAAACAGTAAGCACGCAGGGAACACAGCTTACAGAAGTGCAGGGACAGATAAGCAGTAAGGTGTGGAAGCAGGATATTACAACGGCGGTTAGTGAGCTGGAGATTGGTGGGAGGAATCTGTATACAGGCACAAAGGATTATAACGGAACAGGTTGGAAAAACTTACATCTTTGGAAAAATGATGGAACATACAATGGTTTTACAGTGAAAAAAAATTCAACTTGGTGGAACGGTTTATATCAAGTTGTAGAGGTAAAACAAGGAGAAATATATACATTCAGTGGGTATGCAAAAGCAAACGGAGGAGTTTGTTATATATATGCAACAAGCGAAGGTGCGAGTTTTGATACAAAATATAAATCAATAGAAATATCATCAGAGTGGCAGAGAATAAGTCATACATTTGTTGTTACCAAATCAGGAGAAGCCGCATTTCGGTTTGAACAGTCAGACAAATCGAAAAATATATGGGTCTGCGGACTGAAATTAGAAAAAGGCAACAAGCCCACCGATTGGACACCGGCTCCGGAAGATATAGACAGTTCCATATCGGCACTCGAAGGTACAACAACAACGCTTAGCAATCGATACACATCGTTAAATCAGACACTTTCAGGTTTGACGGCAACGGTTAATGCCAATACAACGGCGATTACCCAGAAGGCGGACGGAAGCACGGTGACAACATTGCAGAACAATCTGACGTCGTTGGAAGCAAATTTAAATGGATTCAAGAGTGAGGTCAGCAGCACTTATACAACGAAAACGGATTTTAATAATCTGGAGATTGGAGGACGGAATCTGTATACCGGGACAAAGGATTTTACAACGGAATGGCCTAATATAATAAATTGGGAAACAGATGGAACGTATAAAGGATTTACAGTAAAAAAAAGAAGCGGACAGTTATGGCAGGCTTTGTGGCAAAGCGTAAATGTACAGGAAGGAGAAGTGTATACATATAGTGCTTATGTAAAGACAGATAATTTGGATAATTTCAGCATTGGTTATTTTATGTCAGGGGCTTCATGCTCCGCCGAATCAATTGAAACGGTATGTCCAACAGAAGTAAATACATGGACAAGAGTATCCGCAACATGCAGAATAACAAAAGCAGGAACAATGCACTTTGGAATTGAACCAAAAGCAGCGGGGACTATATGGGTCTGCGGACTGAAATTGGAACAGGGGAATAAACCCACCGACTGGACCCCGGCTCCGGAAGACTACAGCACGACGGAACAGATGAATTCTGCTATAAAACAGAGCGCGGACAGCATAAAGACAGAAGTGAATGGTACGTTAAATAATTATGCCACAACAGCAAGTCTGGAGTTAAAGGTCAGCAAAAACGATAATAGCCAGATTGTAAGCATGATAAATGCAAGTGCAGATGTAATTAAATTAAGTTCCAACCGATTTCAGTTGGACAGCACCTATGCGAAGATTAATTTAGATGGAACGGTTGCATTTACGGGCGGAACGATTGGAGGCTTTCAAATCACAAGCACGGGAATTAACGCTGCGAATGGACTGGTTGGAATGAATATTACAAGCGGTTGGGCATTTCATGCGGGAAATATTATAGCTGGAACGGACAGAACTGTTTTTTGTGTGGGACATGAGGGCAATGTTTATTGTCATAATTTTTGGAGTGATAACGCAATGATTGTTGGTGGCAGCATAAACGTAAATAACAATTTTATTGTGGACAGTTCCGGGAATTTGACAAGTAAGGGAAGTGCAGACTTTCAATGTGCAACGACCTACGCAAATGATTTTCACAGTCGCGGAAGTATTTATGCAGCGAGCAATCTTGATGTGGGGGCAACTATTGGCTGTAATGACATTCTTGTCAAAAATAATGCCTATGTCCGGGAACAGTTTTACTATTGGTATAACGACAGCTGGGTAAGACTTAGGGATTACATTACGGCGATAATCAACGGAGGTTGAAGTATGAAAAATTATTATGACAGCAGTTAGGCGCATAAGCGCTTATTTTTTTACCCTAAAATAAATTAAAGTTGCACCGGTGCAACGGAAAAGGAGAATTGAGATGATTATTGAAATCTACAAAAATGCGGGCAATAATCCCGTGATACAGCTTGTTATTATTGCAGTCGTATTAGATACATTTTTTGGCTGTATTAGAGCCGTAAAGGATAAGGAATTTAATAGTTGCTTCGGAATTAACGGAGCAATTCGCAAGATTGGCATGGTAGTGTCCATTATGGCATTAATTTTAGTGGACAGGATTGTTGGCTTCAACATGATCGGTTTTCTGCCGGAGGTGGTACGCGGCTATCTTGGAGAAAGTATCGGGCTTACAGAATTTTTCGGACTGTTATACATTGCCTACGAAACGGTAAGCATTTTGAAAAATATGGCGTTGTGTGGACTGCCGGTAAAGGCATTGTGGAAAACGGTCAAAACATTCCTTGGCAGATACACAGATGAATTGCCGGACGATGATGAATTAGTAGAAGAAAGCGAGGACAAATAATATGAGAATGGGACTTATTTCAGGACATGGCGCCGGGGACTCCGGCGCCGTTGGCTGTGGATACGAGGAAGCGAATGAAACCGTGCGTGTCGTGCGTATGCTTGCGGAGAAATTTGAAGCGTGCGGCATTGAAGTTGTTACATATCCTTATGAGCGTAATGCATTTAAGGATTGTAACAGGGGTTTGGGACTTCAGGCGGATTTTTCCGGGTGCAATTATGCAATCGAAGTGCATTTTAATTCCGGCAGGAATAATGAGAGTGGTGATGATGACATCGGCGGCACGGAAATTTATGTTACACCGAGAGAAGAAACTACCAATACGGAGCAGATTATTTTACGGAATATGGAAGCTTTGGGATTCAGAAACCGCGGAGTCCGGTCAGAAAATTTTCTTGCCATTAACAAGGTAAAGAGCTTAGGTGTATCATCTGCCTTATTGGAGCTGTGCTTCATTGATGATGCGGACGATATGCATCTGTATGAAGAAAATTTTGATGCTATTGGAAATACGATTGTAAGCGCCGTGTGTGAAGGTTTTGGTGTGGGCTATACAGAAGACACCGATGAAGCCGAGAACACAGAGGAAGGAGAACACATGACAAACGAAGAAAAGAACTGGTATATTAACTGTACATTTATTGAACTGCTGGGAAGACCGGCAGATGACGGAGGACTGGAGAATTACAGAAACCAGATTCCGGACGATGCAGCGTGGGATGACAATCTGACGGCATATGTTGACGACAACATCAAGCAGTCAGATGAATATGCCCAGTATCAGCAGAAGGAGTATATCCGTAAAGTTTATCTTGCAGAGCTTGGCAGAGAACCGGATGCAGTCGGCATGGAAACATACATGTGCTACGGAAGATACAGGGACATTTACAGAGATATTCACATGTCCGATGAAGCGAAAGCACGTAGAGGGGAATAAATCTCATTCAGGGGATTTTATTTAAGCGTAATTTGTGCTATATAATAGGTAGGAATTATGTAAAAGATATTAACCGATATATAGGTGGTCTATATGAACTCTCACACTTGGAGATGGTCAGCGTTATGGTACATCAGCTGACGAGGAACTTAAGCGTTGACCAGATTAAGGGGACACCGTTTGAAGCGTATTATGTAGACCATACGACCGGAATCTGGCCGCAGGCGGCAGGAGGAATTCCGTTTAATGCGTGCGAGTTCCAGTCCAAAGGCGATGCGATTACAGATTTGGTTGAAGATCTGGCAGCAGAGCAGAAAGCCCGCTCAACCTATGACAACCTTATCCGGCTTACGGACGATGCAGATGTATTAGAGCCGCTGCGGTTTTTACGTCAGCGTGAAATCGTGCATTTCCAGCGTTTCGGTGAGGCACTTTCTTTAGTGCAGCAACGCTTAGACTTTAATAATTTCTATGCCTTTAATCCCGAATTTGATAAAAAATGTAAATAGCATTTGTGCATACAGTATGATACAATCAAAGAGTTTAGAAGGGGCTGCCGCAAAGAGTGCCGGCGGCCCTGTCTGTTATGCAGGCAGTATACATAAAAAGGAGTATAAAAATGAAAGAAAAGATATATACGATTCCCGTTAATGATGCATTTGACAAAGACTGCGAGTGTCCACTCTGCGCAATGTATCAGGAACTGGAAAATAATGCGGTAGAATATACGATGGGACCAAGTTACATGGAAGACGATATCCGTGCCGAAACAGACAAAATGGGATTCTGCCGGAAGCATTTGAAAAAGATTTATGCTGTAGAAAACCGTCTGGGATTTGCACTGGTGATGAAGACACATATGGACAAGGTGATTAACGAGATTGAAAAAAGAAATGAACAGCCGGTAAAGGCAAAGACGCTGTTTAAAAAGGCAGAAACACCGTCAGCATGTGATTATATTAAAGAACTGGAACAGTCCTGCTTTGTGTGTAACCGTATACAAAATACATTTGAGCGGTATGTGGATACGGTGCTGCATTTATATCAGTCCGATGTAGCATTTAAAGAGAAATACCTGCACAGCAAGGGTTTTTGTACAGCGCATTACGGCATGTTAATCGAGCGCGGTGCACAGAAGTTTTCGGGCAGTACGGCAGAAAACTTCCGTGTGGATACAGACCGGCTGTATCTGGAAAATATGAAGCGTGTGCGTGATGATGTGGCATGGTTTATCAATAAATTTGACCATAAATATGCAGACGAGCCGTGGAAAAATGCGAAGGATTCACTGACGCGCGCCATGACAAAGGATAATTCAATTTTATAGCAGAAAGGACAAGCAATGCAGATTTCTTATGATGAGGGAAATGTTGTACTTACAGAAGTGAGGGATTTTGATCTTGCGCAGACACTAGAATGTGGGCAGTGTTTTCATTTTAAAAAACTCGCCGAACAGGAATATGCAGTCTGTGCATTTCATAGACTGTTACGTATACGTCAGGAAAAAGACAGCGTAATTTTGTTTGATACGACGATGCAGGATTACGAAATGATATGGCGGGATTATTTTGACTTTGGCAGGGACTACGGCAGGATAAAGGCGGCGCTTTTACAGACGGACGATACGTTAAAGGAAGCAGTGGAAACCATGCAGGGCGTACATATTTTACAGCAGGAATTTTTTGAAACTTTAATTTCCTTTATTATATCGCAGAATAAGCAGATTCCGCATATTAAGAAGATTGTGGAAACGCTTTCGGAGCGTTTCGGGGATGATCTGGGTGAAATAAACGGAATGCGATTCTTTGCCTTCCCAACGGTCAGCCAGATGTGCAATGTCACGGAAGAAGACCTGCGGGACTGCAAAACGGGCTTCCGAGCGCCGTATATTGTAGATGCGGTGCAGAAAACGGCAGACGGACAGATATCGGAGGCTGCATTAAAAGCGGCGGATACCGCAGAATGTGAGAAAATGCTGACAAAGATAAAAGGGGTCGGCAGTAAGGTTGCAAACTGCTGTATGCTGTTCGGGCTGGATAAGCGCGATGCATTTCCGGTGGATGTGTGGATTAAGCGGATTATGGAGCAGCTTTATTTTTCGGGAAAGGAAACGGACAAAGAAAAAATTGCGGCATTTGCAAAGACACGTTTCGGAAGCTACGGCGGCTATGCCCAGCAGTATCTGTTTTTTTACGGAAAAACAGTGCGTATCGGCGCGCAAAATCAAAAAATTAAAAAAGTATAATCTAATTATTAAAAACAAAAGATATTTCCAATTATCTGTTGACAAACAAAAGGCAGAGTGATATTTTAATGATATTGAAATTAGCACTCAAATTAAATGAGTGCTAACAAGGAAAATAATAGCAGCTGTCGTATACAAGTTCGGGGCGGCGCAAAGGCAGCCTTACCGGCGGCGGAATGGAGGATAATATGAAGTTAGTACCATTGGGAGACAGAGTTGTAATTAAAGCGTTAAAGGCAGAAGAAACGACAAAATCAGGCATTGTATTACCGGGTCAGTCAAAGGAAAAACCACAGCAGGCAGAAGTTATTGCAGTTGGTCCTGGTGGAGTTGTAGACGGCAAGGAAGTAACAATGCAGGTTAAGACAGGCGATAAAGTTATTTATTCTAAATATTCAGGAACAGAAGTGGAATTAGACGGCGAGGAATATATCATCGTAAAACAGTCTGATATCCTTGCAATTATGGAATAGAAAAATCTGGTAAAAGCAGTTTTGATACAGTATAAAATAGAAATCGGAGGTCAAATATCATGGCAAAGGAAATTAAATATGGCATTGATGCAAGAAAAGCTCTTGAAGAAGGTGTAAATAAGTTAGCAAATACAGTACGTGTAACATTAGGACCGAAAGGAAGAAATGTTGTTCTGGATAAGTCTTACGGTGCTCCGTTAATCACAAACGACGGTGTTACAATTGCAAAGGACATCGAACTGGAAGACAAATTTGAAAACATGGGCGCACAGCTTGTAAAGGAAGTTGCTACAAAGACAAATGATGTAGCAGGTGATGGTACAACAACAGCAACCGTTCTTGCACAGGCAATGGTAAATGCAGGTATGAAGAATCTTGCAGCAGGCGCTAATCCAATCGTGTTAAGACGAGGCATGAAGAAGGCAACGGAGTGTGCTGTAGAAGCGATTGCAAAGATGAGCGAAAAGGTAACAGGCAAGGATCAGATTGCAAAGGTTGCTTCTATTTCAGCAGGTGATGCAGAAGTCGGACAGATGGTAGCAGATGCAATGGAAAAGGTTTCTAACGACGGTGTTATCACAATCGAAGAATCTAAGACCATGAAGACAGAACTTGACCTTGTAGAAGGTATGCAGTTTGACAGAGGATATATTTCAGCTTATATGGCAACAGATATGGATAAGATGGAAGCAGTTCTTGATAATCCATACATTTTAATCACAGACAAGAAGATTTCTAACATTCAGGAAATCCTTCCGCTCTTAGAACAGATTGTACAAAGCGGCGCAAAGCTGTTAATTATCGCTGAAGATGTTGAAGGTGAAGCACTTACAACATTAATCGTCAACAAGTTAAGAGGTACATTCAATGTTGTTGCTGTCAAGGCTCCGGGCTACGGCGACAGAAGAAAAGAAATGTTAAAGGATATTGCAATCCTTACAGGCGGTCAGGTTATTTCAGAAGAATTAGGACTTGAATTAAAGGATGCTACAATGGATATGCTCGGCCGTGCAAAGTCTGTTAAGGTTCAGAAGGAAAATACTGTTATTGTTGACGGTGAAGGCGAAAAGTCTGCAATCGAAGCAAGAGTTGCACAGATCCGTGCACAGATTGACGAAACAACATCTGATTTCGACAGAGAAAAGTTACAGGAAAGACTTGCAAAGCTGGCAGGCGGCGTAGCTGTTATCAGAGTCGGTGCTGCAACAGAAACAGAAATGAAGGAAGCAAAGCTTCGTATGGAAGATGCTTTAAATGCAACAAGAGCAGCCGTAGAAGAAGGCGTTATTTCTGGCGGTGGTTCTGCTTATATTCATGCTTCTAAGGAAGTGAAGAAACTGACAGAAACACTGATAGGTGATGAAAAGACAGGCGCAGAGATTATCTTAAAGGCACTCGAAGCTCCGTTATACCACATTTCAGCAAATGCAGGTCTGGAAGGTTCTGTTATTATTAATAAGGTAAGAGAATCTGAAGTAGGAACAGGTTTCGATGCATTAAACGGCGAATATGTCAACATGATTGATGCCGGTATCTTAGACCCTGCAAAGGTTACAAGAAGTGCATTACAGAATGCTACAAGTGTTGCATCTACACTGCTTACAACAGAATCCGTTGTTGCAACAATCAAAGAAGATGTTCCGGCAATGCCGGCAGGCGGTGCGGGCGGCATGGGAATGATGTAATTCCTGCTGTTAAAATGCATAAAAATAAATATTTTTTGGCTGGACGGTAAAACGGGCAGTAGATTGAAACCGGCAGAGGAGACAGATTTTGTCAAATCTGCCGGTTTTTATTGCTTTTTAGTACAAAAAGGATTATGATAGTAACAGACAGGCTGGTTTAAACTCCGGCAGAATGGAGAATTTATGTATAATATTACAACAGAACAGATTTTAAAAACGAAAGCCCCAAAGCAGGCGGCAGTATTTAAGACCGTTATGATTCTTGCATGTATTCTTGCAGTCACAACGATTCCGTCAACTTATGCACTGGGAATTCTGCTCACAGCGATATTTGTGGTATTTACGGTAATATTGTTTAAATATTACAATGCAGAGTATGAATATTCATTAGTGGACGGTGAGCTCACAATTGATAAAATTATGTCACAGTCCATGAGAAAACGCTGCGGGGTATACAATATTGCAAAAGCATCCATGCTTGCGAAACCGACCTGCCAGGCAGCGCTTGGAATGGAACACAAAAAACTGCGGACCGCAGAATACACTTCCAATACAGCACCCGAAAAGACGGTTGTTTTATATACAATGGATGCAAGCAATGAAATGGTGCGCATCATCTTAGAACCGGATGAAAAGATGCTTGAGGCACTTCGGGCGGGTGTACCGAAAGCCGCAGACCGCATGGATGAATAAAAAAGTGAATGTACAGAAAAAAGTGTTTGACATTATCAGCGTATTTTGTTATATTGTCAAATAATACACAAAACACATTAAAATGAAAGAAAGAGAGGATACAGTAGAAATGGGTACAATCATTGGCGAAGGCATTACATTTGATGACGTGTTATTAGTTCCACAGTATTCAGAAGTAACGCCGAATATGATTAATCTGTCAACACAGTTGACAAAGAACATTAAGTTAAACATTCCATTGATGAGCGCGGGAATGGATACTGTTACAGAGCACAGAATGGCAATTGCCATGGCAAGACAGGGCGGTATTGGTATTATTCATAAGAATATGTCTGTAGAACAGCAGGCAGAAGAAGTGGATAAGGTAAAGCGTTCGGAAAATGGCGTTATTACGGACCCATTTTATCTGCATCCGGACAATACACTCGAAGATGCAAATAATCTGATGGGTAAATTCAGAATTTCAGGTGTGCCGATTACAGATGATGATGGCAAGCTGGTGGGTATCATCACCAACAGAGATCTGAAGTTTGAAGAAGATTATAAAAGACCGATTAAGGAATGTATGACAAGCGAGAATCTGATTACAGCACCGGTTGGCATTACATTAGACGAAGCAAAGAAGATTTTAGGCAAGGCAAGAAAAGAAAAACTTCCGATTGTAGACAGCGAATTTAAGTTAAAGGGTCTGATTACAATTAAGGATATCGAAAAGCAGATTAAATATCCGTTATCTGCCCATGATGCACAGGGAAGACTGCTCTGCGGCGCCGCTGTCGGTATTACGGCAAACGTTATGGAACGTGTGGAAGCCCTTGTAAAGGCAAAGGTTGACTGTATCGTAATCGATTCTGCACACGGTCATTCAAAGAACATTATCACTACATTACAAAATATTAAGGCTGCATATCCGGACCTTCAGGTAATTGCCGGAAACATTGCAACAGGTGCAGCTGCAAAGGCTCTTTGCGAAGCAGGCGTAGATGCGGTTAAGGTTGGTATCGGACCGGGTTCTATCTGTACAACACGAGTTGTTGCAGGTATCGGTGTACCACAGGTAACAGCAGTTATGAGTGCTTACGAAGAAGCGAAGAAGTACGGTATTCCGGTTATCGCCGATGGTGGTATCAAGTACTCCGGAGATATCGTAAAAGCAATCGCAGCAGGCGGCAACGTATGTATGCTCGGAAGTCTGCTTGCAGGCTGTGACGAAAGCCCGGGAACATTTGAATTATTCCAGGGAAGAAAATATAAAGTATACAGAGGCATGGGTTCTATCGCTGCCATGGAAAACGGCAGTAAGGACAGATACTTCCAGACCGGCGCTAAGAAGCTGGTACCGGAAGGTGTTGAAGGACGTGTGGCATATAAGGGACTTGTAGAAGATACCATCTTCCAGTTAATGGGTGGTCTTCGTTCCGGTATGGGATACTGTGGCGCGCAGGATATTCCGACATTACAGGAAACAGCACAGTTTATCAAGATGTCATCTGCAGCATTAAGAGAGAGTCATCCACATGATATTCATATCACAAAGGAAGCTCCAAACTACAGTGTAGAGGATAAGTAAAAAACAAATAATCATAACAAGACAGCCGTCCGGTAATGTGTTGACCGGGCGGCTGTTGTTATGTTCAAGGAAAATATTATTACAGGCACAGTAACAGAAAAAGAGCGGAGAATGCCAGTGCTGCCCGAATATGGTATGATATCATTTTATTGGGAAACTGCTTGATTAATATAGTTTATGTGTTGTATAATGTAATAAATAATTGTGCTGATATTCATAGGGGATTGTACGAGCAGTATAATGATGGATGGGTTAAGAGAGGTATAGCAATGAAGGATATGATGTTTGGCGGGTATATCGCCCGCAACCACGTTGGCAACAATCTGACAGACAGGGAACTGCGGGTATTAAAAGATGGGGATATTGATGCAATGGTGTCTACATTTGTAAAGATGCGTCAGGAGGAGTATATTTTACAGTTAAAGTGTGTATTAAAAAGCCTGAAACATTATCTTGGTGACGAAATGACACTGGAAAAGATTACGATAAAAGAGGAGTATGAAGGGGATTTTATCGGCAGTCAGATGATGGATGGCGATATGGATATTTTCTTTGGAATTATCGGAAGCGATGAGGTATTGTTAAAAGTTGCATCGGATTTTGCAATGGAAGATTTTCAGGAATTTGATATGGATGCATACGATGCAGTCTGCGAACTGATTAATTGTACGAATGGTGCATTTGCAACAAGACTTTGCGATGATGATATAGATGTGGTATTATATCCACCGGTATTTTATGATAATGTGCATATTACAAGTGAAAAAGGATTTTATGTCGTAACCATCGGTTACGAAGGCAGTCAATTTGACTTGATTATGGCAATCAATGAGAATGTGGAGCTTGCCAGCCAGGAAACCTATTTGTAAAGAAATGAAAAAACCGCAAAAGCGGAGGAATGGAGAAATAGTATGGTTACAGTATTAATAGTAGATGACTCAAGAACATCAAGACGTTTTTTAAGAAATATGCTTACAGAGGCGGGATACGAAGTTGTAGCAGAAGCAGTTGACGGCGAAGATGGCATGAAAAAATATGAGGAATTTAAACCGGATATTGTTACAATGGATATTACCATGCCAAAGCTGGATGGGATTGATGCAGTCAGTGAGATTTTAAAGATTAATCCGGCAGCTAAGATTGTAATGGTTACCGCAGCCGGACAGAAGACCAATATTGTAGAAGCATTAAAGAGAGGTGCGGCTGATTTTATCCAGAAGCCGTTTGAGAGCAGTGCAATCGTATCTGTACTCGAAAAGGTTATGGGAGAATAATAAAGCCGTATAAGCGGCAGAATGAGGCAGTATGTATAATTACAGAATTTTGATACAGTATGACGGCGGACGTTTTGACGGATGGCAGCGTCTTGGCAAAGATGCTTCGGAAAATACTGTGGAATTTAAAATTAAAGAGATTTTAAAAAAGATGACAGGTGAGGAAGCAGAACTGTTCTGCGGGTGCAGAACAGAAAAGGGTGTTCACGCTTATGGACAGGTGGCTAATTTCAAGCTGAATTCCAGACAGAACTGCATGGAATTAAGGAATTATCTGAACAGATATCTGCCGCGTGACATTGCCGTGTTGAAAGTGGAAGCAGTTGATGAACGTTTTCACAGTCAGCTGCTTGCAAAGGAAACAACGTATCTGTATCGGATTGATACGAAGTCTATTGCCAGTGTGTTTGAAAGAAAGTATAGTTACCACACATTTCATCCGCTCGATTATGAAGCAATGAATAAAGCAGCCGCTTATTTTCTTGGAAAGCATGACTTTAAGACTTTCACCACAGCAAGAAAGAGCAAGTCTACCGAACGGGAAATTAAGAATATTACTATCAGCTGTGATGAAAGCGGTATTGCGCAGCTGCGTATTACGGCAAATGATTTTTTGCATAATATGGCAAGGCTGATGATAGGAATTCTGCTGGATGTTGGAACCGGTCTAAAAAAGCCGGAAAATGTACGGGACATTTTGGATGGAAAAGATGTTCAGATGTCACTGCCGGCAGAAAGTTATGGACTGTTTTTGGAAGAAGTCCGATATTAGTGTATGATGAGGTGCTGTTTCGTTAATGAACATAGATTCTTAATGAAGCAGCCCTTTTATATAGTAAAAAGAATTGGAGAGAGTCATGAATACAATTGTTGAAAAGATTACGGAACAGTTACAGAATGCATTTGCCGAATGTGGTTATGATAGAAAGTATGCAAAAGTTTCTTTATCAAACCGCCCGGATTTGTGCGAATATCAGTGCAACGGTGCGATGGCAGCGGCAAAGGAATACAAAAAAGCACCTTTTATGATTGCAGATGAAGTTGTTGCAAAATTGGACAAAAATCCGCTGTTTGACCGTATCGAAAGCGTTAAACCGGGATTTATCAATATTATTTTAAGCGGACAGGCAGTTGCAGACTATGTCAATGAAATGACACAGGCAAAGCAGTTTGGTTATGAAAATCCTGAAAAGCCAAAGACGGTCATCGTGGATTACGGCGGAGCCAATGCGGCAAAACCGCTTCACGTAGGACATCTGCGCTCTGCGGTAATCGGTGAGAGTGTAAAGAGAATCCAGCGTTTTGCGGGCAATAAAGTAATCGGTGATGTACATCTTGGCGACTGGGGTCTTCAGATGGGATTAATTATTGAAGAACTGCGCGACAGAAAGCCGGAACTTCCGTATTTTGACGAGCAGTTTACAGGTGAATATCCGGCAGAAGCACCGTTTACCATTTCCGAGCTGGAGGAAATCTATCCGGCAGCCAGTGCAAAATCCAAAGAAGATGCAGCATTTATGGAAAGAGCGCATAATGCAACCTTAAAGCTGCAGAGCGGGGATAAGGCATGTACGGCAATCTGGAAACATATTATGGCAGTTTCCAAAGCGGATTTAAAGAAAAACTATGATAATCTGAATGTGTCCTTTGATTTGTGGAAAGGGGAAAGCGATGCACAGCCGTATATTCCGTCTATGGTACAGGAGATGATTGACAAGGGACTGGCTTACGAAAGTCAGGGTGCTATGGTTGTGGATATTCAGGAAGAAGGCGATACCAAAGAACTGCCGCCATGTATTGTCAGAAAATCAGACGGTGCCGCACTGTATGCAACTTCCGATTTGGCAACGCTGGTGGAAAGAGAAAAGCTGTATCAGCCGGATGCTTATATTTATCTGGCTGATAAAAGACAGGAACTGCATTTTACACAGGTATTCCGTGTGGCAAAGAAAGCAGGCATCGTAAATCCGCAGGCAGAAATGACATTTTTAGGTTTCGGAACAATGAACGGAAAAGACGGAAAGCCGTTTAAGACACGTTCAGGCGGCGTGATGCGTCTGGAACATCTGATTGCTGATATCAATGAAGCAGTCTATAAAAAGATGATGGAAAACCGTACAATGGATGAAGAAGAAGCAAGAGCAACGGCAAAGATTGTTGGACTTGCAGCCTTAAAGTACGGGGATTTATCCAATCAGGCATCCAAAGACTATGTATTTGATATTGAACGTTTTGCATCATTTGAAGGAAATACAGGTCCATATATTTTATATACAATTGTAAGAATTAAATCTATTTTAAACAAATATACCGATAGCGGAAAGACACTGGGAAATCTCAGCATTAATCCGGCGGACTCCGCAACGGAAAAGGCATTGATGCTTTCTCTGGCAAAGTTTTCGGAAATTATGGCGGCAGTCTATACAGAAAAAGCGCCGCATAAGCTGTGCCAGTTTATTTATGAAGTATCTAACGCATTTAACGGATTCTATCACGATACCAAGATTCTTGCAGAAACAGACGAAGCAAAGCAGAAGGGCTATATTGCGTTAATTTGTCTGACAAAAGCCGTATTAGAGCAGTGTATAGAACTGCTGGCAATTGAATGCCCGGACAGAATGTAGGAATATATAAGAATATCAAAAGAAAAAGCTAAGATTTTGTGCGGCCGCAGATAAGAAAAGGACGATATGCTGTACAGGTCAGAAGCTTAGAGGGATAGGATTTATAGAAGGAGGAAACGGGAATCCGTATAAAGTTATGAAATTATTATCATTTGCTATTCCATGCTACAATTCGGCGGCATATATGGAAAAATGTATTCAGTCTGTTCTGGCAGGCGGTGAGGACGTAGAAGTTATCATTGTAGATGATGGTTCTACCAAAGATGAAACAGCAAAAATTGCAGATGAATATGCAGCAAAATATCCGACGATTGTTAAGGCGGTTCATCAGGAGAACGGTGGACATGGACAGGCAGTTAATACAGGACTGGCACATGCAACGGGTAAATATTTTAAAGTAGTTGACAGTGATGACTGGGTGGATTTAAAAAGTTACCGCAGAGTACTGGCAACGCTCAAAAAATTTGACGAGGCAGAAGAACCGGATATGGTCATTGCAAATTACGTCTATGAAAAAGTGGGTGCAAAGCGTAAGAAAGTCATCCATTATGACAATGTATTTCCGGAAGAAACTCTTTTTACATGGAATGATATCGGCCATTTTAAGATGGACCAGTACATTTTAATGCATACGGTTATTTATAAGACGGAATTGCTGAAAAAATGTGGATTGCAGCTGCCAAAACATACATTTTATGTGGATAACATTTTTGTATTTGAACCGCTGCCGTATGTTAAGAAAATGTATTATATCAATACGAATTTTTACCGCTATTTTATCGGCAGGGATGACCAGTCTGTCAATGAGACGGTCATGATTTCAAGAATTGACCAGCAGCTGCGCGTTACACGCAGAATGGTAGATTTTTATACAGAGCAGAAAATCAGCAATCAGAAATGCCGTATGTATATGCGCAATTATCTGCGTATTATGATGGAAGTATCATCGATCTTTCTGATTCTTTCAGGCACGCCTGAAAACCTTGCCAAAAAGCAGGAATTGTGGAATTACGTCAAGGCAAAGGATAAGGAAGTTTATAAAATGCTTCGTTATAGTATGCTTGGTTTTTCAGTCAATCTTCCGGGAAAATCCGGCAGATGGATTTCAAAGACAGGTTACAAAGTAATGAATAAGTGGATTGGATTTAACTAGGAGGAATGTGAATGATTCTTGATTTGTTTAAACTGGATGGAAAAGTTGCAGTTGTGACCGGTGCCAATACCGGACTGGGACAGGGAATGGCAGTCGCACTTGCCGAGGCAGGTGCAAAGGTTGTCGGTGTCGGAAGACGTTCCTGTGCGGAAACGAAAGAAAAGATTGAAGCATTTGGCGGAAGCTTTACAGAGGTATTGGCAGATTTGTCAACAACCGCAGCAGTAGATACCGTACTTTCCGGTGCATTGGACGCATACGGCAGAGTAGATATTCTGGTAAATAATGCAGGAATTATTAAGCGCTGTGATGCTGTCGATGTGACAGAAGCAGACTGGGATACGGTCATTGATATTAATGAAAAGGTCGTCTTTTTCTTAAGCCAGGCATTTGCAAAGCAGTATATCAAGCAGCAGGACGGCGGCAAGATTATCAATGTGGCTTCCATGCTTTCCTATCAGGGCGGAATCCGCGTGCCTTCCTATACGGCAAGCAAGAGTGCCATTATGGGGCTGACAAAGGCGCTTGCCAATGAATGGGCAAAATACAACATTAATGTCAATGCGATTGCGCCGGGTTATATGGCAACGAACAATACCGCACAGCTTCGCAGTGATGATGACAGAAGTGATGAGATTCTTTCAAGAATTCCGGCAGGCCGCTGGGGAACACCGGAAGATATGCAGGGCGCAGTTGTATGGCTGGCTTCCAAAGCATCGGATTATGTAAATGGCTACACTGTAGCGGTAGACGGTGGCTGGCTCGCACGATAAACGATGTAAAAAAGCAACGTAAATAAAAACCGCAGGAACTTCCGGTAAGCACAAGTCATAAGACAGGTGCAGATACAAAATGTTCCTGCGGTTTTATTTTTAAATTAAAAGACTTTGTGACCCTGATATCATTAAAATAATACGCGGCAGATATTTTGATTGACATTCTTTTTAATAAAATCTGCGGCGGCATGACGTTCCTGTTCAGGCATATCTGCCTGACGCAGCATGACGGTCATTTTCCCTTTTTCAAAAAACATATAATAACCAAACTTATCATAAATGGTTGTAAAATCGTCCCAGCTATAATTATAGGTCAGTTCAAATTCCGGGATTTCAGCAAGGATGCCGCTTTCCATCAGTGTAATTGTACATGGTGCGGATTCGGAAGCATCTCTGTTCTTTAAGTGATAATTCACGCTGCTTTTAAACTGGAAACCAAAAATATAAATGGGATAGCACCAGCATGCTGCATAAATGACGGCAAGATAAGAAGAAAAGCAGCCGAGTGCAATGCAGACAATTGTAATCGCGGCGGGAAGCCATGTTAAAATCAGCTCAATGGGATTTCTGATAAAACGGTTCCAGAATACAATCTTAGAATATTCTCTGCCACTTGCCTTGAGTGTGGTTTCGTATTTAATATAATCCATAATGTTCTCCGTTCCAAAGTGCAGGACACTTTGTTCTTTAAGTCTATATCAAATAATACCATGCCGGCAAAATGAATACAATGAAAAATAAATAAAATTCTAACTGAAGGTTTCCAAACCTGTGCAAATAAGGTATAATAGTACAAAACACAAGTTTTGGGGTATGAGGTAAAATGAAGGTGAAAAGTCAGGTCATGTCTAACATTGTTCGTATGCTGGAAAATGAAGGACCTTTTAAAGATGTCATTTATGTCATTTTGGAAAATGTATCAAAGTATCTGAAAATGCCGGATGTCACTGTTATGCAGTATGATGAAGAAAGAACCTGTCTGTATCCGGTACTTTCCTATGGCGGCAGACACCATCTGATACAAGCTGCAGAAGTGCAGGCGGCAGCGGCACAGACTGCGCCGCAGGGAACTGTAGAACGGCAGGTAAAAGCGGCGGCAGATAGTCCGCTTTATGGTGAGAAACTGTGCTATTACAGGGCAGACACGGCACAGGAGCCGGTGCGTATGGCACTTGCGGATGCAAATATCAAAACGAGCGTGACGGCTCCGGTAAAAGCGGAAGATAAAGTCCGGATGTATCTGTGTGTATCGGACAGTACAAACGATGTAGAACTGGATGCAGAACAGCTTCGTTTTGTATCGGATGTAGCAAATGTAATTCAAAGCATTATGCAGGAACGTATCAGCAAAGATTCCTTATCCTATTCCTATGAGGTATTAAAGGGAATTCTTGGAAGTATTGATTCGGGTATTATGGTGTATGACAGACAGACGAAAGAAGTGCTGTTTGAAAATGATATTGTGAAAAACTGCAATGATATTAAACGGGTCATTCAGACCTGTGTGACATTTTATTTTACAGGTGAAAATACAAAAAGCATCCAGGAATACTGTGATGCCCAGTCCGGGCTGTGGTACGAGGTCCGCTTTTCGGATTTGAGGTGGTTAAACGGCAATCCGGCAGTAGTCTGCACGGCGGTTGATGTAACACAGAAGAAAAAGAACCAGCAGAAAATCGAGTATCAGGCACATAACGATTTCCTGACCGGTTTGTATAACCGTATGAAATGTGAAAATGATCTGCGCCACATTGTCCGTAAAGCGGTGCGGGACAAAGAAAAAGGTGCCGTGCTGTTTATGGATTTGGACGATTTTAAACATATCAATGACGGACTGGGACATCAGTACGGCGATGTACTGTTACAGCAGGTCGCCGCAGGACTGCAGGGAATTGCGGGAATCCGCGGACACTGTTACAGAATGGGCGGTGATGAATTTGTCATCATTATTCTGCCGCAGTATTTTAATATCTGGGAAAAGATTGTTAAAAATATTATTGCGATGTTCCGTAAACCGTGGTATCTGATGGAAACAGAATACTTCTGTACGATGAGTATGGGTGTTGCCTTTTTTCCGGACGACGGAACGGAAGTGGACGATATTATAAAGACGGCGGACATTGCCATGTATGAGGCAAAGAAAGCCGGTAAGAACCAGTACAGCATTTACGACAATACATCGAGTGAAAATGTCAGCAAGCGGCTGGATATTGAAAATAATATGCGGCAGGCAGTGGCCTCAGAGATTCAGGAGTTTCTGGTATACTACCAGCCGGTAGTAGATGCAGTGACAAAAAAATGCACATCCTGTGAAGCACTGGTGCGCTGGGACAGCAAATCTCTCGGATTTATGGGACCGAGCGACTTTGTACCGCTTGCAGAATATCTTGGACTGATTACCTCCATCGGGGACTATGTGTTAGAAGAAGCCTGCAATCAGTGCAGATACTGGAACGAGCACGGCTATCCCGACTTTCATGTCAATGTCAATTTGTCGGTAGTTCAGCTGCTCCAGAAAGATGTGGTAAAAAATATTGAAAAAATCCTTTTAAAGACGGGTGTAAATCCAAAGAATATTAATCTGGAAATCACGGAGTCCTTTGCTATTAACGATATGAACCGTGTCCTTGAGATTATCAAGGGGCTTAAAAAATTAGGTCCGCGGATTGCATTGGACGATTTTGGAACCGGATATTCTTCGTTAAATTATATCAAGCAGCTTCCGCTGGATTTAATCAAAGTGGATAAGACATTTATCGATGATATTCTGGAAGATGAATATGCACAGGCATTTGTACGGCTGATTGTGGAACTGTCAAAAACAATCGGCACGAAGCTGGTCGTTGAAGGCGTGGAACATCAGGAACAGTACGAGCTGCTCAGAGGTCTGGGGGTGCATTATATACAGGGATTCTATTTTGGAAAACCGGCAGCCGCAAAAGATTTTGAACAAAAGTACTTAGCATCATGGAAGCCGGAGCAGTAAGGAAGAACCATAAATATAAGAACAATAAAAGAAATTAAAATGCGAGGGCGGCGCATGCCGCAGAAATGAGGTAGAGATGAGAACAATTATCAGAGGTGGCAGGGTGTTAGATCCAGCAAGCAGCACAGACGGCATCAGGGATATTCTTGTGGAAGACGGTATTATTAAAGAGGTTGCAGAACATATCAGTACCGATGCGGAAAATGTAATTGAGGCAGAAGGTCTTTATGTCATGCCGGGACTGATTGACCTGCATGTACATTTCCGGGAGCCGGGATTTGAACATAAGGAAACAATCCGTACCGGAGCCAGAGCAGCGGCAAGAGGCGGATTTACAACCGTTTGTGTCATGCCGAATACCAAGCCGGTTGTAGACAGCGTGGAAATGGTGAAGTATGTGATTGACAAGGCAAAGGAAGTAACAGATATCCATGTTCTTCCGATTGCAGCAATTACGGCGGGACAGGACGGAGAATTTATCACAGATTTTGAAAATCTGTACAAAAACGGTGCGGTTGCGGTCAGCGAAGACGGCAAGTCTGTTATGAATGCGAGAGTGGCAAGACAGGCAATGCGTCTGGCTGCGGAAGTTGGAATCCCTGTATTTGCACACTGCGAAGATAAAAATTTAGTTGCAAGAGGTGTGATGAATGCCGGCAACAGAGCCAAAGAACTCGGACTTTACGGCATTATGAATGCGGTGGAAGACGTCATTGTGGCAAGAGATATCCTGCTTGCAAAAAACACAGGCGCAAGACTGCATCTGTGCCACTGCTCAACCGTGGACAGTGTGAAGATGACAAAGCTTGCAAAGGAAGAAGGAATAGATGTAACAGCAGAGGTTACGCCACACCATTTTACACTGACGGAAGATGATATCACAGGTGATGATGCAAACTACAAAATGAATCCGCCACTGCGTGCTAAGGCAGACCGCGAAGCGTTAAAGGAAGGCTTAAAGGAAGGGGTTATGGATGTGATTTCAACAGACCATGCACCGCACCACAGAACAGAAAAAGAGCGTCCGTTTGCTGAAGCACCATTTGGCATTACGGGACTTGAAACTTCTGTGAGCCTGACGATTACGGAGCTGGTGGACAAGGGTGTTTTAACACCGCTTCAGATGGCAGAACGCATGAGCTATAAGCCTGCGCAGATTATCAACAGCGACAAAGGAACACTGCTTCCGGGACGTGCGGCAGATATTACGATTATCGACCCAAATGAAGAATATGTGATTGACAGCACCCTGTTTGCATCCATGGGAAAAAATACACCGTTTAACGGAAAGACAGTTAAGGGCAGAGTCAGATATACAATGTCAGACGGCAAGGTTGTATATTCATACAGGCCGGGCTGTGAAATTATAGTAGACAAAGACGTTCCAAAACTCATATAATAAATACGCCTGTACCGGCAGAAAGAGGAAGACAAAAATGATTAACAAGTTAGTAGACAAAATTAAAAAGCAGAACGCACCGGTTGTAGTCGGATTAGACCCGATGATGAAGTTTATACCGGAACATTTAAAGAAAGCCGCATTTGCGGAATACGGTGAAACATTAGAAGGTGCGGCAGAAGCAATCTGGCAGTTTAACAAGGCGATTGTAGATAACATTTATGATATTGTACCGGCAGTCAAGCCACAGGTTGCAATGTATGAGCAGTTCGGCATTGAAGGCATGAAGGTATTCCAAAAGACCGTAGACTACTGTAAGTCAAAGGACATGGTCGTTATCGGTGACGTAAAGCGTGGGGACATCGGTTCGACATCAGAAGCGTATGCCGTTGCACACTTGGGAAAGGTGCAGGTTGGAAGCAAGAAGCTTTCCGCATTTAACGAAGATTTTGCAACGGTGAATCCGTATCTGGGTTCAGATGGCATCAATCCATTTGTAAAGGTCTGCAAGGAGGAAAAGAAGGGTATCTTTATTCTTGTTAAGACTTCCAATCCGTCCAGTGGCGAATTTCAGGACCGTTTAATTGACGGCAGACCGCTCTATGAGCTGGTAGGTGAAAAGGTTGCCGAGTGGGGCAGTGAATGTATGGGTGATGACTACAGTTATGTCGGAGCCGTTGTCGGTGCAACGTATCCGGAAATGGGCAAGACCCTGCGTAAGATTATGCCAAAGGCTTATATTTTAGTACCGGGTTACGGTGCACAGGGCGGTAAGGCAGAGGATTTGGTACATTTCTTTAACGAAGACGGTTTAGGTGCGATTGTCAACAGCTCAAGAGGCATTATTGCGGCTTATACAAAGGAACAGTACGCAAAATTCGGTGAGGAGCATTTCGCAGAAGCTTCCAGACAGGCGGCACTCGATATGATTGCCGACATTAACGGTGCATTACACAAGTAGGCGGAAATGAGGAGCAGAAATGGCATATAGAGAAAAAGTAACGATTGTACGTGCAGATGAAATCGCAACGGACATTTATGAAATGTGTTTTTCAACAAAAAATATTGCAAAGGAAGCAAAGCCGGGACAGTTCGTGTCCGTCTATTCTAACGACGGTTCGCGGCTTCTTCCGCGCCCAATCAGTATCTGCGGCATTGAGGGTGATACCCTGCGCATTGTATACCGGGCAATCGGAAAAGGCACACAGGAATTTGCAACAATGCACGCAGGACAGACCCTTGAAGTACAGGGACCGCTTGGCAACGGCTATGACATTTCAAAGGTATCAAAGGAACGCAAAGCGATCTTGTTTGGCGGCGGTATCGGGATTCCGCCGATGTTGGAGCTGGCAAAGCAGTTAGATTGTGAAAAGAGCATTGTTTTAGGGTATCGTGATGAATTGTTTTTAAATGATGAATTTGAAGCATACGGTAAAGTGTATCTGGCAACAGAAGACGGCAGTGCCGGAACAAAGGGCAATGTATTGGATGCCGTAAAGGCATGCGGCATTGAAGGTGACATTTTATTTGCATGCGGTCCGACACCGATGCTTCGTGCTATTAAGCAGTATGCAAAAGAAAACGGACTGGAATGTTACCTGTCCTTAGAAGAAAAAATGGCATGCGGAATCGGTGCGTGCCTTGCCTGTGTATGCAAGTCCACACAGGTAGACGACCATTCGAAGGTACATAACAAAAGAGTCTGCAAAGAAGGACCGGTATTTAACGCAGAGGAGGTAGAACTGTAATGAATTTATCCGTAAATATTGCAGGAGTTGAATGGAAGAATCCTGTTACAACCGCTTCCGGCACGTTTGGTTCCGGTATGGAATATGCAGAATACGTTGATTTGAATAAGCTCGGTGCCGTAACGACAAAGGGCGTTGCCAATGTACCGTGGCCGGGTAATCCGACACCGCGTATTGCAGAAACCTACGGCGGCATGATTAATGCAATCGGTCTGCAAAATCCGGGACTGGATACGTTTATTTCAAGAGATATTCCGTTTTTAAAGCAGTATGATACAAAGATTATTGTCAATGTCTGTGGAAAAACAGAGGAAGATTATGTCGATGCGGTGGAAAAGTTAAGCGAACAGCCGGTGGACATGCTTGAAATCAATATTTCCTGCCCAAATGTCAAGGAAGG
This sequence comes from Lachnospira intestinalis, assembly GCF_040095895.1. Lineage (NCBI taxonomy): Bacteria > Bacillati > Bacillota > Clostridia > Lachnospirales > Lachnospiraceae > Lachnospira > Lachnospira intestinalis. The sequence continues at coordinate 161,940 of NZ_JBBMFS010000005.1, forward strand.
CGGTATCGCTTTCGGTCAGAATCCGGCTTCGGCAGAACGGATTACGGCGGCAGTGAAAAAGGTCGCAAAGCACCCGGTTATTATGAAGTTAAGCCCGAATGTAACCGATATTACGGAAATGGCAAAGGCAGTAGAAGCGGGCGGCGCCGATGCGGTTTCACTGATTAATACGATTACGGGCATGAAGATTGATATTAACAGGAGAACATTTGCAGTTGCCAATAAAACAGGCGGTATGTCCGGTCCGGCAGTAAAACCGGTCGCAGTACGCATGGTTTATCAGGTAGCCAATGCAGTCCGTCTGCCAATCATAGGTATGGGTGGTATCGCAACCGCAGAAGATGCCCTTGAATTTATCATGGCAGGCGCGAGTGCGGTAGCTGTCGGCACGGCAAATTTCCATAATCCGACAGCAACCGTTGAGATTGTAGACGGCATCGCCGCTTATATGAAGAAAAATAACATTGAAGACATTCATGAACTGATTGGATGTGTAAAATAATAACCGCTGACGCTGCGGAGTGGAAGCGGCGCAGGAGGTAGAAAATGTCACAAAGACAGGCAACAAAGGAACAACAGCAGATTATAGAAGCAACAGAAGGCAATATCCGCGTGCGTGCGGTACCGGGTTCGGGAAAGACATTTGCACTGACGAAACGAATCGTCTATCTGATATTGGAGCTGTATGTCGAGCCGTCGTCCATCGTTGCCATGACATTTACCAATAAGGCGGCGAATGAAATGAAGTACCGTCTGAAAAAAATGATAGGGGACTTTGCAACGTGTTATGCGGGAACCTTTCATGGATATTGTAATTTAATTCTAAAAGAAGAAATCTACCGCCTTTCTTATCCGAAGACTTTTGTGATTCTGGATAAGAAAGCGCAGGTGGATTTGATTCGTGAAGTCGCCGATGAACTGGGATTTTCGTTAAAAGATTTTACGGCAAAGGAATATGCGGACAAAATCTGTGAGGAAAAGCAGGACAGAGCCTATATTCCGCTGATGTTAGATACCGGCAGGGAGACCCTGCAAAAGAAAATCGGTCACACGGAGGACCCGTTTTATCAGGTGTACTATTCTTATCTGAAAAAACAGCGCGATAATTATGTACTGGATTTTGAAGATATCATACAGTTTGCAATCTACATTCTCACGCAGTATAAAGAGGCACTCAAAAAATGGCAGAGCCGCTGTCAGTATCTGCTTTGTGATGAATATCAGGATGTAAATAAAAATCAGGAATATTTACTTTATTTATTAAGCGGAAAATATCACAACCTGACAGTTGTGGGCGATGATGACCAGTGTATTTACGGCTGGCGCGGGTCTGATGTGGAATATATGGTGCATTTTAATGAGCGGTATGAAAATGTCGTGGATTATTCGTTAAGCCGCAACTTCCGCAGTACGCCGGAGATTGTAGCGACGGCAAATTCTTTAATTGAAAAGAACCAGAACCGTCTGGAAAAGCAGATGTATACAAAAAATCCGCATGGCGCAAAGCCGGTGTATAACTGCCTGCCGTATGAAAAAGACGAGGCGGTGTGGATTGCAGAACAGATAGAAGCGGCGGTTTCAACCGGGAAAAAATATGCAGACAACACGGTGCTTGTGCGTGCGGCTTCACAGACAAGAGCGTTGGAGGAAGCCTTTCTTGCAAAGAAAATTCCGTATAAGATTTTAAACGGCGCAAGATTTTATGATTCGGAGGAAATCCGCACGGTGCTTGCCTATCTGCGCATGGTTTATGCACCGAATGATTTGGATTTCTTATGGACGATAAAAAGACCGCGCAAGGGTTTCGGCAAGAAATCCATAGAAGATTTGAAAAAATATGCCGCAGAACACGAAATTGGGCTGTTTCAGGCGCTCGGCGAACAGATTGAACAGGGCATTGTCAAAAAAGAGGTTATTGATACTTATTATAAAAATATATCGGAATTACACAAAGAATATGATAAGTATTCATGCAAAGAGCTTGTCAACCGGGTACTGGATTTCGGATACCGCGAGGAACTGGAGCAGGACGTGGAACAGCGAAGGCTGGATAATGTGACGGAACTGATAACAGCCATTGCCGCAATGGAAGCGGAAAATCAGGATAAGCTTTCGCTGGAAGAACTGCTGGCACATTTTGCATTGTTTACGGCTCAGGATGATGACGATGAAAAAAATGTTGTGAAAGTCATGACGATTCACACGGCAAAGGGACTGGAATTTGACATTGTATTTATCTGCGGACTGGTAGACGGGCAGTTTCCAAGCAGGCGCCTGCGCAATGAAGATGAGCTGGAAGAAGAACGGCGGCTGTTTTACGTGGCGGTGACACGGGCAAAGACACGGCTGTATCTGAGCAGTTATGCGGCAAAGTCGGAAGGCTTTCCGGTGCGTCCGTCGGCATTTATACAGGATATTGACTACAACCTGCTGGAATGTGTGGGAAATGTCGTCCAAAACGGTCAGACCACACCGCAGATGCTGCCGAAGAAGACCTTTGATGTGGGCGATAAAGTAGAGCATAAAATTTTCGGTGTCGGAACGATTGTAGACATCAATCTGTCCACCCAGTCGTATGAAATTGATTTTGAAAAATTAACCGGAACGAGAAAGATTATGTTCCGTGCAGAGTTAAAAAAAGTGTAAGCTCGTTATCAGGAGTGGTGATAAAAAGTGTAGGCTGTCAGTGCGGCTTACATTTTTTTAGCTTACAGATATAGTTTTAAACTATGGACAACCTTAATGAATTCATATTATACAGATAGGAAAATGTCCGTTATAATACGACAAAACAAAGGAAGCAGGAGGAAACATAAAGTGAGCCAGTTATATACACCTTTCCGATATGATTTTGTAGGAAGCTTTTTAAGACCGGAGTATTTAAAGAAGGCAAGAGCGGATTACGAAGCAGGAACGATTAACGCAGAAGAACTGAAAAAAACAGAAGATAAGGCAATTACAGAATTGGTTGCAAAGCAGAAAGAAGCAGGTTACCACGTTATTACAGACGGAGAATTCCGCCGTGCAACATGGCATCTGGATTTTATGTGGGCATTTGACGGAGTCGGACACAGCAAAACCGAAACAGGACTTCCGTTCCACGGTGAAGCTGCAATGATTGATGATACATATGTGACAGGAAAGATTTCTTATAAGAAAAATCATCCGTTTGTAGAACATTTTAAATTTGTAAAGGCACTGGAAGATGAAAATACGGTTGCAAAGCTGACCATTCCGGCACCGGCACAGTTTCTGGAACAGATGATTATGCCTTTTGCATGGAGCAATACCAAGAAATTTTACGATACGCAGGAAGAAGTGGCAAAGGATATTGCCGAAGGATACCGTGAATTTATCAAAGAGGTTTATGCAGCAGGCTGTAGAAATCTTCAGTTGGACGACTGCTCATGGGGCATGGTGGTAGACCCGGCGGCTTGTAAATTATTCGGCGTAACACCAAAGGGACTTGAAAAGATTAAGGAACAGCTTTTAGAGATTAATAACAGCGCGCTTGAAGGAAAGCCGGAAGATTTAATTGTCAATACACACGTATGCCGCGGCAATTTCCATTCTACCTATGCAAGCAGCGGTGCTTATGACAGCGTAGCGGCAACATTATTTGCAAAGGAAAATGTCAATGCATATTATCTGGAATTTGATGATGAGCGTTCCGGCGGATTTGAACCGTTAAAATATGTAGAGGGCGATAAGAAAGTTGTACTCGGACTGGTTACAACAAAGTCCCCGAAGCTGGAAGATGCGCAGGCAGTAATTGACAGAATCCACGAGGCAGCAAAATATGTGCCGTTAGACAGACTGTATTTAAGTCCGCAGTGCGGATTCGCTTCCTGTGAAATCGGTAACAAGCTCACAGAAGAAGAACAGTGGGCAAAGCTGGCACTGGTAAAGGAAATCGCAGAAAAGGTGTGGGGATAAATAACAGATTCATATTAGAATGTAAAAGAATATGTCAGACAGACATACAGGGTATTTTTATATATGCCCGTGTAATTTACGAGGATGGTCGGGGTTAATGTAAAACTATAAAAAGCAGTCCCGGATTGGAAAAATAAGAATATTTATGATAAAATAAACTCTAATGTTACATTAGGGTTTATTTTTTGGCATTAAAATGTCTGCAAAATAGGAATGAAAAATTATATGGAGAAAAAAGACAGATATATCAGCATCGGTGAAATGGCAAAAATCAACCGCACAACTGTACCGACACTGCGGCTGTATGATTCAATGGGACTGCTGACACCGTATTACACAGACGAGGAAACACATTACCGGTATTATGACATCAAGCAGAATGCCCGGTTTGATATGATTCAGTACATGAAAGAACTGGGCATGGAATTAAAAGAAATTAAAGAATTGTTCGATAAACAGGATATTAATCTGATTGAGCAGATTTTACGGCAGAAAAAGGAACAGACGGTTGTCCAGATGCAGGAATTAAAATTTAAAATGCAGGCGATTGACAGGACGGTTGCAAGCATTGAACGGTATAAGAAATCGCCGAAAAGCGGCACGATTACACTGGAATACATACCGGACAGGACGATTTACTCGATGTGTGTGGATACCAATTTTTACGATTATAACATTGATATGTACGAATTGATTTTAAAGCAGTTAAAAAATAAGCTGATGGAATTTCATATTCCGCAGGTTTATTACTGCAATGCAGGGACGATTATGCGGCGGGAGCTGTTTGAAAAACTGACCTTTTATTCGGAAGAAATCTTTATCTTTGTAGATGACGATTTTCCGATGAAAGACTGTGTGCAGACAATCGAGAATGGCATGTATGCATGTATTTATACGGAAGATTTTGATGAGGAACGCGACTGTGCGAAAAAGCTTTTGGCGTACTGCCGCGAACACGGCTATCAAATCTGCGGTGATTATATTTGCGAAGAAATTATGGAAATGAACGTCTTTGACAGCCGCAAGCGCTCGATGTATCTGCGGCTTCAGGTGCCGGTAAAAATGGAAAAATAGGCTTGACGCTCATCTAAGATTAGACATTATACTGAATACAACGGAAAGTTAAATAATTAACAATCAGTTCGCGTAATATATGCTGAATAGTGAAAAGCGAAAGCGTGAATGAGGATTCGTCTGAAACTGTCCTTGCACCGCAGGACACAGATTTTAAAAGGAAGCGGTGTAGAATTGGAGGATGTTATGGAGAAGATTAAAGTAATTCAGTATGGCTGTGGCAAGATGAGCAAGTACACAATGCGGTATCTGTATGAAACCGGCTGTCAGATTGTCGGTGCAATCGACTGTAATCCATCTATTGTCGGCATGGATATCGGCGATTATGCGGGACTGGGTGTAAAGACCGGCGTATTAATCAGCGACAATGCGGAAGAAGTGCTTGACAACACGGATGCGGATATTGCCGTTGTAACGCTGTTTAGTCTGGTAAGTGACTGCTTTCCACATTATATGAAATGTCTGACACGTGGAATCAGTGTGATTACAACCTGTGAAGAAGCAACGTACTGCTGGACAACAGACCCGGTTCGTGCCAATATCTTAGATGTTACCGCCAAGAAAAACGGTTGTACTTTTGTAGGAAGCGGCATGGAAGATATTTTCTGGGTGAATATGGTCGGCATGGTAGCAGGCGGCTGTCACAAGATTGAAAAAATTGAAGGCGCAGTCAGCTATAACGTAGAAGATTACGGACTGGCACTTGCAAAAGCTCACGGCGTAGGCTTAACATCGGAAGAATTTGAAAAACAGATTGCACACCCGGAGGAGATTGAACCTTCTTATGTATGGAATTCCAATGAGGCACTTGCATCAAAAATGGGCTGGACGATTAAGAGCCAGACACAGAAATGTGTACCGTATTTCCATGACAGTGATTTGTTCTCATCAACCATGAATGCAACGATACCGAAAGGCAACTGTATCGGTATGGCGGCAGTTGTAACTACCGAAACATTCCAGGGACCGGTTATTGAAACACAGTGTATCGGCAAGGTTTATGGTCCGGACGATGGTGATATGTGCGACTGGAAGATTACAGGTGAACCGGATACGGAATTCCATGTTGTAAAACCGGCAACGGTTGAGCATACCTGTGCAACGATTGTCAACCGGATTCCGGCAGTGCTGCGCGCTCCGGCAGGGTTAGTTACGATGGATCAGCTGGAGGAAATCGCTTATCCGACATATCCAATGGAATACTATCTGTAGTTTAAATATTAAAACTGGAATAACAGAATACTGTGCAGACATGGTTTGTAAATAAAATCCCCGCATAAAGAGAGCTGAACAGATTCTCTTTATGCGGTATTTTTTTGCGATATTAACAAAATATTTAATAGAAATTCCAGTTGATTCCACAGAAATATCCGCTTATAATAGTATTAAGGCAAAGGGGGCTTTTGCAGATTTACAATGTTACAAAAGGAGGGGAATGCCTTGAATACAGAAATAACAAATGCAGTCAGTGCGGCGGGAGATAAGGTGCAGTATGATACCCGTGTCAAAAGAATACTGGCACAAAAAAATATTTTGGCACACATTTTGGTTAAGACGGTGGATGAGTTTAAGGAAATGAAGCCGGAAGATGCAGTAATGTACATTGAGGGTGAGCCAAAGATTGGGATTGTACCCGTTGAACCGGGTCTGACTAATGCAGAAAAAACAGATGTGACCGGTCAGAGAATCATAGGGCTGAATACAGAAAATACCGAGATTAATGAAGGGTTAGTCAGATTTGATATTATCTTTTATGTCCGCATGAAAAACGGTCTTTCACAGATTATTGTAAATATCGAAGCACAAAAAGACGAACCGGCAGGATATCAGATATTAAACCGAGCGGCCTTTTATGTGAGCAGACTTGTTTCATCGCAGAAAGAGAGGGATTTTGTCAATACGAATTATGACGATATAAAACAGGTATTCAGTATCTGGATTTGTATGAACATGGCTTCAAACAGCATGAGCCATATCCACCTTATCAAAGATGAAATGTTAGAGCCGTACGATTGGAAAGGAAATATGGATTTACTCAACATCGTGCTGATTGGTATTACAGATGAATTACCGGAGCATGATGAAAAGTACGAATTGCACCGTTTAATCGGTACACTTCTTTCAAGCGGGTTGAAAGAGCAGGAAAAACTGGATATAATTGAACATGAATATAATATCCCGGTCAGTAATGAAATAAGAGAGGACGTGAGAGTTATGTGTAATCTGAGTGCAGGAATCGAAGAAAGAGCTGAAGAACGGGCAACAAAAAGGGCAACAGAGAAAACGAGTGAAAAGTTCATTCTGAATATGTATAAAAAAGGTTATACATTAGAACAGATTGCCGATGTTGCAGAAATCAGTGTAGATGCTGTTGAAGCGGTGATTCAAAAGAAAGCACCGGTAATGGCATAAGAAGTCTGAGAAAGTAAACGTATTATAAATGAAAAACTGCCGCATAAAGAGAGCAAAAACGATTCTCTTTATGCGGTATTTTTTTGTGGATTTTGGACACGATGTAGCAGCTTGACAATTCCAATTATGTGGCATATAGTTTTACGTGACTAACTACGGCCAGAATGGACAGAAACTAGTGTGAAATATCACACTGATGTGCTGATTTTTCACACAGCTATTTGTTTCTGAGCAAAAACAAATAGTTATGATGGCAGATGAGAAATCGCCTGTGCGAATTTCTCATCGCCGCTTCGCAACAAGTTGCTTAGAAGTGAGGATTATTATGAGAAGAATCGTAAATGAAAGAAATACAAAAAGAAAAAAAGCAGCGATTATATTAAAACGGACAGCCGTCGCCGCAATGTGCGTGATACTGGCGGCAGGCATGACGGCATGCGGCAAAAAAGCAGACAGCGTGCAGAGCGAAAGTGTTTCAGAAAATGACAAATATTCATCCGATATTTTTGCAATGGATACCTACATGTCATTGACGGCATACGGAGCAAAGGCAGAGGATGCCGTGACGGCAGCAATTCATGAGATTCAAAGACTGGATGCGATGTTTTCGGTAGGAAATACGGACAGTGACGTCACAACTGCCAATATGCAGGGAAGCGCTACAGTGTCTGACGAAACAGCATATTTAGTGGAGCAGTCCCTTGAAATTTCAAGAAAGACGGACGGTGCATTTGATATTACAATCTATCCGGTCATGGAGCTGTGGGGATTTACCACGAAAAATTACAAAGTGCCGCAGGCGGACGAATTACAGGAAACGTTAAAAAGAGTATCCTATGAAAATGCATCGTTAAAGGCCCACGAACTGGTCTTAAAAAATAATGCGCAGATTGATTTTGGCGGTATTGCAAAGGGGTATACGTCCAGCCGTGTCATGCAGATTTTTAAGGAATATGGCATTGAACACGGCATGGTCAATCTCGGCGGCAATGTGCAGACACTCGGCACGAAAACGGACGGTACGGCATGGCGCGTAGCCATTCAGAGTCCGCAGGGAGGCAATCAGTATCTTGGCATTCTGGAAACCAGCGATCAAGCAGTCATTACATCCGGCGGATATGAGCGTTATTTTGAAGAAAACGGAGTGACTTACCACCACATTATCGACCCAAAGACCGGGTATCCGTCAGACAGCGATTTGACGTCTGTTACGATTGTGTGCGCAGACGGAACAAAGGCAGATGCGCTGTCTACCTCATTTTTTGTAATGGGACTTCAAAAGGCAGAAAGCTTTTATGAAAATACGGATTTGGATTTTGATGTCATTTTACTTACAAAAGACAATCAGATTTATATTTCTGAGGGAATTGCACAAAATTTCACTTCGGATTACACCGTAAATGTCCTGAAAAAGTAGTTGATAATTATTGTCAGTAACAGACCTTGACAGAAAAGGATTCTATATTTATGATAGAACAGAGTTAGAAGAAACTAACGGTAGTATATCTTTCTAACTTAAATCATAAAGAACAAACTCAAAAAGGAGGAATTATGTTACTGATTATTGCGCTTGTGATAGCTTCCTTATTTGTATACTTTTTAAAAGACAAGCTAAAGCAGTATCCCAATATTTTTTACATCGGTGCGGCAGTTGTAACGATTGTTATATTCAGCCTGCGCACGGTGGCAATGCCGCAGTTTGTACGGCAGAATATTGTGGGCATTTTTGCAAAGGGAACGATAGGAACGGCATTTTTTATCATTGTCATGATAACAGGTGCATTGCCGAGAGGTTCAAAGCTTATCGGACCGCTCATGCGGATTCGCGGGGAATTGTCCATTATGGCGGCAATTCTGGTGCTTTCGCACAACCTGACCTACGGCATGACATATTTTAAAATGTTATTTTCGGCACCGGCGGCATTACCGGCAGCCCAGCGGTGTGCAGCGGTGATCAGTCTGATACTGATTGTATTGATGATTGGATTAACGGTGATTTCATTTCCGGCAGTCCGCAAAAAGATGAATCCGAAAAAGTGGAAGCAGATTCAGCGGAGCGCCTATGTATTTTATGGACTTTTATATGTACATATTATGCTGATTAATATTCCGTATGCGCGCATGGGACTACACATGTATGCCGTAAATGTGCTTGTATACAGTATCGTATTTGCAGGATATGCGGCGATGCGTATCCGTAAATGGGTGCTTACAAAAAATCCGGATGCCGACAGCATTTTTATAAAGAAAGTCAGTGTGGCAGTATCTGTGTGTGCAGTGCTTGTGTGTACTGTGGCATTTTCAATGTGTTTTATGCGGAACGGAAATAAAGTGTCTGCACAGGAAACGGCGGCAGATAAAACACTGAGTCAGACACAGACAGAAAAAGGTGTAAAAAAGAACGGAGAAGCAGGCACAACGGCAACAGCTTCAAATGCGGACGGTGTGACACAGGAACAGCAGATTTCGGGCGAATCCGGTGATAGTGCAGGTGAATCACAGGAAGTACAGGAGAACGAGAACGCGCAGGACGGTGAAAATGCGGCAGCGGCGGCAGTTGAAAATACAGCCGGTGAGGAAAACGGACAGGGAAAACAGGACGCTGACAGTCAGAACTCCGGAAGTTCAGGCGCGACATCAGACAGCGGAAATGATACAAACAGCAGTGCGGGCGGAAGTTCGGGTTCGGACAGCGGCAGTGCGGGTCAGACGGCGGAAGAAAGAACAGAAGCAGCACCAAAACCGACAGAAGCACCGAGAACATTTAAGGCGGACGGCGATTATACGGGAACTGCCGTATGCGATACATACGGATACACGGTTACGGTTGTTGTGACAATTTCAGGTGATGCCGTTACAGGCGTATCCGCATCCGCAACGGCAGGCGGCGCAGATGAAATGTTTTTCTCACAGGCAAATGCCAAAGTTCCGGGAGCGATTCTTGCAAACGGTGGTGTCAGTGGTGTGGATGGTGTATCGGGTGCGACAAAGTCCAGCAATGCCATAAAGGCGGCATATACGAGTGCGTATCAGTCTGCAAAAAATTAAAAATATTTTTAAATAAATATCAGGCACCAACAAAAGCAGGGAATGTCCAAGTGGACAGACCCTGCTTTTCTAAAGCTGTTAGTCTGACAAAGAATTGACGAAAAAGGCGGGAAGTGCCATAATGAAAATACAAATATCAGAGCGTAATCAGGAGGGAAAAAGATGCCATATGCAGTAATATATGCATTGATTGGATATTTATCCGGCAGTGTATTATATGCGGAAGTATTTTGCAGAATTTTTGGTAGAAAAAATGCAATTGAGCAGAGCAGGGATGCCAATCCGGGAACGGCAAACGCATTTTTATACGGCGGGTTCTGGTGCGGAATCTGCACATTGATTTTTGATATGGCAAAGGGCTTTGTCCCGGTTTATGCCTATGTTCACATGACACAGATGAATTTAGCAGAAAGCAACGGACTGGCACTGGTGCTGGCAGCACCGGTAGCGGGACACATTTTCCCTGTCTGGCATCATTTTAAAGGTGGAAAGGGAATTGCAGTCAGTTTTGGCAGTCTGCTCGGACTGATACCGATGTGGTATCCGGTACTTTCTCTTGCGGTGTGTTTTTTATTCTTTTCACTGGTAATACAGATTTCACCGAACTTTTACCGAACCGTAGCGGTATACATTGTAAACTGGCTCATCATTGTATTTTCAGAGACTAATCTGCCCAAAGCCGTGCATATCGGTGTAGGATTGATATCGCTGCTGATACTGCTTAAAATGCATATGAGCCAGGAAGAACGTGAAAAAATGACATTTCAGTTATTGTGGATAAAGAGGTGATACCGATGAATGTTTTAATTTTATCCTGCGGAACAGGCGGTGGACATAATGCCGCAGGGGCAGCAGTCCAAAAACAGCTCCAAAAACAGGGACATCAGGTGGTAATGATAAATCCTTACCAGCTAAAAAGTAACAGACTGGCAGGTGTGATTGATAAAGTGTATATCGGTCTGGTACAGAAAAACAGCACGCTTTTCGGATTCGTATACCGGCTGGGAGAATTATACCGCCGTCTGCCGTTTCCGTCACCGGTTTATTATATTAACCGTAAAATGGCATATATTTTACAGGAGTATCTTTTACGACATCCGGCAGATGTCATCATTACACCGCATTTATATCCGGCGGAGATTATCACAAATATGAAAAAAATGGGGATGGAAGTGCCGCCAAGTATTTTTGTGGCTACCGATTATGCATGTATTCCGTTTACGGAAGAAACCGACTGCGATGATGTTGTGATTCCGTCAGAAAAGCTGATACCGGAATTCAGGAAATACGGAATTCCAAAAGAAAAGTTATATCCGCTTGGGATACCGACGGCGGACACGGGTGTAGAGCGCATTTCACCGGAAGAAGCCAAAAGACAGCTGGGGCTGGATTCTGCAAAAGAGTATTTATTAATTGCGGGCGGCAGCATGGGGGCTGGTGCGTTGGAGGAAGTTGTGGAAATTCTTTACCGTGTGCGTTCCCTGCATAAATGTAAGCTGATTATGGTCTGTGGAAACAATCAGCAGCTGTACAGCCGGCTGCAGAAGCGGTATGCGGACAAAATTGAACTGGTCGGATATACTGATAAGATGCCGCTGTATTTAAAGGCAGGCAGTATCTTTATTACAAAGCCGGGTGGGCTTTCAAGCACGGAAGCCGCCGCTGCACGGATTCCACTGATTCACATCTGTCCGATTCCGGGCTGTGAAACAAAGAATATGCAGTTTTTTAAAAAGACAGGCATGGCACTGGCAGTCACCAATCCCAAAGAGGAGCTGACCGCGGCAGTTCTGTCATTACAAAAACAGGAAAACCGCAAAAAAATGATTCAGTGTCAGGAAAAATATGTGCCGGGAACAGCAGCAGCGCAGCTTGGACAGTTGGTGGAAGAAGGGAAAAAATAAATAATGATAAATAATTGACGAAGTGTGTAAAAAGTGACATAATAAATATAGATTGTACGTGATGGGAGACAGAAACCTGGGAAGGACAAATGCATTTTTGTACGTTGGATTCCGGTGTGTGGTCTGTACATTGAAAATGCATGTGAGTAAGGACGAACGGGAAACAATGACAGCAGGATTATTATGGGGAAAGAGGTAAAGAGTATGAATAATGTAAAGGTAAGAACAAAGCTGATTATTGTAATGCTGGCCGCATTTTTGGCAATGACGGCATGTGTTGTTTTTTCGACAGAATCTATGAAGGCGATGCAGACAAAGGCACTGGAAACGATAGAGTCAGATAAGCGTGCATCTTATGATGAGATGATTCAGAATCAGGTTGACAATGTGATTTCATTGTGCCAGAACATTTACACACAGTATGAAGCAGGGGTGTATACCAGAGAAGAGGCAAAAAAACTGGCAGCAGATGAGATACGTCAGCTCCGATATGGGGATGGCGGCTATTTCTGGGTTGATCAGTATGATGGAACCAATGTTGTGCTGCTTGGCAGTCAGACAGAAGGAACGAATCGTCTGGAAACAAAGGATGGCAACGGTTACCAAATGGTAAAAGAGATTATCCGTGTAGGAAAGCAGGCTGATGGAGGATTTACAGACTATGTTTATCCGAAGGAGGGTGAAACCGATAATCAGCCTAAACGTTCTTACAGCAAAGCATTTGCACCATTTGAATGGGTTATCGGAACAGGAAATTATACGGATTATATTGATGAAAAAATAGATGGTATACGGTCAGAATATGCGGCTTATGTGCTCAGCAGGGAAGGAATTTTTATTGGTCTGGTCATTGCAGTTGAAGTTTTACTGATTATCCTGCTGATTGTCATTACACGCAGTATTACCGTGCCGTTAAAGAAAGCGGTAGTTTCTATAAAGACAATGGGGCGGGGAGATTTTTCACAGCCGACTGCCCCGGCGCTTTTAAAGAGAAAAGACGATTTCGGGCAGCTTTCGGTATTTCTTGAAAATATGCGTTGTGAAGTAGGTACACTGATTGGTGAGGTAAAAGACCAAGCATCGAATATCAGCGGTATGGTTGAGGAGATTGATGAAAATGTCTGGTCCCTTGACCATGAAATTGAAGAGGTGTCAGCCACAACACAGGAACTGGCAGCAGCCATGGAAGAAACAGCGGCATCCTCACAGCAGATTGATGCAATGTCACATGAAATTGAAACGGCAGCGAAAAGCATTGCAACACGTTCACAGGATGGTGCGCTTGAAGCAGACAGCATCCGTGACCGTGCAGTTGTGATTAAGGATACAACGCAGAAAAAATATGAACATACACATGAAATTCATGAAGACATTAGTGACCATCTGACAAAGGCACTGGAAGATATTAAAATCGTAGACCAGATTGGCATACTGGCAGAATCTATTATGGGGGTTACGGCACAGACGAATCTTTTGGCTCTTAATGCATCCATTGAGGCGGCAAGGGCAGGAGAAGCCGGAAAAGGCTTTGCGGTTGTTGCCGAGCAGATTCGTGTACTTGCTGAACAGTCCAAGGAAACGGTTTCTAATATTCAGGAAGTAACACAAAGTGTTGTGGGTGCGGTTGATAATCTTGCAGGGGATTCTGCAAGACTGCTTGAATTTGTCGGAACAGATGTTGTACAGAATCTGGATGACTTTTCACAAATGGCAGATTCGTATAATGATGATGCGCAAAAGGTTGACGAACTGGTTACGGATTTTTCGGCCTCTTCAGAAGAATTGCTTGCTTCCATCAGTGGGGTAATGAATGGTATTGGTGACGTAAGTAAGGCGGCATCGGAGGGAGCTTCCGGTACAACGGATATTGCACAAAAGACAACTGTTGTGGTTGAAAAATCGTCAGATATTAAAGAAAAAGCTTCTAAGGCACATGCATCGGCAGATGTATTAAAGTCACAGGTTGAAAAATTTATCGTATAAGAGTATGCCGGCCGGGTGTAGAAACAGGCTTTCTTTTCGGCTGCATATATTGATTGGGCAGTTTGTATTGCAAATTGCCCTTTTTCTTCCAAAAACAACCATATATTGAAACACCGGGAAATTTATGCTAGAATAAAAAGAAATGTCAGGGTCAGAAGGTCTAAAACCACATAAGTCTGCTTATAGGTGGGTGAGTGACCTTTTGTCGCCAACATTAAAAAGATATTAAAAATTGTTAAAAGTATTACAAACAGGAGGCTTTATAGATTATGGAACAGTACAAACAGGAATTTATAGAATTTATGGTAGACTGCAATGTGTTGCGGTTTGGTGAATTTACTTTAAAGAGCGGCAGAAAGTCCCCGTTTTTTATGAATGCAGGACTTTATGTAACGGGTGCACAGCTTGAAAAGCTGGGTGAGTATTACGCGAAGGCAATTCACGATAACTACGGTGATGATTTTGATGTGCTGTTCGGACCGGCTTACAAGGGTATTCCGTTAAGCGTGGCAACAACCATGGCATATCACAGACTTTACGGTAAAGAAATCCGTTACTGCTCTAACAGAAAAGAAGCAAAAGACCACGGCGATGCAGGTATCTTACTGGGCAGCCCGATTAAAGACGGAGATAAAGTAGTTATTATTGAAGACGTAACAACTTCCGGTAAATCCATCGAAGAAACATTTCCGATTATTCAGGCACAGGGCGATGTGACAATCAAAGGCTTAATGGTGTCTTTAAACAGAATGGAACGTGGCAAAGGCGAAAAGAGTGCCCTTGTTGAAATTCAGGAAAAGTACGGCTTTCCGGCAAATGCAATTGTCAGCATGTCAGACGTTGTAGAACATTTATACAACAAGCCTTGCAACGGCAAGGTGGTTATTGATGATGAAATTAAGGCTGCCATTGACAAGTATTACGAAGAATACGGTGCGAAGGAAGCATAAGGAATTAGTAGCGGAATAAGTAGGAGAAGTATGAACAAGCCATAAACGAAAGCTTGTTCATACAACAGTATTGTGCCGCAGGTGTCACAATACTGATTTTATCGAAGAATTGAATAAATGAGGAGTAGTATGGACGAAAAGTTATATAAAAAAATCAAGTCAATTGGCGCCGGGAATATTGTTTTTGGCATTATTTCAGTCGTATGTGGTGTTACAACAGGAGTTTTGCTGATTGTAAATGGTGCAAGACTTCTGGCACATAAATCCGACACATTATTTTAAGCGTATCAGGAAGGTATGGGCATTGTGTGAAAAATAGAAAAATGAAAAAGACATTGAAATGGCTGATTTTTATTGCGTATATTGCTGCACTGGTATATTTTATGTTCTTTGCGGAAATTCTCGGAAGGACGGATGTATCACGCACGTACCGGTATAATCTTGTACCATTTAAAGAAATCAAGCGGTTTGTTAATCACTTCTGGCAGCTTGGTCTGACGGCGGTGCTTGCCAATATTGCGGGAAATGTGGTAGCATTTATGCCATTCGGGTTCTGCCTGCCGCTGATTGCAGATCATCGGATTAAGTTTTTTGGGTGTATGCTGTATACATTCGGGTTAAGTCTTGCAATCGAACTGATTCAGCTTGTATCTAAAGTGGGAAGTTTTGATGTAGATGATTTAATGCTCAATACACTCGGTGGTGTATTGGGCTATCTCACGTTTTTGTGTTACAAAAAAATGTGTCAGTTTCATAGGAAAAGGAAAAAATCATGAAACTTTTTAATAAATATAAATTTTCGGATAAAAGCCAGACCTTGGGGGGCATGATATCAACAGTCATGGGATTGGCGGCACTGGTGTCGTTTGGCTATGGCATTTATATTGCATTCCAGGCAAAAGGAAATGCCGGACTCGAGGTAGGAAGCCTTGGACTGCTCAGTTTCATGCTTTCTGTTATTGGGTTGGTTATCGGACTGTTAAGCTTTAAAGAAGAAGATAAGTTTTATACATTTTCAAGAGCAGGTTCCCTGATGTGTGGTATTTTTGCAATATTTATGATAGCAGTGCTGATGATGGGTATAGTGTGAAAAATATGCTTGATAGCATATTTTTCACACGGCTATTTGTTTCTGAGCGAAAACAAATAGCCATGATTGCAGATGAGAAATCGCCTACGCGAATTTCTCATCGCATCTTTGCGACCAGTCGTTCAGAAATGAGGTATAGTGTGAATAGTGAGGATTTGTAAATGTTTGAAGATAATCTGAAGGAACGATACGGTCTGGCAATTGATCGTATTGCGGAAATTAAAGAAAATTCAGAGATAGAAGATGCCGGACTGGCAGCATATTTTACGTACACGGCAGAATTTCTTTTACTTGTGGATAAATGGAATGAGAAAAGAAAAGCCGGTGGATATGATAAACTGCCATTGGAAGAATTGCAGCACTGGAATACGGTTTTGTATGAAGACATTATCGGGAAACAATATGATAACAGCTTTGCCAATCCGTCTTATGCCTGTGCACGGCTTGGAGAAGACATAGGCAGGATTTTATCGTTTTTGTATACAGAACTGCGCGGGTGTATCGTGTTTGCAGCAGAACAGCGTAAAGCTGATTTTACGGTATTGTTAGAACTTTTTGTTGAATGTTACTGCATTTGCAAGGACGGTGAAAATATTGCGGCACAGTTAAAGGATTCCATTTACTGGTATATGAGTGATTACAGCGATGATTTTATCGAGTACAGGGTGCGGGAGCAGTTAGACCCGTCGCTGGATTTTGCGGTGCGCATTATTATGGACAGCGATTTGACGGATTTGAGATATTTATACCGGTATGGTGAGTATATTACGGAAAATGAACTTCGTACCGCAGCATTTTTAAATACGCTTTCCCAGACAGAGATTGAACAAATGGCATCGACCTTTACGGAAGGATACCGCATCGGATTTGAACTGGGCAATAAAGATATCAGCAAAAAGAAACTGGTTAATATCCGTTACTGCATCGGATTTGAACGGCTGGTAAGAGAGGAAATCCGTCAGTTTGAACAGATGGGCTTAAAGACGACGATATATCGTGCGGCACAGCATTCTATCAATAAGCGCATGCACCACAAAATCGGTTATTACGCAACCAGCCCGAACAAGCAGATGGACTACGACCATCGTTTTGACAATGCACTCTACCTGGACGCGCAGTTTACAGAGCGAAAGCTTGGGGCACTCCGCTTTGCATATGAACAGCATAAGGAAGCAGCGGCAGTTTTTGGCGGTCCTGCGGTCATGGAAGTGTTCGGCGAAAATCCGTTTGAGCCGGAAGATAAAAAAGAAGCCCTGCATTTAGATGAAAAACAGCAGAAGCTTTCTGTAAAATATGACAGCGAGTCTTCGGCAGTTGTCAACAAATATATTAAAGGCGAGGAAAGAAGCTTTACAATTATTGCATACCCGCTGCCGGAAATCAGTGAAAATGCGGACGAATATGAAAAAATCTTTCATGAAATCGTGCGGATTAATACCCTCGACTACAATCAGTATAAGGAAATCCAGCAGACCATTATTGATGCTCTGGATAGCGCAGAATACGTGCATGTCAAAGGATGTGGTAATAATCAGACGGATATGCGTGTGTTTCTGCAGAAAATCACCAATCCGCAGAAGGAAACGGTTTTTGAAAACTGTCTTGCCGATGTCAACATTCCGTTGGGAGAAGTCTTTACCTCTCCCGTTTTAAAAGGAACAGAAGGCATTTTAAATGTCAGCAGTGTTTATCTGAATGATTTGAAATTTATTAATTTAAAGGTGTCTTTTAAAGATGGTATGGTCACGGATTATTCCTGTGATAATTTTGAAGATGCGAAAAAAGGCAGACAGTATTTTAAAGAAAATGTGTTATTGAACCATGACACCCTGCCAATCGGTGAATTTGCAATCGGAACGAATACAACAGCGTATGTGATGGCAAATCAATACGACATTGTATACAAGCTGCCGATTCTTATTGTGGAAAAAATGGGACCGCATTTTGCAATCGGTGATACATGTTATTCCAGAGCGGAGGACAATATTGTATACAATCCGAACGGTAAGGAAATTATTTCACGGGATAATGAAATTTCCATACTGCGAAAGACCGAGCCGGAAAAAGCATATTTTAACTGCCATACGGACATTACGATTCCGTATGATGAAATCGGTAGTATTTCGGCAGTATCGGAAGATGGCAGCGAAACCGTCATTATTGAAAACGGCAGATTTGTACTTGCAGGCTGTGAAGAATTAAACAAACCGTTTTTAAAATAACAGTTTTTGGATTAAGATATTGACGGAAAATATAAAACAAAGTACAATTAAATAATACTACAAATAAAATCAAAATGCAGGTATGAACCGGCAGAATGGAGGAATCAAGTTATGGCAAAAGTAGGAATTGTGATGGGAAGCGATTCTGATATGCCAGTTATGGCAAAGGCAGCAGATATTCTTGAACAGCTGGGAATCTCTTATGAGATGACGATCATTTCGGCACACAGAGAACCGGATGTATTCTTTGAATATGCAAAGACAGCAGAAGAAAAGGGATTTAAGGTTATTATTGCAGGTGCAGGAATGGCAGCACATTTACCGGGTATGTGTGCGGCAATTTTTCCGATGCCGGTCATTGGTATTCCAATGCACACCACTTCTTTAGGCGGCAGGGATTCTCTTTATTCGATTGTACAGATGCCAAGCGGTATTCCGGTTGCAACCGTAGCCATTAACGGCGGTGCCAACGCAGGACTTCTTGCAGCGAAGATTCTTGCAACATCCGATGCAGAACTTCTTTCAAAGTTAAAGGATTATTCTGCGGGCTTAAAGGAAAGCGTACAGAAAAAAGATGCGCACCTTCAGGAAGTCGGTTATAAGAATTATACAAAATAATTATAGATTGAACGCTACAGAAAAATTAAGCTGCAAGGCAGCAGAATGGAGAAAAAAATGGATTACAAAAAAGCAGGTGTGGATATTGAAGCCGGTTACAAATCAGTTGAATTAATGAAGGAGCATGTGGCAAAGACCATGCGTCCGGAGGTGCTTGGCGGTCTGGGAGGATTCTCAGGTGCATTTTCAATGGATAAGTTTAAGGATATGGAAAAGCCAACACTTGTATCCGGTACAGACGGTGTCGGTACAAAGTTAAAGCTTGCTTTCACAATGGATAAGCATGATACAGTCGGCATTGACTGCGTGGCAATGTGTGTTAATGATATTGCATGTGCAGGCGGTGAACCGTTATTCTTCTTAGATTATATTGCGTGCGGTAAGAATGAACCGGAAAAGATTGCACAGATTGTAAAAGGGGTTGCAGACGGCTGTCTTCAGTCCGAATGTGCATTAATCGGTGGTGAGACCGCAGAAATGCCGGGATTTTATCCGGTAGACGAATATGACCTTGCAGGTTTTGCAGTCGGTGTTGTAGATGAAAAAGATTTAATTACAGGAAAAGACATCAAAGCCGGGGATACTTTAATCGGTATTGCATCAAGCGGTGTACACAGCAATGGATTTTCTCTGGTAAGAAGTGTATTTAAGATTACAGAAGAAGCATTAAATACATATTATGATGCATTAGGAAAAACTTTAGGTGAAGCATTACTTGCTCCGACAAAGATTTATGTAAAGACATTAAAAGAAATTAAAAATGCCGGTGTAAAGATTAAGGGCTGCAGTCATATTACAGGCGGTGGTTTTTATGAAAATGTTCCTAGAATGTTACATGACGGTGTACATGCAGTCATCGAAAAGAACAGCTATGAAGTACCTGCAATCTTTAAGATGCTTCAGAATGACGGTGAAATCGAAGAAAAGATGATGTACAATACCTTTAACATGGGTATCGGTATGGTACTTGCTGTTGATCCGGCAGATGCAGACAAGGTGTTAGCCGCTGTTGCAAAAGCAGGTGAAACAGGTTACGTAATCGGTCGTGTAGAAGCCGGTGAGAAGGGAGTAACTGTATGCTAAGAGTTGCAGTTCTGGTTTCCGGAGGCGGAACAAATCTCCAGGCAATTATTGATGCCGTAAAAGACGGTACAATTACCAATACAGAGCTTGTAGCAGTTATCAGCAACAATGCCAATGCATATGCGCTGACAAGAGCAAAGGAAAACGGGATTGAAGCACTCTGCATTTCTCCGAAGGACTATGCAGACAGAGCAGATTTTCATAAGGCGCTGCTTGAAAAGATCAATGAGCTGAAGGTGGATTTAATCGTTCTGGCCGGGTATCTTGTTAAGATTCCGGAAGAAATGGTACACCAGTATAGCCACCGGATTATTAATATCCATCCTTCTCTGATTCCATCTTTCTGCGGTGTGGGCTACTATGGCCTGCACGTGCATGAAGCGGTGCTTGAAAAAGGTGTAAAGGTAACAGGTGCAACCGTTCATTATGTAGATGAGGGAATGGATACCGGAGAAATTATCGCGCAGAAGCCTGTTATGGTAGAAGAAGGCGATACACCGGAAATCCTTCAGAAACGTGTAATGGAACAGGCAGAGTGGAAACTGCTTCCTGCTGCCATTAATATGATAGCAAATCAGAAATAAGAATATTGGAGAGGTAAAAGATGAAAGTACTTGTAGTAGGAGGCGGCGGCAGAGAGCATGCAATCTGCTGGAAGATTTCAAAGAGCAGTAAGGTGTCAAAGATTTACTGTGCGCCGGGAAATGCAGGAATTGCAGAAGTTGCCGAATGTGTCAACATCAAAGCAATGGAATTTGATAAGCTGGCAGCCTTTGCAAAGGACAATCAGATTGACCTGACGGTTGTCGGTATGGACGATCCGTTAGTCGGCGGTATTGTTGATGTATTTGAAGCAGAAGGTTTAAGAGTGTTCGGACCGAGAAAGAATGCAGCGATTCTGGAAGGTTCTAAGGCATTTTCAAAGGATTTGATGAAGAAGTATCATATTCCGACAGCGGCTTATGAAACATTTACATCACCGGAAGAAGCCAAAAAATATCTTGAAACATCAAAGTATCCGATTGTGTTAAAAGCAGACGGATTGGCACTCGGTAAAGGCGTTTTAATTTGTGAAACAAAGGAAGATGCAATGGCTGGTGTCAACGAACTGATGTTAGATAAGAAGTTTGGTTCGGCAGGCAATACCATTGTCGTAGAAGAATTTATGACAGGCCGTGAAGTGTCAGTACTTTCGTTTGTAGACGGTAACACGATTAAGATTATGTCTTCTGCGCAGGATCACAAGCGTGCAAAAGACGGCGATCAGGGCTTAAATACAGGTGGTATGGGTAATTTTTCACCAAGTCCGTTCTATACAGATGAAGTGGATGCGTTCTGTAAGAAGTATGTTTATCAGGCAACGGTAGATGCAATGAAAGCGGAGGGAAGACCGTTTAAAGGTGTTATTTTCTTCGGATTGATGCTGACACCGGAAGGACCGAAAGTATTAGAGTATAATGCAAGATTCGGTGATCCGGAAGCACAGGTTGTTCTTCCGAGAATGAAGAATGATATTATTGATGTATTTGAAGCCTGCATTGACGGCACACTTGATCAGATTGACTTACAGTTTGAAGACAATGCATGTGTCTGCGTTGTACTGGCATCTGACGGTTATCCGCTGGCATACGAAAAGGGCTTTGAAATTACGGGAATGGAAAATTTTAAGGACAAGGACGGATATTATCTGTTCCATGCCGGTTCAAAATTTGACGAAAACGGAAAAATTGTTACAAACGGCGGACGTGTATTAGGTGTTACGGCAACCGGAAAGACGTTAAAGGAAGCCCGTGCCAATGCTTATGAAGCAACAGAATGGGTCAACTTCGACAATAAGTATATGCGTCATGATATCGGCAAGGCGATTGATGAAGTTTAATAGCCCTGAGGGCAGATGAGAAATCGTTTTGCAGCAAAGCTGTTCAGAAATGAGGCTTATATGAAAAATAAATTTGCATGGGGTGAAAATGCCTTGTGCAAATTTATTTGATTTTTACATACAAATTTAGTATGATTAATACGTATGGTATTTTATGGGAGCAAATTAAAGGGGGTGAAGAAGTGTTTTGGTTTAAGAAAAAAGGCGGAAAGCCGAAGGCAGCAATTTTTGTAGATTATGAGCATTGGTATTATGGCTATCGCAACAATTTTCAGATGAAACCCAATATTGAAGAATGGTTAAAAGAACTGGAAGATGAATATGAAATCAGCAGATTGTATATATTTGGAGATTTTTCAAAGTATAATATCGGCATGGATTTAGAACGTCTGAAAAGCCTGACTAAAAATGTAATTCATACAGCGAGTGAAAAAGACGGCGTAGATAAGGATTTTACAGATGTGATCATGCTGGATGCTATATATAGAAGCGTTGCAGATAAAGAAAACGAAGAAGTTTATGTTTTATTTACAGGGGATGCACATTTTACAAAAGTTGTACAGTATTTGAAAGAGTTGGAAAAAAAGGTAGTTATTTATGGTGTGAAATACGGATTCAGCAACAGGTTGAAATCAGAGGCAACCAGTTATGTGGAGATGCCAAGACAGTCACAGGAAAAGAATCATTATAACGAATTAATTCTGACAAGCTTAAACAGATTGCGGAATAAACCGAAAACGACGGTCACATACGGAAAAACAGTAAAGAGTGTTTCGGAATATAATCATGTTCCATATGAGAAGGTTAAACTTGCATTAGATAATCTTTTGAAACAAAAATATATCCTGGAAAAAGAACAGATGGGTTACAGGGGGCATATGGTAACCGTACTGGAAGTAGACTGGGATCGTCTGAATGCAGACGGACTGTGGACAGAAGCAGAGTAAGGAAACAAAAATAAAATACCATAAAGTAAGAAGTATCCGGAAGTGTTTTCGGGTACTTTTTGCAGTTTATAAATAAGAAATCTGTTGAGTTATTTAAGAAATCTGTTATAATACATAGCATACAGCTATTTTTTATATAACAAAAAGTGGCATGCCACTCATAGCGCTAATATTGAAGAGGTTAAGGGAAAGGGTATCGGATTAAAATGAATATTATAATTGCCGGTTGTGGAAAAGTAGGCACAACCCTGGGAGAACAGCTTGTCAGAGAAAGACATGAGGTAACATTTATTGATACGGCACCGGAATTATTAAAAAAGGTAATGGGAATGATTGATGTACAGGTTATTGAAGGAAACTGTACCGTATATTCCACATTAAAAGAGGCAGGAATTGAGCATGCGGATTTATTTATTGCTGTGACAGACAGTGATGAGATTAATCTGCTCAGCTGTCTGATTGCAAAAAAAGCATCAAACTGTCATACCGTGGCAAGAGTGCGTAACCCGGAATATAATGAAGATATTCAGTTTATTAAGCAGGAAATGGGATTGTCGCTGACAATTAATCCGGAATGGGCAACGGCAGTTGAAATTGCAAGACTGATTCAGATTCCGTCTGCGATGGAAGTGGATTCTTTTGCAAACAACCGGGTGAATATGATTCGTTTTCTGATTCCGGAAGGCTCTGTGCTTGCAGATATGAAGGTTGCTGATGTGGGCGGCGCATTTAAAGGAAGTTTTTTAATCTGTGTGATTGAAAGAAATCATGAAATTATCATTCCAAGCGGAGATGTTGTCTTAAAGAAGGGCGATAATATTTCCGTAATTATGCCCCTTGCTGAGGTTGATAAGATGTGCAAAGAGGTTGGAATCCACACAAGAAATATTAAAAATGTAATGATTGCCGGCGGCGGTACAATGTCTTATTATCTTGCAAAGATTTTGAATAAGGCAAATAAAAGGGTGAAAATCATTGAAATGAACCGTAAGCGCTGTGAACTTTTAAGCGGTCTGTTGCCAAAGACGATGATTATTCATGGAGATGCAACGGACAATAAGCTCTTAGAGGAAGAAGATCTTGCGGCAACAGATGCCTTTGTTGCACTGACCGGATTTGATGAGGAAAATCTCTTTTTATCTTTGCATGCAAAAAAGGTTGCCAATGCTAAAAATATTGTTAAAATCAATAGAATCCGTGTTGAAGAAGTCAGTGAAGAATTAAATGTTGGCAGTGTCGTTTCACCAAAGTTTATTACGACAGAATTTATTTTACAGTATGTGCGCGCAATGGAAAATTCAAAGAGTAATAATAGCATAGAAACACTGTACAGACTGATGGATAACCGTGTGGAAGCACTGGAGTTTGTTGTTTGTGACACACCGGGACTGACCGGCGTGCAGCTTCAGGACTTAAAGTTAAAAAAGAACCTGCTGCTTTGCTGTATTAACCGTGGTGGAAAGATTATTACACCGAGCGGACAGGACTGCCTGCTGGAGGGAGATTCCGTGATTGTGGTAACGACCCATCTTGGTTTAAAGCGTCTGTCAGACATTTTAAAATAACAGCAACGTGATTTGAAATGAAGATTAGTTTGAATCTGAAATTTGCTGCATTTGCAGCAGAATGGTGAAGAAAGATGAATTATTCAATTATTAGAACAATTTTAGGACATGTCATCCGTTTTGAGGGGGCATTTCTGTTGATTCCGGTAATAATAGCATTAATTTACGGAGAGTCCAGCGGCATATATTTTGCGGTATGCGGGGCAGCCTGTCTGGTGGTGGGAACGCTTATGACCCATAAGAAAAGCGGAAACCGTTCCTTTTTTGCAAAAGAAGGCTTTGTGTCTGTTTCATTAAGCTGGATTGTATTAAGTGTAATCGGCGCACTGCCATTTGTATTAAGTGGTGTGATTCCCAATCCTGTTGATGCAATGTTTGAAATTGTATCCGGTTTTACAACAACCGGTGCGAGTATTCTGCCGGAGGTAGAGAGCCTGCCAAAGTGTATGCTGTTTTGGCGGAGTTTTTCACACTGGATTGGCGGTATGGGTGTACTGGTATTTATTCTGGCAATTCTGCCTCTTGGAGGCAGCTCAGAAGTCTATTTGATGAGTGCGGAAAGTCCGGGACCGAAGTTTGGCAAATTGCTGCCAAAGCTGCAAAAGAGTGCAATGACACTTTATGGGATTTATCTGACAATGACAGTGATTGAAATGCTGTTACTGCTGGCAGGCGGAATGTCTTTATTTGATTCCATCTGTACGGCATTCGGTACGGCAGGTACCGGTGGCTTTGGTGTTTACAATGACAGTATGGGCAGTTTTAGTCCGTATCTGCAAAATGTCGTAACGATTTTTATGGTGCTTTTTGGCATTAACTTTAATTTTTATTTCTTTCTGCTGGTGAAAGAAGTAAGAGAAGCTTTTGCAATGGAAGAAGTACGCTGGTATCTGATTATTTTTGCAGCCGCAACGCTGATGATTGCAGCCAACCTTACGATTGTACAGGGGGGAAGCCCGTTTTATTACCTGCATCATTCAGCTTTTCAGGTTGCGTCCGTGATGACAACAACCGGTTTTGCAACAGTGGATTTCAATTTATGGCCGAATTTTTCAAGGTCGATACTAGTTGTATTGATGTTTATTGGTGCCTGTGCGGGAAGTACGGGCGGCGGTATGAAAGTATCGAGATATATTATTTATTTTAAAACATTGAGAAAAGAATTATCTACGCTGATTCATCCGCGCAGCGTGAAAGTAATTCAATGTGATGGCAAAGCAGTGGATCATGATACAATCCGTTCAGCTAATATTTATCTGATTGCATATATTTTTATTTATATGCTTTCCGTGTTGTTAATCAGTTTTGATAAGTTTGATCTGACGACGAATTTTACAGCGGTTGCGGCGACCTTTAACAATATCGGACCGGGCTTAAATGTCGTTGGACCGACTGGGAATTTTGCAGGATTTTCCATGTTTTCAAAAATCGTGCTGATTTTTGATATGCTGGCAGGACGGCTTGAAATATTCCCAATGCTGATACTGCTTGCGCCGGGAACGTGGAAAAAATAAGGAGTAGTATGATTTTTTTATTGGAAGAAAAGATGTGCAGGGCAGAGGTGTTTTGCACGGAGCAGCAACATTCCATGGCAGAGGCAGGCGGGGAGAAATTCCCGCTTGTTTTTGCGTTTGTGGGAGAATATACACAAAAGCTGCATGACAGCTTAAAAGAAGCAGTTATGCCGCAGATAGAAGCGGGCAAAGTCAGACCGTTTGTGCTGGCACTATATGGTCCGATAGAATGGGATGCGGATTATTCACCGTGGTATGCCACGGCATTGCAGGGGCGTGAATTTGCCGGGAATGCACCGCAGTATCTTGATTTTATACAATACCGGTTACTGCCGTATTTAAAAGAAAGCTTTCCACTGTCGGGAGAGGTGTATACACTGGGGTATTCGCTCGGTGGGCTTGCAGCACTGTATTATTACTTTGAACTGGGATTTGCGGGCTGTATCAGCTGTTCTAGTTCACTGTGGTATCCGGGATTTCAGGACTACTGCCGGGAACAGATTGAAAAGAAATTGCAGGAAAAGGAAATGCGGATAAAAGATAGTGTGTATTTCAGTCTTGGCGGCAAGGAAAAGAATACAACAGATCCATCAATGTGCCATATCGAAGAAGATACCAGATGGACATATGAAGCATTTCAGAAAGTGGCGCAGACTACTTTTGTCCATGAACCCGGTGGACATATGTGCAAGGTGGAGCGCAGACTGGCACATGGGCTGATATGGCTGCTGTCTGATAAAAAGCAGCTGCCGGGAAAGCGCAGTCTGCGCCTGCACTAAAATCAGAATTAAATATTACCATTTGTCTTATTTTGTGATTTCCGGCATATAAGTGCGGTAGTGTAACGGCATAAGACTGCGCTGCAGGTCGGTGTTTCTACGTTCTTGAATCGCAATGGTGTTAAAAAAGCAGGACCAGAGCTGCTCCCAGTCTTTTTCATGGTCTGAAACCGGAACGGATAAAAGCATTTCTTCTGTCACACCCCATTGTAAGAAATAAGGTTTTCCAGCCGGGTGGATTGCAGCAAAACGGCGGATGGTATCTAAAATAATCCAGTTTTCAGGCTGCAGCCGGTCGGCAAAATGTGCGGCAAGCACCGGCAGGACATTTGATTTGGGCTGAATGCGTGCTGTCAGCAGATTTTCATTGCGTTCTTCAAAACGCACAAAACCAAGATACTTGTGTGCTTCATGCCCGACGGTGCGTGACAGTTCAAAAATCCGGAAAACGTCGGGGTCGTTAAGACGGTTTAAAATGTCACTGCCGCAGCGGAAGGCTTTTTGTAAAAAGCGATACAGCGTGGAAGCTTTTTTATTATCATCGGAAAGCATCGCCTGATAACAGGTTTCATAAATATCAATAGATAACTTTTGGATGATAGAACGCTGGACTTTCCGGGCAAGGGTTCCATCGCTTTCACTAAAGATATAGGTTTCAAATAAGGACATTGTATCGTTGGTGCGCACACGTACATCAGTATGGCTGGTGCCGTCTGCCCATGCACGGTAAATGGCAGTAAAAATACCGTCAATGGTATCTTCGCAAAGATAAACGGTAACGGGGCATAGTGGTGCTTTGGGTCTGGATGTATACATCAGGCGGTCTTCCTTTCATTGTTTATTGATAACATTCTATTTGTCAGATGATGGTGTATCCATGTGAAAATCATCAAAGAGCGACAATTGCCGGTAGCTGTCATGGTGTTCAATCTGATACCGGTTTAAGGCTTCAACACCGATAATTCTATTGGTAATAAAATCTTCATTCATTCGGATTGGGTAGAGTGTTCTGCCGGAGCAGGTGATAAAATAAAGCGCCCGCTTTAATACAACACCCATCTTTTTAATATCCTTAAAATCCAGTCTGGCACTGCGGCGGGCTTTTACAATGCGCTGGGCAGAGCGGACACCGATACCCGGAACTCTTAGCAGTGTGTAGTAGTCTGCACGGTTGATTTCAACCGGGAACTGCTCTAAGTGCCGGATTGCCCAGTCACATTTGGGGTCTAATAAAACATTAAAATTCGGCTTTTCCTCAGATAGCAGTTCACCGGAATGAAAACCATAAAATCGCATCAGCCAGTCTGCCTGGTACAGGCGGTGTTCGCGTAAGAGCGGTACACCTTTTCCGTCAGGCTGCGCCGGCAGGGCTTCATCGTGATTGACATTGACAAAAGCCGAATAAAACACACGTTTTAAATCATAGTTGTGATAGAGGGCTTCTGCAACGGTCACAATATGATAGTCCGTTTCTTTTGTGGCACCGATAATCATCTGCGTGCTTTGCCCGGCAGGCACAAAGCGGGGCTGCTGTCTTTGTAAAGAACGCTGCGGTGGCTGGTATCCCGAAGCAGACAGGACACCTGTGCCGTGGGATAAGCCGGTCTGAACAGGGGCATTTTCTGAAAGTAAACCATGGGAAGGCTCCTGTATTCCCAGTGCGAGCTGGCTGGCATGAATACCACGCTGTAACTGCCGCATCGGGGTCAGAATATTTTTACGGCTCTTATGCGGCGCAAGGGTCTTTAAACCATCAGCAGTCGGAAGTTCCAGATTCACACTCATGCGGTCGGCATACCACCCGGCGGTTTCAATCAGGCTTTGAGAAGCACCGGGAATCCCTTTAAGGTGGATATAGCCGCCAAAGTGATATTTCGTGCGCAGCAGCATCACGGTTTCGGTAAGCCGTTTCATCGTTTCATCGGGGCTTACGATAATGCCGGAACTTAAAAACAGTCCTTCAATATAATTGCGGCGGTAAAATTCAATTGTAAGGCGGTAGACTTCTTCCGGTGTAAATGTGGCACGCAGGACGTCATTGGAGGAGCGGTTCACACAGTAGCGGCAGTTGTAAATACATTCGTTGGTAAAAAGAATCTTTAATAGGGAAATACATCTGCCATCGGCTGAGAAACTGTGGCAGATGCCGCAAGCTTTCGCATTGCCAAGTCCCGCACCGTTATTTTTTTTATCGACACCGCTGGAGGTACAGGCGGCATCGTACTTCGCAGCATCAGAAAGAATCGTCAGCTTTTTCATCAAATCCATATCTTGTTGAATAATCATAACATTCCCCTTTTTAATTAGAACATTTGTTTGATTTATTATAACACACAAACAAATGTTCGTAAAGTGGTAAATTCTGAAAAGGTGAAAATATGTTCGGGAGTGAAAAAACAAAGAATGGTTATACTCTTATGGTGCAGATGTATTTTGCGCTGCAAATCAATCAAAAAAGGAGAACCGGGATGAATTCAATTTCAGAAAAAGAATTACTGGCATTAAATGACCTTTTAGGTGAAGAAGAATTACTCATCAAAAAGTTTAAGATGCTTGCAAACCATGCAGAAGACGAGGAAATTAAGGATAAATTTGAACAGATTTCAGAAAGACACCAGAAACATTTTGATTCCCTTTACAAGCAGCTTGGCTAAAACAAAATAAAAGAAAAACGGAGGTTTGTTATGGAACAGCTTTATACGGATAAGGAAGTGTTACAGGATGCATTAACAGCCGAAAAGACGGCAACCAATAATTACAACACGTATGCAAATGAATGTGTGCATGATACTGTGCGCGAGGCAATTTTAAACTGTCTGTCTGAGGAACACAAGATTCAGGAAGAAGTTTTTAATGCCATGCATACAAGAGGACTTTATCCGACACCGGAGGCAGAGGATAAAAAGGTCGATGAAGCAAAGCAGAAGTTTTCATGCACCTATAAATCCCTGTAAGCAGAGGGATTTCCATAAGCACCGTTTCCGGTAAACTTGCAGCAGGCGGTGATGCTTCTTCCTTATCAGAGGTTTTGTCCTGAAGTTTATGAAAAATTTAACAAACAAAGGATGGCATTTATGCTATAATGATAAAAAGATGTCAGGGACAAAAGTCCAGGACAGCGAAACCTAAGGAAGGAGCATGACTTATGGAAGGCTTGGTAAAGAAAATTAAAGGAATTAGAAATGAAATGATAGGATTGTCCATTGTGCTGATGCTGGCGGGAATTTTTATGATTCTGTTCCCGAATACTTCGGGTAATATCATCTGCCGCGGTGTGGGTGCGGTTCTTTGTATCTGGGGTGTGGTTCGTCTGGTTGCGTATTTTAGAAATAATGAGATTCTTGGTTCATTCGGACTGGTTCAGGGCGTTGCACTGGCAGGCTTTGGATTGTATATTCTGATTCGTCCGGGCATTATTGAAGTATTCTTAACCACTGTTTTTGCAATTATCATTATTGTGGACGGTATTTTAAAATTGCAGTATGCATTGGATTTTAGAAAGCTGGATGCCGGTGGCTGGTGGATTGAGGCAGTCTGTGCGGCAGTTATGATTATTTTGGGAATTGTTGTCCTGTTTAATCCGTTTGCAACGGTAGCGGCGGTTATGCTGTTTATCGGTGTGGTCTTTGTATTTGAAGGAGCATGGGATTTAGCTTCTATTTTATACATTTCAAAAATTGCAAAAGAATTTAATAAGTAGATAAGACGCTTAGAAAGGTCAGAATGGAGTAAATTTTGAAATCGCAGGAAGTTTTAAAAAATATGCTGGCAAGAATAGACCACAGGGGGTATCCGGCATATAAAGAATTGCAGGGAATGTATGACTTTGGTGCATATATGCTCTCTATTGACCATGTGCAGGGAGATCCGTTTGCAGCACCGTCAAAGGTACATATAGAAGTGTCGGGACAGAAAGCCGGTTTCCCAAAAGAATATTATGATACAGAGGATAAGCGTACAGCAGTGCAGGATTTTGTGCTGCGCCTGTTTGCAGGGGAAGTTCAAAACTATTCTTTTCAGGCAAAAGGTTCGGGGAAAAGCGGTTTATTATCTGTAAGCCGCTGCGGACAGGAAATTTTATCCCGCTCAGCGTGTCAGATGGATAATCATACAGGCAGTGTGACAGTGCGGCTGGAAATTGGTTTTCCGGCACATGGAAGGACAATTGATGCAAAAGCACTGGAAAAGATTTTATTCGGATATCTGCCGGAGTGTGTAAAAAAAACACTGTATTTTTCAGCAGTTCCGGCAAAAGAATTACAAAAAGCAGTCCACCTTGCAGAAGATACGGCAAGTCTGCGCAGACAGTTAAAAGAAAAAAATCTGGCGGCATTTGTAGCAGACGGTGCAGTGCTTCCAAGACAGTCCGGGGTATCTGACCGTCCCATGCGGGATGCGTTTCCTTTTCAGTCGCCTAAATCCCTGCGTGTTGAAATGCACCTGCCGCATGCGGGCGTGATAACCGGCATGGGCATTCCAAAAGGCGTGACATTGATTGTCGGCGGCGGGTATCACGGTAAGTCAACGCTGTTAAGGGCACTGGAAGCCGGTGTGTACAATCATATTGCAGGGGACGGCAGGGAATATACGGTGACGGATGATACCGCGGTAAAGGTACGGGCGGAAGATGGCAGAAGCATTCACGACGTGGATATTTCCATGTTTATCCGCAATCTGCCAAACGGAAAAGACACGGTGCATTTTGTTACGCAGGATGCCAGCGGCAGTACGTCACAGGCAGCAGGTGTAACCGAAGCTGTGGAAGCACAGACAAAGCTGCTGCTGATTGATGAGGATACCAGTGCAACAAATTTTATGATTCGTGATGTGCTGATGCAGCGGGTTGTACATGGCAGTCAGGAGCCGATTATTCCGTTTATAGACAGGGTGCGGGAACTTTATGAAAAAGAAGGCATTTCCACCATACTTGTAGCGGGAAGTTGCGGCTCGTATTTTCATAAAGCGGACCTGATTATTCAGATGAACCGCTACGAACCGGTGGATATTACGGAATATGCAAAAACACAGGCAAAGGAATTTCCGCTGGCACAGTCCGAAAATCCGGCATATAAAAAGAGCAGTCATAAGCGCTGTCCGAAGGCTTCAAAAAGAGCAGACGACAGGGTAAAAATCAAAACAACAGGACTGGATACCATCTGTATTAATAAGGAAAATATTGATGTCCGTTATATTGAGCAGCTGGTAGATTCAGAACAGTTAAATGCACTGGGGTATATGCTTGCTTATGCACAGAAACACCTGTTTGACGGTAAAAAGACACTTTTACAGATAACAGATGAACTTTATGAAAAAATTCATCGTGACGGAATTGAATCGATCTGTGGGCTTTCGTATGTCCCGGCAGGACTGGCGCTGCCAAGGAAGCAGGAATTTATGGCGGTAGTGAACCGGTACAGAGGATAAGTGCATTTTATCTTTTATGCATTTAAAGCAGAACTTCAATATTGTTTTTTGTTCCGGACTATTCTATAATAGGGTCAGCAGGGCTTGTAAAAGCAGCCCGGAAAAGAGGATAGTGTATGAAGTTGAAAAAATTTGCAAAAGGCGTATTTGCCATGGCAGCGGTGTCAGACAGCTTGCCCCGGAACTTCCTATATATGGCGGTTTCTACAGCGGCAGTGATGCTTACTATATTGTAACAGGACAGAAAAATGAGGAAGAATCAGATACGGTGGAATGTTACAGAATTACAAAGTATGACAAGAACTGGAACAGAATCGGTTCAGCCGGATTGTATGATTGTAACACATTTCTTCCGTTTCGGGCAGGATGTGTAAGGATGACAGAAGCGGACGGCTATCTTTTTGTAAGAACCAGTCATCAGATGTATTTGTCGTCAGACGGACTTCGTCATCAGGCCAATGTAACCATTCAGTTTGATGAAAACAAGCTGGTGATTACAGATTCTTATACGGATGTTATGAATTCGAAATACGGGTATGTGAGCCACTCATTTAACCAGTTTATTAAAACGGAAGGAAACCATCTTGTTGCAGTGGATCATGGAGATGCCTATCCGAGAAGCATTGTACTGACAGAATACCAGACAGATTTTACAAATGGTCAGTTTATTTCCAATATGAATTATTGGAAAAATCCTTGTAAATCGACAGACCTTTTTGAATTTACGGGAGAAATTGGAGATAATGCTACAGGTGCATCCGTAGGTGGATTTGAGGTCACAGACAGTGCATATCTTGTTGCAGCCAATTCCATTAATCAGGAAGATACAAGTGATGACCGCAGCAGGCATGATTATCGTAACGTATGCATTGTCGGAAAGTCAAAAAGAGACGGACATACATTTGTGAATTGGCTGACGAATCTGGAAGGTGATTTATCAGCAACAACTCCGTATCTGGTAAAGATAAATGATAATAAATATCTTGTGATGTGGTCCTATCAAAAACGGTCAGTCGGAGCAATAGATTATACATATATTGATGCGGACGGCAGTCAGATCAGCCCGGTATATACCATGAATGGAATGCTTTCAGATTGTGAACCGGTATATATCAATGATACCGTAGTGTGGTATACATCCGATAGCGATGGAAATGTAACTTTTTACGGTGTGGATAGTAATGGGAATGCGTTGGGAAGCCTCAATGGATTGATATATGATGGTGATAACTGGGTGTATTACCGCAATGATAATCCAGATTATGGATATACAGGACTTGCAGCCAATGAGTATGGCTGGTGGTATGTAAGTAACGGGACAATTGATTTTGATTATACGGGACTTGCAGCCAATGAGTACGGCTGGTGGTATGTAAGTAACGGGACAATCGATTTTAGTTATACCGGAATGGCAGCTAATGACTATGGCTGGTGGTATGTAAGCAACGGAGCAATCGATTTTAATTATACGGGAATGGCGGTGAATGATTACGGCTGGTGGTACATGACCAACGGCGCATTAGACTGGAACTATACGGGAATGGCGGTGAATGATTACGGCTGGTGGTATATGACCAACGGTGCATTAGACTGGAATTATACGGGAATGGCAGTGAATGACTACGGCTGGTGGTACATGACCAACGGTGCATTAGACTGGAACTATACGGGAATGGCGGTGAATGATTACGGCTGGTGGTATATGACCAATGGCGCGTTAGACAGGAATTACACCGGACTTGCAGTGAATGAGTATGGCTGGTGGTATATGACCAATGGCGCACTGGATTTAACGTATAACGGAACAGCAGATAATGAATATGGAACATGGAATGTTGTAAACGGACATGTAGAGGTCTAGGGTACACACAGGAAAGACAGGGAGAACGAATTGCTCCCTGTCTTTTTGCACTTTATTCTTTAGCACGTTAAAGTGATTGTAATTCTGCATTTTATTTCAAAGATTGCAAAAGAATTCTGCGATTATTATTCGATAGGTGATTTTATAATAATATGAAATTTGAATTAAAGTACATATATTTATACGAAATACTGGCAAAATGCTAGGAAATGATTTAAAATATATTGGTGTTATGATTAAGAGTGTTGAAAGAGTGATTTGGATAAACAAAATCTTAATCATATAGTATATAAATAAAATGAGGAGGGGAATCTAAACGAAAAAAACATCGAAACAAACACAAAAAATTCTGGGTATAATTGTACTAATAATAATTCTTATCTGGGCAGTACCGTTTATTCATAATGAATTGCTGACGGTATTGCATGGAAAGGAATTTTATAATCGTTATATAGATACAGGTTTTTTTGATGAGAATAGTGAACAGGAATCATGTAAGGTATTGTCTTATTCAAAAAAACTGTCAAAGGTATATTATGTAACACCGGAAAAAGAGCAGGGGCTTATATTATATTTTACCAAAAATGAAAACAACATATGGGAAATGAGCAGCTGGGATTGTATCTGGTCAAAATCGGGAACAGCAGATGGATTCCAGTGGCCATACTTTTGGCAGAATGGTTTTTAGTAACGACACATATTATACAGGGAAAGCAGGGTGAACACGCCTTGCTTTTTCTGTTTAGCACGTTAAAGTAATTGTCATTTAGCATTTTATTTGCTATAATAGATACCAATTACCGTTTTTTCGGTAGATGGGAGGAAGAAATGCAGAGCGAAAATCATAAAAAAACAATATATGCGGCAATTTTAGGCGCGGGTACAGTCGGTACCGGCGTCTATAAGTTGTGTCAGGAAATGAAAAGTGAATTTGTACAAAAGACAGGTGCGGATTTAGTCGTAAAAAAAGTGCTTGTAAGAAATGCGTCAAAGAAAAGAGAGGGCATTGAGGATGCAGTTTTAACCGATAACTGGAAAGAAATTATAGAAGACCCGGAAATTGACATTGTGATTGAAGTCATGGGTGGTATTGAACCGGCAAAGACCTATATTATTGAAGCACTGGAAGCCGGAAAGCAGATTGTAACGGCAAATAAGGATCTGTTGGCAGAACACGGACAGGAAGTGATGGCTGCAGCAGAAAAAGCCGGTGCGGACCTTGAATTTGAAGCGGCAGTTGCCGGTGCGATTCCGATTATCCGTCCGTTAAAGCAGAGTATGGCGGGCAACCGTATCAGCGAAGTCATGGGTATTGTAAACGGAACGACCAACTACATTTTAACAAAAATGTCCGAAAAAGGCATGGATTATGCAGAAGCATTGGCACAGGCAACAGAGCTTGGTTATGCGGAAGCAGACCCGACAGCCGATGTGGAAGGATATGATGCGGGACGAAAGATGGCGATTATGGCATCGATTGCGTTTAATTCGCGTGTGACATTTCCACAGGTATATACAGAAGGTATTACAAAGATTTCAGCTGATGATATCCGTTATGCCAAAGAATTCGGCTATGTGATTAAGCTGCTCGGACTGGCAAGAAACACACCGGAGGGCATTGAAGTCAAGGTACATCCGATGCTGATTGATGAAAATCATCCGCTTGCAGGCGTAAAAGACGCATTTAACGCGGTGTTTGTACATGCCGATGCGATGGATGATGCAATGTTTATGGGCAGGGGCGCAGGACAGATGCCGACAGCCAGTGCAGTGATGGGTGATGTTGTGGATGTGATGAGAAATCTTGTCTATAATTGCTGCGGCAGAGTGGGCTGCAGCTGTTACAAGCAGCTTCCGGTCAAGCAGATTGGTGAAACAAAGAGCAAATTCTTCCTGCGGATTCATGCACAGGACAAGCCGGGCGTTCTTGCCAATATCGCAAGTGTCCTCGGCAACAACGGTGTCAGCATTGCGCAGGTTGTACAAAAGAGCCGTAAGGGCGGTATCGCGGAACTGGTGATTATTACCGATGAAGTACAGGAAAATAACTTCAATGATGCAATGACCATTTTTAGCGGAATGTCTGTTGTAAAAGAAATTTCAGGTGTAATCAGAGTTTATTAAGGTGGAAAAATGGCAGTAAAATATTATGCAGTAAGAAAGGGAATTAAACCCGGCATTTATAAGGACTGGAATACGTGCAAAGCAATGGTGACGGGATTTTCCGGTGCACAATATAAAAGTTTTACAACCCTGCAGGAGGCAGAGGCGTATATTAAAGAAGATGCAGAAACAGCGCAGGCTGGAAAAGAACCGGAAGTTTATGCGTTTGTCGATGGTTCATTTAACCAGAAGACACATGTATACGGTTATGGTGGATTTCTTGTCCATGACGGCGTTAAAGAAGTACTGCAGGGGTCCGGCAAAGATGCGGACATGGCTTCCATGAGAAATGTGGCAGGCGAGGTGCTTGGCAGTATGGCGGCGATTGAAAAAGCCGTTGAACTCGGACTGGAAGAATTGTCCATTTATTATGATTATATGGGAATCGAAATGTGGGCAAAGGGACTGTGGAAGCGCAATAAAAAGGGAACAATTGCCTACTACGATTATGTGCAGTCTGTAAAAAATCAGATTACGCTGCATTTTATCAAAGTAAAAGGACATTCCGGGGTTGCCGGAAACGAAGAGGCAGACCGGCTTGCAAAACAGGCAGTCGGGATTGTTTAGAGTAAAAGCCGCATGAAAATTTGGTGGAGGTAAAATGGGTAGATTAACAATTGCAACGAAATTTAATACGGCACGGCTGTTACAGTTTGTTTTTCCGGCAGTTGCCATGATGATTGTCACTTCGATTTATGTCATGACGGACGGTATTTTTATCAGCCAGTTTGCAGGAAGTGAACAGCTTTCGGCGACCAATATCGTGTATCCGGTGGTGTATCTGTTAAACGGAATCGGTGTCATGCTTTCCATGGGCGGCAATGCCATTGTGGCAAGGCTGCTCGGTGAAGGAAAGGGCAGTCTTGCCAGACAGCGGTTTACACAGCTTGCATTTTTTACAGTGGTTTCGGGTGTGGTGCTGGGAATTCTTTTTGCACTGACAATGCGTCCGATTTCACTGGCGCTTGGCGCAAAAGGAGAACCGCTGGTTACGTACTGTGTGCAGTATGGCACAATCATGGCACTTGGCGCGCCGTTTTCCATGTTACAGATGTTATTCATGCCGTTCTGGACGACGAATGATAAGCCGAAGTACGGACTGATTTTGTCGCTGACCTGCGGATTCAGCAATATCTGTCTGGATTACCTGTTTGTAAAATGTGCGGGCTTCGGACTGATGGGTGCGGCATTTGCAACGGTTATCAGTTATGGTATCGGTGCGGCTGTACCGGTGATTGTATACAGCCGGAAGAATCTCAAACTGTATTTTGAGAAGTTCCGGTGGGATACGTCCTTTTTGTTAAAGGCGATGAGCAACGGGGTATCGGAAATGGTGACGAATATCGCAAGTGCGGTGACGACATTTATTTTTAATATCATTCTGATGCGCCTTGCGGGTGCAAATGGTGTTGCGGCGATTACGGTGCTTCTATATGCACACTT
The DNA here is from genome assembly GCF_040095895.1 of Lachnospira intestinalis. NCBI lineage: Bacteria > Bacillati > Bacillota > Clostridia > Lachnospirales > Lachnospiraceae > Lachnospira > Lachnospira intestinalis. The sequence continues at coordinate 199,835 of NZ_JBBMFS010000005.1, forward strand.
TCTGTTTTCGTCCGCGTATATGGGCTTTACAAATGGTGTTGCACCGATTTTCAGCTATAATTACGGCGCGGGCAATTATGCGGATTTAAAAAAGCTGTTTGCAATGTGTATCCGGATTCTTCTGGCAGCAGGCGTTGTAATATTTGCAATATCCCAATTAGCAGCTGGATGGACAATGCGCATTTTTGTCGGAAATAATACAGCGTTATATGAAATGTCGCTGTCCGGTTTCAGGCTGTTTGCGGTTTGTTTTTTAGTAAACGGCATTAACATTTTTGCATCGGGATATCTTACGGCACTCGGCAACGGACGGGATTCTGCGGTGGTGTCGATTCTTCGTACACTGATTGTTGAGGTGATAGCGATTGTCGGACTGGCATATCTGTTTGGAATAAACGGCGTGTGGATGGCAATTCCGGTGGCAGAGTTTGTGTGTCTGTTTGTTTCGGTGTATATGTTTCATAAGAACAAAATACGTATTTGATGATATTGCGAAAGAAAGTTTTAATCAGGAAAGGATAAGGGAAAATTCATGTTAGATACCATTAATACCGCATTGACAACGATTGATGATTTTATCTGGGGACTGCCGCTTATTATAGCGATTCTTGCAGTCGGACTTTTTATGACATTCCGTTTAAAAGGACTTCAGGTAACGAAATTTCCGTTGGCGGTCAAAGAACTGTTTTCAAATGAGAGAAGCGGCGAAGACGGAGAAGTATCCAGCTTTGCGGCATTGTGTACGGCACTTTCGGCAACCATCGGTACGGGAAATATCGTCGGTGTTGCAACGGCTATGGTAGCAGGCGGTCCGGGCGCGCTGTTCTGGATGTGGATTGCGGCGATTGTCGGAACAGTTACCAAATATTCAGAATGTCTTCTTGCGGTGAAATACCGCGTTGTCAATGAAGACGGTCATATCTTAGGCGGACCGTTCTATTATATTGAAAACGGCATGGGACACAAGTGGAAGTGGCTGGCAAAGATTTTTGCGTTTTTCGGTGTAGGTGTCGGTCTTTTAGGTATCGGAACCTTTACACAGATTAATGGCATTACCAGTGCAGTCAACGGATTTTTTGATGCCAATAACGAATGGACCGTTGATTTATTTGGAAGAACGTATTCATGGACTGTTGTTATTACGGGTATTTTACTGACCGTCTGTGTGGCACTTGTTATTATCGGCGGAATCCAGCGTATTTCTTCCGTAGCACAGGTAATTGTGCCGTTTATGGCAGGCTGTTATGTGGTTGCGGTTGTTTTGATTCTTATTTTTAATTTTACGGCAATTCCGGGCGCACTGGTTGAAATTGTGCAGAGTGCCTTCGGTCTGCGTGCGGTAACGGGCGGAACAATCGGCGGTATGCTTATGGCAATGCAGATGGGTGTTGCCCGCGGTATCTTTTCAAATGAAGCCGGACTTGGTAGTGCGCCGATTGCGGCGGCAGCAGCCAATAGTGATTCACCGGCACAGCAGGGCTTAATTTCCATGACGGGAACGGTTATTGATACCATTATTATCTGTACGATGACAGGTCTTGCCATTACAATTACAGGTACATGGAACATCGGCTTACAGGGTGTTGCGGTTACAACGGCGGCATTTCAGCAGGGACTTCCGGTTCCGGCTAAGGTATCGGCATTTGTCCTCATGATGTGTTTGGTATTCTTTGCATTTACAACGATTCTCGGTTGGGATTATTACAGTGAAAAATGTCTGGAATATTTAGTCGGCGGCAGACAAAAGGTTGTAAAAGGCTACAGATGGCTGTATATTGTATGTGTATTTATCGGACCGTTTATGACGGTATCTGCGGTCTGGAAAATTGCAGATATTTTCAACGGCTTAATGGCGATTCCGAATCTGATTGCCATTGTGGCATTAAGCGGTGTGGTAGTTGCGGAAACCAGGAAATATATGGAACAGGTTGCGCAGGGTGAACGTGCCGGAGCCAAAAAGAAGGCAAAGGGCATGGAGAACGCACAGGAAAGCGAGGTAGTGTCAAATGAGTAACAATGTGGTATTAGATAATATTTTAACAAGAAGAAGCTGCCGGGCATATACAGACAGACCGGTCAGCAAAGAAGACTTAGATACTATTTTAAAGGCGGCAATTTATGCACCGAGCGGCATGAGCCGACAGTCATGGCAGTTTACGGTAATCCGTAAAAAAGAAAACATACAGGAACTGGCAAAGGTGGTAAGGGAAACGTTAAACCGCCCGGAAAGTTACAATTTTTACGATCCGAATGTCATTATTCTGGCATCCAATGAAAAAGACAATACAAACGGACTTGCAGACTGTGCCTGTGCAATGGAGAATATGTTTCTGATGGCACAGGAGCTTGGCATTGGTTCCTGCTGGATTAACCAGTTAAAGGAAATCTGTGACGAGCCGCAGGTACGTGCCGAATTAAAGCAGTTCGGTGTGCCGGATAACCATATCGTGTGGGGCATTGTAGACTTAGGTTACGCGGCACAGGAGCCTGTCTGCAAGGAAAAGAATGAAAATGTTATTGTATTTGCAGATTAAAGCTGCGGAAAGGTGCGTATGGAATTAAAAATTTTGCACTGGTTTGAAGAACTGCATAATCCGGTGCTGGATTTTCTGATGTATCAGATTACCTGTCTTGGAAACGGCGGATTGATCTGGCTGGTGATTGCGGCGGCAATGCTGTTTGTGCTGCCGAAGCGCTACCGGAAAACCGGTGCGACCGTGGTTGCGGCACTGCTCATTTCGCTGGTCATCTGTAACGGCATCATGAAAAATCTGTACCAGCGGGTGCGTCCGTTTCATGCAGACCCGACCTTTGAAAATCTCTACCGGGTCTTTGACAGGATTTACGACTGGTCATTTCCGTCAGGACACACCTCTGCCTCCTTTGCGGCGGCGGTGGCAATCCGCCTGTGGAATAAAAAAGAAGGCATCGGCGCACTGGTGCTTGCGGCACTCATTTCATTTTCAAGACTGTATCTGACGGTTCATTATCCGACCGATGTACTGGCAAGTGTCGTATTCGGTTCGGCATACGGCGGGGCAGCTTATCTGCTTATGAAAAAGGTGCTTGAAAAGCCGGGCAGACTGCGGAAAGTGCTGGTGGAAGGCGCATCGTATAAAACATTGTGGAAAAAATAAAGAAATAGCACTTGACGGTAAAGACCTCAAGTGCTATTTTTAGTTCATAGGTTAGTTACTTAACTAATTAACTATGTAACTGCGCAAGATAAAATAACATTCATGCGATTGATGTAAGTAGGAGCAAATTTTTATATCCGCCGGTGTGCGGTTAAATAGCATAAGGAATGAGGAGCAGAATGAATGAGATTTTAACACAGGAAAAGTCAATATATATCCAGATTAGTGAAATGATTGAAAACGACATTTTACGGGATATACTCTGCGAAGAAGAACGGGTGCCGAGTACGAATGAACTGGCGAAGCTGTATGCCATTAATCCGGCAACTGCCGCAAAAGGAATTAACATTCTGGTTGAAGCAGGGATTGTATACAAGAAAAGAGGGATTGGTATGTTTGTGGCGAAGGGAGCAAAGGAAGTGATTCAAAAAAAACGAAAAGATGCATTTTATCAGGACTATATTGCGTCCATGCTTGCTGAGGCGCAGAGCCTTGGCATCACGAAACAGGAACTGGTGCAGATGATTATGGAGGGAAAGTAAATGGAGAATCTGATTTGTAAAAATGCAGGAAAAAGCTATAAAGAAAAGACAGTTTTAAAAAATGTGAATCTGGAGCTTGAACCGGGTAAGATATACGGACTGATAGGAAGAAATGGTGCGGGAAAGACGACACTGTTATCCCTGATGTCCGCCTAGAATCCCGTATCGGGTGCAGGCAGCAGGTGACACAATTCTAAAATTTATCGGAAAAGTTTCATAAAAGAAGATATTGACATTGGGCGGTTGTGTGATATTATGTAAATGGCTTTTGTAAAAACATTTTACAAAACGTTGAAATGAAATCAACAGGAAGAAAGGAAGATTTACATGAACACAGAAACGACATGCGTTGAAAAACAGCCTTTGACAGATGCTTACCTTGAAAAAATGAATGCGTACTGGAGAGCGGCAAACTATTTATCAGCAGCCCAGCTGTATCTGCTGGATAATCCACTGCTTCGCGAACCGTTAAAGCCGGAGCATATCAAGAAAAAGATTGTCGGACACTGGGGAACCGTTCCGGGACAGAATTTTGTATACTGCCACATGAACCGTGCGATTAAAAAGTACGACCTGGATATGGTATTGATTTCAGGTCCGGGACACGGCGGCAACTTCTTTGTATCCAACTCTTACTTAGAGGGTACATACAGTGAGGTTTATCCGAATGTCAGCGAAGATATGGATGGATTAAAAAAGCTGTGTAAGCAGTTCTCATTTCCGGGCGGTATTTCAAGCCATGTAGCACCGGAAACACCGGGTTCTATTAATGAAGGCGGTGAGCTGGGTTACTCCATTGCACACGCTTTTGGTTCTGTATTTGATAATCCGGATCTGATTACAACCTGTATTGTCGGTGACGGTGAAGCAGAAACAGGTCCGCTTGCAACAGCATGGCATTCCAATAAGTTTTTAAATCCGGTAACAGATGGTGCAGTGCTTCCGATTCTTCACTTAAATGGATATAAAATCAGCAACCCGACAATTTTCTCACGAATTTCACATGATGAGATTGAAAGCTTTTTCCACGGCTGCGGCTGGAAGCCTTATTTTGTAGAAGGCGATGACCCGATGACTATGCACCGCAAAATGGCAGAAACCGTGGATACGGTTATTGAAGAAATCCATCAGATTCAGAAGGAGGCAAGGGAAAACGGCAAGACTGAAAGACCGTTCTGGCCGATGATTGTACTTCGTACACCAAAGGGCTGGACAGGACCGAAGGTTGTAGACGGAAAGGAAATCGAAGGAACATTCCGTGCGCATCAGGTTCCGATTATGATGGATAGACCGGAACATTTACAGATGTTAGACGAATGGTTAAGAAGCTACAAGCCGGAAGAACTGTTTGATAAAGAAGGAAGATTGATTCCAGAATTAAAGGCACTTGCACCGGAAGGGGATTCAAGAATCAGTGCCAATCCGCATGCAAACGGCGGTAAACTGTTACGGGATTTACGCCTGCCTGATTTCAGGGAGTATGCAGTAGATGTTCCGTCACCGGGTGCTAAAGAAGGTCAGGATATGATTGAGCTGGGCGGATTTATCAGAGATATTTTTAAGCTCAATGAAAAGACCAGAAACTTCCGTATCTTTGGACCGGACGAAACGATGTCTAACAGACTGGGTAAAATTTTTGAAGCAACCAATAGGGATTGGAACAATGCATTAAAGGACAATGATGAATTCCTTGCAAAAGACGGACGTGTTATGGACTCTATGCTGTCAGAGCATATGTGCGAGGGCTGGCTGGAAGGTTATCTTTTAACAGGACGTCACGGTTTCTTTGCAAGCTACGAAGCATTTATCCGAATCGTGGATTCCATGGCGGCACAGCATGCAAAATGGTTAAAGGTATGTTCACAGCTTCCGTGGCGCCAGTCTATTGCCTCATTAAACCTCATTTTGTCTTCTAATGTATGGCAGCAGGACCACAACGGATTTACACATCAGGACCCGGGCTTCTTAGACCACATTGCCAATAAGAAAGCAGACGTTGTCAGAATGTATCTGCCACCGGATACAAACTGCCTGTTATCTTGCTTTGACCACTGTATCAGAAGCCGTGATTATGTCAATGTACTGGTAACTTCAAAGCACCCAAGACCACAGTGGCTGACCATGGAACAGGCTGTAAAGCACTGTACACAGGGTGTCGGTATCTGGGAGTGGGCAAGCAATGACCAGGGACAGGAACCGGACGTAGTTTTAGTCGGCTGCGGTGAAACACCGACCATGGAAGCCCTTGCGGCAGTCACCATTCTGCGCGACAATCTGCCGGAATTAAAGATTCGTTTCATCAATGTTGTCGATTTGTTTAAATTGCAGTCCAATACACAGCATCCGCATGGATTGTCCGATACGGACTACGATGCACTGTTTACAAAGGATAAGCCGATTATCTTTGCATTCCACGGCTATCCGACACTGATTCATGAACTGACATACTACAGACACAACAGAAATCTGCACGTATTCGGCTATCAGGAAGAAGGAACGATTACAACACCGTTTGATATGCGTGTCCAGAATGAAATCGACCGTTTCCATCTGGTAGAAGCCGCTGTCAATGCGCTGCCGCAGCTTGGAAACAAGGGCGCGTACCTGCTTCAGAAAATGCGTGACACACTTGTAGCACATAAGCAGTACATCAGCGAATACGGCATGGATTTACCGGAGGTACGCGACTGGAAGTGGCATACACCGGAAAACAACGATTAAAATGAATAAAAATTCATACTTTATTCATAAAAAAACAATAGAAAATGATTGAAAAACATTGACATAGGTGTTAAAATAATAAAAGCTTTTAAAAAACACTTTTCTAAAAGCTCTAAAGTTTAACAACCTATGTCAATGTTGTATTTGACAGAAATATTTATCTGAAATGGAGAAACGATGGAAATTATCAGTGTGAAAGAAAAGGAATTTAAGGAGTACGGAAAGGTTATTGAGGGGCTGGACGTAGCGCAGCTTTTACAGAAAATGCAAAAGACACCGTTGCCGGACGATGTCATTTACGAACCATCTGATGCATCCCTTGAAGCGCTTGAGGTGTGTGAAGTTTTAAGGAGAAGCGTATACGGCGGACTGCCGGTACAGATTGGATACTGTAACGGACACAACGAAAAGTTGAACGGTTTAGAGTATCACAGAAGCTCAGAAATCAATATCGCTGTGACTGATATGATTTTACTGCTTGGAAAACAGCAGGATATAGAGTCAGATGACACGTATGACACCGCAAAGGTTAAAGCCTTTTTCGTACCGGCGGGAACGGTGATAGAAGTTTATGCGACAACCCTGCATTATGCACCGTGCGGTGTAGATAAGAAGGGTTTCCGCTGTGTGGTAGTGCTTCCGAAAGGAACAAATTATCCGATAGAACAGCCGCATTTATTAAAAGAAGATAAGCTTTTAGCTGCGTCCAACAAATGGCTGCTGGCGCATGAAGAAGCAAAGATAGCAGGCGCATTTAACGGGCTGAAAGGTGAGAACATTTCCATCGGAAATCTGTAACAGCACAGACGGCAAAACAGCCGGTTTAAAAAGTAAATACAAAAAACAAATGTTAAAAATAAAAAACATCAGGAAAATCAGAAAATATAAGGGTGCCGCAGTGTCGGCAGAATGGAGGACAAAATGAATAATATGCCAGAAATGAAGGTCGGAATCGTCGCAGTCAGCAGAGATTGTTTCCCGGAATCTCTTTCCGTAAACAGAAGGGAAAATTTAGTAAATGCATATACACAAAAGTATGGAAAAGACGACATTTACGAATGTCCAATCTGTATTGTTGAGAGTGAAATCCATATGCAGCAGGCATTAGAAGATATTAAAAAGGCAGGCTGTAATGCGCTCTGCGTATACCTTGGCAACTTCGGACCGGAAATTTCAGAAACCATGCTTGCAAAGTATTTTGACGGACCGAAAATGTTTGTTGCGGCGGCCGAGGAAACCTCCGCAGACGGCGGACTTGTACAGGGCAGAGGTGATGCATACTGCGGTATGTTAAATGCAAGCTACAACTTAAAACTGCGTAATGTCGGCGCTTACATACCGGAATATCCGGTCGGAACCGCAGAAGAATGTGCAGACATGATTCATGAATTTTTGCCGGTGGCACGTGCAGTATATGGACTCAATCACTTAAAGATTATTACTTTCGGTCCGCGTCCGACGAATTTCCTCGCCTGCAACGCACCGATTCAGCAGCTCTACAACTTAGGTGTTGAAATCGAAGAAAATTCAGAACTGGATTTATTTGAAAGCTTTCACAAGCACGCAGGCGATGAGAGAATCCCGGCAGTTGTAAAGAGCATGGAAGAAGAACTCGGCACAGGCAACAAAAAGCCGGAAATATTAAACAAGCTTGCACAGTATGAACTGACACTGCTTGACTGGGTAGAAGCACATAAAGGCTCCAGGGAATTTGTGGCAATTGCAGGAAAATGCTGGCCGGCATTCCAGACACAGTTTGGTTTTGTACCGTGTTATGTCAATTCAAGGCTGACTGCCATGGGAATCCCGGTTTCGTGTGAAGTCGATATTTACGGTGCATTAAGCGAATTTATCGGCTACACGGTAAGCAAAGACGTTGTAACACTGTTAGATATTAACAATTCCGTACCGGCAGACATTTATAACGAAGATATCAAAGGAAAGTTTGACTATACACAAAAGGATACGTTTATGGGCTTCCACTGCGGCAATACGGCGGCATGCAAGCTGTCCTTCCATGAAATGCGCAATCAGATGATTATGGCACGCTCCCTGCCGGAAGAAGTAACAAACGGTACATTAGAAGGGGATATTGTTCCGGGTGACATTACATTCTACAGATTACAGGGAACGGCAGAAGGCGGTATCCGTGCTTACATCGCACAGGGCGAAGTCCTTCCGGTAGCAACAAGGTCTTTTGGTGCAATCGGTATTTTTGCAATTCCTGAAATGGGCAGATTCTACAGACACGTATTAATCGAAAAGAACTTCCCGCATCACGGTGCGGTTGCATTCGGACATTTCGGAAAAGCCATTTTTGAAGTATTTAAGTATATTGGTATCGAGGATATCGGATTTAACCAGCCAAAGGGCATGCTTTATAAGACGGAAAATCCGTTTGGCTAAGATACCATAGATAAAAATATACGGCCGGTTTATACCGCAGGCGCATGAACCGGCGCAGATAAAAATGCCTGTGGAATGGAGAAAAATATGTATTATATTGGTGTGGACTTAGGGACTTCTTCTGTAAAGCTTCTGCTTATGGATAAACAGGGGACGGTTGTAAAAACGGTTTCAAAAGAATATCCGATTTCGTTTCCAAAGCCCGGCTGGTCAGAACAGAATCCGTATGACTGGTATGAACAGTCGGTTGCGGGAATCCGTGAACTGACAGTGGGCATAAAGAAAGAAGAAGTGGCAGGTATCAGTTTTGGCGGACAGATGCACGGACTGGTAATTTTAGATGAAAATGATAAGGTGATTCGCCCGGCAATCCTTTGGAATGACGGCAGAACGACAAAAGAATGTGAATATTTAAACAATACAATCGGCAAAGGAAAGCTGACAGAGTACACGGCAAACATCGCATTTGCGGGATTTACGGCACCGAAGATTTTGTGGGTACGGGAAAATGAACCGGAAAATTTCCAAAAAATCCGTAAAATCATGCTGCCAAAGGATTATCTGGCATACCGTTTTTCCGGTGTACACGCAACCGATGTATCGGATGCATCCGGGATGCTTTTATTTGATGTCAAAAACCGCTGCTGGTCTGAGGAAATGTTAGAAATATGCGGTATTTCAAAAGACTGTATGGCAAGAGTTTTTGAAAGCTATGAATGTATCGGACATCTGACAGAGGAAGCAGCAGAAAAACTGGGGCTTACAACAGATACGGCAGTCATTGCGGGAGCCGGGGACAATGCGGCGGCAGCAGTCGGCACGGGAACGGTCGGTGACGGAAGCTGTAACATTTCACTGGGTACAAGCGGTACAATTTTTATTTCAAGCATGACATTTGGTGTTGATGCAAATAATGCCCTTCATGCATTTGCCCATGCAGACGGTCATTATCATTTAATGGGATGTATGTTGAGTGCTGCCTCTTGTAATAAATGGTGGCTTGATGATATAATAGGTACAGGTGACTATGCAAAGGAGCAGGAAGGCATTACCGATGAGATGCTTGGCAGCAATCATGTTTTTTATCTGCCATATCTGATGGGTGAACGTTCTCCGCACAACAATCCGCTGGCACGGGCAACGTTTACAGGCATGACGATGGACACGACAAGAACCGATATGACACAGGCTGTTTTAGAGGGGGTTGCATTTGCAATCCGGGATTCCTTTGAAGTGGCAAAAAGCTTAGGTATGAAGATTACCGAAACCAAAATCTGCGGCGGCGGTGCAAAAAGTCCGCTGTGGCGCAAGATGATTGCCAATATTTTAAATATAAGGGTATGTGTACTGGATAAAGAAGAAGGACCGTCCCTTGGTGCGGCAATGCTTGCGGCAGTCGGCACGGGTGCTTATGAAACGGTAGAAGCGGCGGCAGGACAGATTGTCCACGTTGTGGATACGATTGAACCCGATGCAGAAATTGCGGCACGCTACGAAGAAAAGTATCGTCAGTTTCAGCAGATATACCCGGCATTAAAACCGGTGTTTGATAGTATAGCACAGAGTTCATTTTAGTTTAGAATCGAGGAGAGTATGAAGTTTTTTATTGATACAGCGAATGTAGAGGATATTAAAAAGGCGAATGATTTAGGGGTGATTTGCGGGGTGACGACGAATCCGTCACTGATTGCAAAAGAAGGACGGGATTTTAAAGAAGTCATTCAGGAGATTGCATCTATCGTAGACGGACCAATCAGCGGGGAAGTCAAAGCCACGACAACCGATGCCGAAGGCATGATTGCAGAGGGCAGGGAGATTGCCGCAATCCATCCGAATATGGTTGTTAAAATTCCGATGACGGCAGAGGGCTTAAAGGCAACCAAAGTATTATCAGGCGAAGGCATCAAGGTCAATGTCACTTTAATCTTTTCAGCCAATCAGGCACTGCTTGCAGCAAGAGCGGGTGCGGCTTACGTATCGCCGTTTCTTGGCAGATTAGACGATATTTCACAGCCGGGGATTGACTTAATTCAGACGATTGTAGACATTTTCAGCAATTATGACATTCAGACAGAAATCATCTGTGCAAGTGTCAGAAATCCAATCCATATTACAGACTGTGCACTCGCAGGTGCGGACATTGCGACCGTACCGTACAAGGTTATTGAACAGATGATTCACCATCCGCTGACCGATGCGGGCATTGTAAAATTCCAGAATGATTATAAAGCAGTTTTTGGTGAATAAATTCAGTTCGCGATTCCTTAGGCATTAAAATGCCTGCGGAATGGAGATTAGAAGATACAGATAAACGCCGTCTGCGGCATGGAGGAAGTATGATTACAACGGAAAAAATCACAACAACGGACGTAAAACGTTTCAATAAAAACCGAATATTCCGGCTGATTCATTATGCGGATAAGATTTCAAGACAGGAGATAGCGGATATTTTACAGTTATCCCTGCCTACGGTTAATCAGAATTTAAAGCTTTTATTAGAGAAAAATCTGATTGACTTTGTGGGGAATTTTGAATCAACAGGCGGTAGAAAGGCACAGGCAATTACGGTAAACGGGATGTCAAAGTGTGCGGTCAGTGTCAATCTTTCAGATGCCGGCATTAAAGTGTCCCTTGTCGATTTAAAAGGGGAGATTGTCTTTTCGGAAAAAAAGAGCATTTCTTTTACGGAAGATGCCGTTTACAGTGAGAGTATTGCGCAGCTTGTAAAAGATGTGATTTCCCGCAACAATGTCGCAGACGAAGATGTTTTGGGTGTGGGAATCACAATTCCCGGTATTTTTGATAATGACAATAAGACACTGGTGTTCTCCCCGACCATGGGAATCCGCAATTATCCGATAGCGGAGCTTACCAAAGCAATTCCTTATACCTGCCGTGCAACCAATATTACAAGGGCAAATGCGTATGCGGAATTCTGGTTTGACAGAAAATTTGAGAATCTGACTATGAATAATGTGGAGGATTTTAACCGTTCTGCGGCATCGGGTCAGTCTGATGCAAAGCTGTACGTCATGTTAAATACAGGTGTCGGCGGGGCATATATCGATAAAGAAAAATTACAGACCGGTGTGCATAACCGTTATGGCGAGTTTGGACATATGACGATTCATCCACATGGCAGAAAGTGTTTTTGTGGAAAAGAAGGCTGTTTTGAAGCGTATGTGTCAGCAAGACGGCTTTCGACGGAGCAGGATTGTACGCTGGATGAATTTTTCAGCCAGTTACAGCAGGAAAATCCCCGTTTTATCAAGGTGTTCGAGGAATATTTAGATGATTTGACAACAGGCATTAACAACCTGTATATTATGTGTGATGGAAATGTTGTTGTCGGCGGTCCGGTTGCAAAATATCTGGTACCGTATCAGGATAAAATCCGCAGAATGCTGGTTGAAAAGTATTCATTTGATACGGACGGTTCGTATTTCAGTTTTGCACAGTGTACGGCAGAACAGGCAGATACCGGGGCGGCACTGATGTTTCTTGGAGAGTTTATCAGTAATATCTAAGGAGTAGCGGGGCAGATATGCCACGGTGTAAAAAATGATGAATACCATGAAGAATTTCAGAAAGAATTTTAATTTAAAACACTGCGTCATAAGATTTATTATGGCGTGGTGTTTTGTCTGTCTTATAGAGGCAGTATGGATTGCGGTGACGGCAAAAAAGAAGATGAGTACTTTATCGTATGTAGGTGAAGTGCCGGTTGCTTTACATATACTGACGATTGCCGTTTTGTTTGCTGTATTGTATATCTTGTTTGAAAAAATAAAAAATATCCGGACAGAAAAAATGCTGCTGGTACTGGTAACGGTGCTGTATGCATTCACCGCAGTTATTCAGACACCGGATGTCTGGTTTTGTACCGGGATGGTGCTGTTGCTGACATTTACGTTTTCTTATGCGTTTGAGTCGGAAGCCTGTACAGATATCGATATGGATAATACAGCCGGAACGGCGACTCAGGCGGGAACATCGCAAGTCAATACGCAGAAAAAAGGCGAACTGTCCGGCAGAAGGGGTCTGCACATCATTTGTATTGTATCCGGTGTCCTTTTTGTGTTGTTTACGGGTGGCTGTACAGCATTGCGGGTGCTTGCCTATGAAGCACCGAATTTTGACTGCGGGCTGTTCTCACAGATGTTTCACTATATGAAGACAACATTTACGATGAATACAACCAGTGAGCGTGACCACCTGTTATCGCATCTGTGTGTGCATATCTCGCCGGATTTTTATCTGCTTCTGCCGTTTTATGCACTGTATTCAAAGGCAGTGACATTACAGGTCATGCAGGCAGTGGTGATTGCACTTGGGATTGTGCCCTTGCTCGGCATTTGTAAAAATCACGGCTTAACCCGCATGGAATCCGCATTGACAGTGAGTGCATACTGCCTCTATCCGGTAATGAGCGGCGGTTGTTTTTACGATATCCATGAGAATCTGTTCCTGCCGCTGTTTATATTGTTGTTTTTGTATTTTCTGGAAAAGGAAAATTTAAAGGGCAGTATCATCAGTCTAATCTTACTGCTGGGGGTAAAAGAAGATGCGGCGGTGTATGCGGTGTGTATTCTTGTTTACATGCTGTTTGTCAAGAAAAAGACAGGCTGGAAGCGCCACAGTATCATGCTTGCGGCAAGTCTGCTGTATTTTATTTTTACAACGGTGCTTTTGTCGGTCATCGGGGACGGTGTCATGACATACCGTTTTGACAATATGGTGTACGGGGACAGCGGCAGTATGTCTGGCATGATCCGCACCGTGCTTGCAGACCCAGCGTATCTGGTGACACAGGTACTTACACAGGAAAAGCTTGAATTTATCATGCAGACAATGGGCGCACTGCTGTTTTTACCGCTGGTGTCAAAAAAATGGTCCCGCTATATTTTAACAGTACCCTACATTTTGTTTAATTTAATGTCGGATTACACGTATTTTCACAGCATTTATTTTCAGTATGCATTCGGTTCGGGTACACTGCTGTTTTATCTGGCAGTAGTCAATCTTTCGGAATTAAGACGGGAGCTGCGCGTGCGTGCCGTTCCGATGCTTGCAGCGGCATGTCTGCTGTTTTTCGGGGCAACGGTATATCAGAGAAGCTCGGTTATAGAGCGCTACAATTCGGCATATAATCAGGAAGTTTATGCCAATTTTAACGAAGCACTGTCCCTGATTCCAAAAGATGCCGGCGTGACGGCAACCACCTTTTTGTGTCCGGCACTTTCCGACAGGGATATTCTTTATGAATTGTATTACACTGATAAAACCACAGAGTACATTGCGCTGGATCTGCGCACAGGCAGTACGGATTTTAATGTGGATGATTATTTAAATAACGACCGTTATGAAACCATTTATTATAAGGCATTTCAGATTGCAGTGTTTAGGGATTTGCAGTATAATGATGAAAAATGAGCATTGGAGGAAAGTATCAGTGATGAGAGCATGGGAAAAGAACATTAGGAGAGTAGAACCATATGTACCGGGCGAACAGCCAAAGGTGGATAATGTCATTAAGTTAAATACGAATGAGAATCCGTATCCGCCTGCACCAAAGGCATATGAGGCAGCAAAAGCATTTGATATGGATAAGTTAAGATTATACCCGGACCCGGAGTGTTCTGCACTGGTTCATTCAATTGCACAGTATTACGGCATGGATGATAATGAGGTGTTTACCGGTGTCGGTTCGGATGATGTGCTTGCCATGTGCTTCCTGACCTTTTTTAACTCCGAAAAGCCGGTATTATTCCCGGATATTTCGTATTCATTTTACAGTGTATGGGCGGATTTATACCGGATTCCGTATGAAACACCGGCGTTAAACGACAAGTTTGAGATTGTGCCGGAGGATTATTTTAAGGAAAACGGCGGTGTGATTTTCCCGAATCCGAATGCACCGACAGCCCTGCATATGGATTTGGAAAAAGTCGAAGAAATTATCCGTCACAATCAGGATGTAGTTGTCATTGTGGATGAAGCGTATATTGATTTTGACGGCAGGTCTGCAAGAGAACTGGTTCATAAATACGACAACCTGCTGGTTGTACAGACATTTTCAAAATCCCGCTCCATGGCAGGTATGCGAATCGGCTATGCATTTGGTAATAAGGATTTAATCAAGGCATTAAACAATGTGAAGTTTTCATTTAATTCTTATACAATGAATGCACCGACATTGGCATACGGCGTGGCGGCAGTGGAAGATGATGCTTATTTTAAAGAATGTGTGGAAAAAATTAAAAATACAAGAGAAGAAGCGAAAAAGCAGCTTATGGCACTTGGTTTTACTTTCCCCGATTCTACGGCAAACTTTATTTTTGCGACACATCAGCGCGTACCGGCAAAGACGATTTTTGAAGAATTAAAGAAAAGAAATATTTATGTGCGCTATTTTAACAAGCCGCGGATTGACAATTATTTAAGAATTTCCATCGGAACCGATGCGCAGATGCAGGCACTGTATGCCGCATTAAAAGAAATCGTAAATGCATAGGGCAGAGGGGAAAAGAACGGAGTAAGAAATGGCAGTCCCATTTGAAAACAGAAATTTTCAGAAAGAACTGGAAAAAAAGTTACAGGAATTACAGCAACAGGACGTAAAACATCTTTTACTGCACAGCTGTTGTGCACCGTGCAGCAGTTATGTGATTGAATATCTTTCACGATATTTTCAGATTACGGTGTTTTATTACAATCCGAATATCTCTGCGGAAGAAGAATATCGCAAGCGTGTTCTCGAACAGCAGCGTTTTATCAAAGAATTTCCGGCAAAGTATCCGGTTGATTTTGTCGAAGGTGATTATGAGCCAAGGGTCTTTTTTGATACGGTGAAAGGATACGAACAGTGTAAGGAGGGCGGCGAGCGGTGCTTTTTGTGCTATGAGCTGCGCCTAAAAAAGACGGCGCAGCTGGCGGCAGAAAAAGGATATGACTATTTTACAACCACGCTTACTATCAGTCCGTTAAAAAACAGTGTGAAACTCAATGAAATCGGACTGCGGCTCGGAGAAGAATACGGCGTGCCGTATCTGCTGTCGGACTTTAAAAAGAAAGAGGGCTATAAGCGCTCCATTGAGCTGTCAAAAGAGTATGGTCTGTACCGTCAGAATTATTGCGGATGTGCGTATTCCCGTTGATTTTTCACCGGAAAATGTTATATACTAAAGAGTAGAAAAACCGGATATTCATCATGGAAAACCGCCGGAAAACGGCAGAAATGAGGTATGATTATGGCAAAAAAATTTGCAAAGACATTAGTGGGAATCGGTGCGGCAGCAGTTGCCGGAAAAGTTGCTTACGATAAGTACAAGACCGTAAAGGAAGCTTTTACAAAAGAGGAAAATGAAAGCGTAGATGCAGAAGTTAAAAAGTACAATGCTATTTTTGAAAAGAAAGTTGTAGAAGTAGAAGATGAAGAATTTTCAGGCTGTGAAATTAAGACCGTCGGTGCAAAGGCAGTGCTTGATTTAGGTCTGGCAGTTTTTGAAAAAGACGTTTATATTAACTTTAACAGTACGGCAAGTACACTCACAATTATTCTGCCGGAAGGTGTGAATGTGGCATGTGATATTGAAAAGAGCGTCAGCAGTGTGAAAAATCTTGTGGATAACGTCGACGAGGAAGGAATCCATACGGTATATGTCATCGGTAAGGCGGTTGGCAGCAGTATCGAGATTATTCCTGTGAACTTCTATATGGATGATGACGATGATTTTGAAGATACTGATGAAGATATTTTTGTAGATGAAGACAAACAGGAAGCTGCAGCAGAGAAAGAAGCGTTACAGCCATCAGAAGATGGCGAAGCAGACGACAAGCTGGATATTGAAGAAGTTGAATAACCGATGAAGTACAGGGATAAAATCATTGCATATTTAGATACGATAGAGCCGGGGACAGTTTTAAACCTCAACGGACTGTATGAGAAGCAGTTTTATAAGATGTCGCAGGCGGCATTCTTTAAGGCAATGGAGCGGCTGGTGACAGACGGGATTTTACTGCGTGCCGCAAAGGGCATGTATGTCAAAGCCGGCTCGCCAAAGGAAGCACAGGAAGCCGTGTTAAATTACTACTTCGGAGAGAATAACGACAATGGAATGTACATCGGGTATCATTTGTATCACAAGTATGGAATCACGGAAGAAAAAAGTGATGTTGTCGAACTCTATTCCAATAAAATGACAAAGCAGACGGCAAATATCGGCAATATTCATGTGAAAAGAACAACGATTGTATTAAACTATGAGAATACAAGAGTGGTGGAAGCACTGGAGATTTTAGAACATTTTGATGAAATCGAAGGCTTAAACAAACACAAATTTGCACGGTATGCCAGACAGTTTGCAACCGGTTATCAGGATGCGGCGGCAGTCTACGTCATTGAGAATATGAAGTATAAAAAGCGCACGGTTGCGTTTATGAAGAAGATTCTGGATATGTATAAAATGGAAAATTCACTGGGACAGTTTATCAGTTTTGCCACGCGTTACCGGCTTCCGGCAGTACAGCGGGTTGCAAAGTTATAGTCGGCATGATGGCAGCTTTGCCGTGGTATTCTGTAAAAAAATGAATTTAGGGCTTTACAACAGTAAAATATGTGTATATAATACGTGTTATTGCGAGAGCAATAAAAATAAAACATAAGAAGCAGAGTAGGACTGTGCGCGTTAAGTGCCGGATGAACAGGGAGTTGTCATCCGGACGAAAAGAAAGATCTTGCGGTGCACAATCCGCATCCCGCTGCTACATAAATATACATATATATATCGTGTACCTCTTTATGTAGAGCGAAGGCTACTGCAAAGGAGGTATTTTTTATGACAACATTTTTACAAAACTTCAAGGATTCTTCACAGGAATTCAAAAACGTCAGGTCACTGGTAACAGCCGCACTGCTGATTGCACTGCATACGGTTTTAGCGTACTTTGTATCGTTTCAGGTGACACCGTCCCTGCGTATTTCCGTTTCGTTTCTGGCAAATGTCGTAACGGGTGCAATGTTCGGACCGGTTGTGGGCTTTATCTGCGGCGGTGTGGGTGACATTGTGCAGTTTGTCATTAAACCGACAGGACCGTATTTCTGGGGCTGGACAATCAATGCAGCACTTGCGGGACTGATTTATGGCGCATTTTTATACAAGAAGTTCCCAAGAAAAGGGAAAGTATTTGACATTGCCTTTTTTATCCGTGTCGTACTGGTGCTGGTAATTGACACACTGCTTGTCAATGTCCTTTTGGGAACATACTGGGTTCATGTGATGTACGGAAAAGGATTTGCATTTTATCTGACGACACGCTTTATGAAAAATATCATTCAGCTGCCGGTAAATATTATCCTCACCTACTATGTCCTGTATTTTGTAAGGGTTATTAAAGAAAAAATAGAATAGTCAAAAGCGGAAAAGAGATTAGTGTGAAAAATAACGCTGATGCGCTTATTTTTCACACGGCTATTTGTTTCTGAGCGAAAACAAATAGCCATGATTGCAGATGAGAAATCGCCTGCGCGAATTTCTCATCGCAACTTCACGACAAAGTCGCTCAGAAATGAGGATTATTATGAAAAAAATTATGATTGCATCGGATATTCACGGCTCAGCATATTATTGCAGACAGCTGCTTGAGCGTTATAAGGAAGAAAAAGCAGAACGCCTGATTCTTTTAGGAGATATTTTATATCATGGTCCGAGAAATGACCTGCCAAAGGAATATGCACCAAAGGAAGTGATTGCAATGCTTAATCCGCTGCGCAATGAAATCCTTTGTGTCCGTGGTAACTGTGATACGGAAGTTGATCAGATGGTACTCGATTTTAATGTATTATGTGAACAGGCATTTGTCGATGTGAATGGAAAAACACTGGTACTGGCACACGGACACAAGCTGGACGAGAAAAATATTCCGGCGTTAAAAGAAGGAGATTATCTGGTATGCGGTCATACACACATTCCAAAGTGCGAAAAGCGCGGTGATTACACCTATATTAATCCGGGTTCTGTGTCTATTCCAAAAGAAGGAAGCGCACACAGCTATGTTATTTTAGAAGATCAATTTTACTGGAAAGACCTTGACGGAAATGTTTATATGACTGAAAGATAATCTACACAATAATTTATACTTTATTAATTGATTTTGTGGATAAGTATGATACAGTAGATATAGTGAAATGATAAAGAAAGGGCGCTGTTTACCGGCGCGTGTACTGCAATGGAAAGATGGAAAGAACGGATGGCACGGTTTATGATTGGCCGTTACGGCATGGACCAGCTGTCTAAGATGGTAAATTATATCAGCTTTGCTTTATTGATTCTTACTTTATTTACACATAGTATGCTGCTGTATATCCTGGCTGTGGGAGGAATTGTATATTCCTACTACCGTGCATTTTCAAGAAATATTTCAAAACGTTACAGTGAAAATCAGGCGTATTTAAAGGTGAAATACGATGTGTTAAAACGGTTCAATCAGTGGAAGATGCGTATAAAGGACAGCAAGACCCACCGCATTTTTAAATGCCCAAGCTGTTCCCAGAAAATCAGAGTGCCGCGCGGCAAAGGCAAAATTCTGATTAAGTGTCCGAAATGCCGGATTGAATTTACAAGAAAATCATAGATTGAAACAATAAAATTGCCAGAACAGTCTGTGACAAAAAGCATATAATAAAAGAAAAGCAAGAAAGCTGCTGTGCATAGGTGCATAGCAGCTTTTTTAGGAGCAAAATGGCAGACCAGAAACTTGAAAACCTGTTAAATATCAGCCTGCAGGCGACGAAGGAGGAACGGGAAAAGTCAGAAGAACTCGGCATCGGATATGACCCGGAGCAAAATACATGGGAGCTGATTGTGCGCTATACGGGCAGCTTAGACGGGCTGAGAATACGCTATCCGCAGATTCGGATACGGGAACTGTTAAACCAATATGCAGTGCTTATTGTGCCGGAAACGCTGGTAGATGCAGTTTCGCAGGAAACGGTCATAGAGTATGTCGAAAAACCCAAACAGCTGTATTTTGAATTACAGGCAGGCAAAGCTGCATCCTGTATCAATGCAGTACAGCAGGGGATGAATAATCCGTTTGGACTTTTCGGAAAAGGAACGATTGTTGCCGTGATTGATACCGGTATCCGCGCAGAAAGCATGGAATTCCGCAATGCGGACGGCAGTACACGCATTTTAAATATATGGGACCAGACAACCGGAACCGAGTATGACAGAAGCCAGATTGATGAAGCTTTGCAAAATGAAACAAAAGATACAGCAGGTATTCCCGGAGCGGATGTATTAGGACACGGTACACAGGTTGCTGCGATTGCCTGCGGCAGCAGCGGTGTGGCAGCTCAGGCGGACATTCTGGTAGTAAAACTGGGACTTGCGGCTAAGAACGGATTTCCACGTACGACACAGTTAATGGAAGCACTGGATTATGTAGTCAGGAAAGCGATAGATTACGGGAAACCGCTTGCGGTCAACATCAGTTTTGGCAACAATTACGGGGACCATACCGGTAGTTCTCTGTTAGAAAATTTTATTAATGATATTGCAGACAGCTGGAAATGTTCTATCTGCATCGGGAGCGGCAATGAGGGGCTGGGAGCAGTCCATACAGGCGGAACGCTGACAGAAGATATGGAAGAAACGGTTGAGCTTGCTGTCAGCAGTTATGAAACGGGACTTAGTATCCAGATATGGAAAGATTACTGGGACGATATTGCCGTGGAAATCATTGCGCCGTCCGGCAGAAATCTGGGGCGGATTCAGGAGAACAGCCGTGTCAGCCGGATCCGTTATAAAGATATGGAACTGCTTACATATTTTGGAGAACCTTCGCCGTTTAGGATTCGTCAGGAAATTTATATTGATATGATTCCACAGACAGTATATATACAATCCGGATTGTGGAAACTCAGGCTGATTCCGCGTTCTATCCGGAACGGACGATATGATATGTGGCTGCCGGCACAGGGCGCGCTAAACTTTGGGACGGGATTTACAAGCCCTGACAGTGCATCGACATTTACCATTCCGTCTGCGGCGGCAAAAGCAGTGACAGTGGGGGCGTATGATGCGGGAACGGGCAGTGCGGCTCCGTTTTCGGGGCGGGGTTATATCGTGGAAATCGGTGGAAGCCTGATGGTAAAGCCGGAGCTTGCAGCACCCGGTGTTAATGTGCTTGTACCGTCGGTATCCGGCATGGCACGTGTGAGTGGAACGTCCTATGCCACACCTTTTGTAACAGGCAGTGCGGCACTTTTAATGGAATGGGGCATTGTGCGTGGCAATGATGCATTTCTTTATGGTGAAAAATTAAAGGCATATCTGATTAAAGGGGCAGAACCGCTGGCGGGAGCAGCAGTGCCTGATACACAGACAGGCTGGGGAAGACTGTGTCTGAAAAACAGTCTTCCCCAGGCATAAAAGACATAATAATCAAGATATAATATCCGGGAACTAAAAAAGTGGCGTACCACAGTAAGAAGCTGTAGTGCGCCACTTTTTTAATATGTGCTTTTAAATTAAGGATTCATACAGTTCTGTAATATCAGCAACACTGGTTTCCTTTGGGTTGCCCGGACGGCATGCATCATCATAAGCAGACTGTGCAAGGAAAGGAATATCCTCTTTCTTTACAATATCTTTTAAGTTTTCAGGGATACCAACATCCTTTGCGAGCTTCTTAACAGCATCAACAGCAGCTTTGCGGTATTCTTCCTGAGTCATGGATTCAGTTCCTTCTACACCCATAGCCTGTGCGATATATTTATACTTATCACCGGTTGCTTCTGCGTTATATTCCATAACAGTCGGAAGAATAATTGCATTTGCGATACCGTGCGGTGTATCATATAATGCACCGAGTGGGTGTGCCATGGAATGTACAATACCAAGACCGACGTTTGAGAAGCCCATGCCTGCGACATACTGACCGAGTGCCATGCCTTCCCTGCCTTCCGGTGTGTTATCAACGGCACCGCGCAGAGAGCGGGAAATGATTTCGATAGCCTTTAAGTGGAACATATCGGATAATTCCCATGCACCGGCAGTAATATAACCTTCAATGGCATGTGTGAGGGCATCCATACCGGTTGCGGCAGTTAAGCCCTTTGGCATAGAAGACATCATATCCGGATCAATAAAGGCAACAACCGGAATGTCATGTGGGTCTACGCACACCATTTTACGGTTCTTTTCTGCATCAGTAATAACATAGTTAATCGTAACTTCGGCAGCAGTACCGGCAGTCGTAGGAACTGCAAAAATAGGAACAGCCTTATTTTTTGTATCAGCAACGCCCTCTAAGCTGCGTACATCAGCAAATTCAGGGTTTTTAATGATAATACCGATGGCTTTAGCTGTATCCATAGAAGAACCGCCGCCGATTGCTACGATATAATCAGCGCCGGAAGCTTTGAATGCTTCTACACCGGTCTGTACATTTTCAATCGTTGGATTCGGTTTAATGTTAGAGTACAATTCATAAGGAAGTCCGGCGCCGTCTAATACGTCCAATACCTTTTTTGTAACACCGAATTTTACCAAATCCGGGTCAGAGCATACAAAAGCTTTTTTAAAAGAACGTCCTTTTGCTTCATCTGCAATGCTTTTGATTGCACCTGCACCATGATAAGAAGTTTCGTTGAGAATAAATCTGTTTGCCATAATAAAGTCCTCTCTTTCTGTTAAAACTTATATAACATCCTTTTGCTTTTAAGAAATGCAGTTTCAGGCACTGCATTTTGCAACAAAGTCATCGTGAAACTGTTTGTAAGGACAAGGACGTCCGAAGAAGAAGCCCTGACTGTAGTCGGGACCGACCTGTTGGAGGCGGATACGTTCTTCTTCTGTTTCAATGCCCTCTACACAAAGTTTCAAATCCAGATGATGTACCATGTCGCTCATTAAAGACAAGAGGTTGTAATCATATTCATTTGACAGTGCCTTTGCAGTAAAGGAACGGTCAATTTTAATAATGTCCGGTTTTAATTCATACAGATAGTGAAAATTAGAATAACCGGTACCAAAATCATCTAATGCAAGACGGATGCCTTCGGATTTTAAAGAACCCCACAGGCTTGTAAAGCGCGGGTCGGATTCCAGCAGTCCGCTTTCTGTTAATTCAATTACGACATTAGCCGGGTTGACTTCAAATTCTTCAATGGCAGCAGCAATTTCACTGATAATGTCACTTTTCATAATTTGAATATAAGAAACATTAATGCTGATCTGAAAATTTGGAATTACCCGCTGGATTTTTTTACCGCAGGCAAGTGCCTGACGCATAATCCATCGTCCTGCCGGAATAATCAGCCCGGTTTCTTCCAGAATCGGAATAAATTCGGCAGGGGAAATCATGCCAAGTTCTGCACAGTGGAAACGCATTAAGGTTTCAGCACCGTACAAAGTGTTGTCTTCAGCGTGAAACAGTGGCTGAAAGTAAGCTTCAAAACCTTCAAAGTGATTTAAAATAGACTGGCGCAGAATTTTTGTAATCTGTTTTTTACGCAGAAAATTTTCATAATCCTTTGAAGTGAAAATTTTGTAACGGTTTTTGCCGTTGCGTTTTGCTTCATTTAAGGCAAATTCTGAAATCTTCATAATATTGGAATAAGACTTTTCCCAGACATCTGCACAATTTAAAATGCCGCCGGAAATTGTAAATACAACTTCATAGTGGTTATCTTCCACAAACTGCTGGAGCTGCTGGCGGATCCGTACATACAAAGCGCAGGCTTCATCGACAGTGCCACCCATAAAATCCACAATGACAAATTCATCTGCGACAATCCGGTAGAGCATCTGACCGGGTTTGATACAGGAAGAAATACACTGTGCGGTCTTTTTTAAGACCATATCGCCGTATTCTGTACCGAATTTTTCATTAATTTCCTTAAAATCATCAAGACCGAGCCGCAGCAGATATCCGGATGGAAAGGCTGCATAATAATCCTCCAGATAAGAGCGGAGACTGGATTCGCCTAAAAGACCGCTGACATCATCGGCTTTTTGTCTGCCTCCGATTTCATTAATACAGCCAATCATATAGTGCGGAACATTCTTTTCATGTACAATATATCCACGGCAGTTAATCCATACAGGCTGCCCTTTTTTATCAATCCAGCGGTACTGCATATTGTGAAAATCTTTTCTGCCTGCAATCAAATCATTCAAATCGGTCTGTAATGCCGCAAGGTCAGGGGCATAGACAAAATGCCGGTGATTTTCAATGACATTGTGAAAAGCAGTTCCCGGAATCGGAAAACGTTCCGCTGCGTGAGGGGAAATATAATAATAGTCATTTGTAAAATCATATACATATAAATGATCATCAATGCAGGGGTTTAATAAATCAATGACTGTACAAATTTGTTCAACAGTCATATCAGGCGATGAATGTTCCATAATAAGCGGCCTCCCTATAGCTAAGCTAGTATAGTTTTATAAATGTCTTTACTAAAGATGATTATATGCCATATTGTTAGACAATGCAATGAGAAAAAGGGACTTTTTGTTAAAATAGACTGAAAAATGTTGAATAAATAGAAATTTACATCACTTTTACATAAAGCACACATAAGTAAAAAGTGTGTGAATTTAAAAAATTAAAAATACATTAAAACAAATAAAAAATGGAATAATGGGTTGAAGTTTAAAACGAAATCTAGTATCTTACTATAAATAAGAAGTTATTAACAGGCATACAAAATCAGGAGGAACATTATTTATGAAATTCAGTGGACTGACAGATCGGGAAGTTGAACATTCCAGACAGCAGTATGGGTCAAATGCAATACCGGATTCACAACCAACGACATTTTGGGAAGCGTTTAAAGAGACTTTTGGCGACCCGATGATTCGGATTCTGCTGATTATCGCAGGATTGATGATTGTTATGTGGGTACTTGGATATGCAGATATTTATGAGCCTGCGGGAACGATTGTGGCAGTATTAATTGTAGCATTTGTTTCGGCAAAGACCAGTGTGGCAAGTGATACAAAGTACAGGGAATTAAAAGGCAGTACAAAAAAGGATCAGTGTAAGGTCTACAGAAATGGTGTCATTACAGTATTTGATGTCGAAGACGTGGTTGTGGGTGACAAGATTCTTTTGCAGTCCGGGGATAAGATTCCTGCAGACGGGGTGTTGCTGTCCGGCAGTCTGCGTGTAGATAATTCTGCATTAAACGGAGAAGCGGAGGAATGTAAAAAAGAGGCAGCAGATGGCAGCACTGCATTTCCGGAGGACATTACAGGCGATACATTTGTCGATGAACATTCACTGTTTCGCGGTGCGGTCGTATTTGATGGCGAAGGAGTGTTGGATGTCCGCAAAGTCGGCTTAAAGACAATGATGGGGAAAATGGCAGAGGAAATGCAGGAGGATGAACCGGATTCTCCGTTAAAGGTCAAGCTTGGAAAGCTGGCAAATCAGATTTCGCGCTTCGGTTATATTGGCGCAGTTGTCATTGCAGTGCTTTATCTGGTACATTTTATAATTCTTGCAGGCGGGGCGTCTGCATTTTTTGCAATGGGATTTGAAGCGGTGTTTACAAAAATTGTAGAAGCCGTTTCGCTGGCAGTTGTTATTATTGTATGTGCCGTGCCGGAAGGTCTGCCATTGATGATTTCACTGGTACTGATGCAGAATACCAGTAAAATGTTAGACCATAATGTATTGGTAAGAAAAGCTGAAGGGATTGAAACAGCAGGGTCTTTAAATATTCTGTTTAGTGATAAGACAGGGACAATTACAAAGGGAAGTCTTGAAGTCGTGGAATTTTTCACGGCGGACGGAAAAACCATTCCAATAGATGAATTGAGCCGTCACAGTAAGGTAAAAGGCTACGTAGACCTTGCAATCGGCAAAAATACACAGGCAATGTTTGACAGCCGTCATCAGGTTATCGGCGGTAATGCGACCGATCAGGCGCTGATGAAATTTATCGGTGAAAATACATTCCGCGCATTTCAGGAAGATAAGGATTGTCAGGTAACGGCATTTCAGGGCTTTAATTCCAAAAATAAATTCAGCCAGGCAAGAGTGGAAAGCTTCGGCAAGACTTTTTATAAGGGTGCACCGGAGCGTCTGCTTGCAAAGGCAGAAAAGTATCTGGATGCAGAAGGCACGGTTTGTCCGTTAGATCATGCCGCATTAAATGCAAAAATCGATGAATTGGCAGCAAAAGCAATGCGTGTACTGGCATTTGGGTATTCCGGGCGTGAACTCAAAGAAAATGAAATTCAGGATGATGTTGTTCTGATTGGCCTGGTGGGAATCCGCGATGATGTAAGAAGTGAGGCAAAAGAGGCTATCCGGGAAGTACAGGAAGCCGGTATACAGGTTGTCATGATTACAGGCGACAGACTGGAAACGGCAGTCGCCATTGCAAAAGATGCGGGACTTTTACAAAATCCGGAAGATAAGGCAATTTCATCTGCCCAGTTAAATAAAATGTCTGACGAAGAAGTGAAGCGTATGATACCGCATATCCGCGTAATTGCCCGTGCACTGCCAACAGATAAATCCAGAATGGTGCGGCTGTGTCAGGAAATGAATCTTGTTGTCGGCATGACGGGGGACGGTGTCAATGACTCTCCGGCGTTAAAGCGGGCAGATGTCGGCTTTGCCATGGGAAGTGGTACAGAAGCTGCCAAAGAAGCCGGAAAAATTGTAATATTAGATGACAATTTCAAATCTATTAAGGATGCCATCTGGTATGGAAGAACAATTTATCACAATATTTTAAAGTTCTGCCGTTTTCAGCTTGTGATTAATATGGCGGCGGTGATTATCAGTGCCGTTGCTCCATTTTTTGGAGTAGAAGAGCCGTTAAAGGTGACACATCTTTTGTTTGTCAACCTTGTTATGGACGGACTGGGGGCGATGATGCTCGGAAATGAACCGGCGCTTGAAAAATATTTAAAGGAAAAACCGCGCCGCCGCGATGAAAGTATTGTCAGCCCACAGATGATGATACAAATCGGAGTAATGGGAGTGTGGCTGGTTGTTATCAGTTTCTTATATTTAAAACTGCCGTTTTTTAAGCAGTTATTTGCAGTAGACGGACAGTATAATGTGTTGGCACAGCAGCAGCATTTAACAGGATATTTTGTATTGTTTATACTTAGTGCGTTATTTAATGGATTTAATGTCCGTGATGACGGTTTTGGAATATTTAAACGATTAAAGGAAAATCCGGATTTCTTAAAGGTTTTCTTTATCATTATTGCGGTTCAGGCATGCATCGTCAATGCAAAAAGAGTACCATTTGTGGTATTTGACTGGATTGGCAGTATGTTTAGCTGTGTACCGTTTAGCATGAAAGGCTGGATTGTGGTTGTTCTGCTTGCAATGACCATGATACCGGTAGATTTGCTCCGGAAATGTATTCAGAATACAAAGAACAGATAAAATTAAGAAAAAATGGCGGAAAGTCCGGAAAATAAAAATAGTGAAAACACACTGTTTATGCGGCTTCCCGCCGTTTTTTTTACAATAAGAGGAAATAAAAAAAGAAAAAAATCAAAAAAAGTTGAAAAATGGTGTTGACAAATACCAGACCGGGTGCTATTATAATCAAGTCGCCGCGAGCGAGGGCAACAAAAACAGCCCACAGCGGTAACGAAATAAAACAAATCAACAACGACTTTTAAGCCGGTATTGATAAATGAACATTGATAACTGAACAGTAAAACAACCCTGAAAATTCTTTGAAATTTTCAATTTACGAACTGACAGGAAGTA
>NZ_JBBMFS010000006.1:0-178567 GCF_040095895.1 Lachnospira intestinalis
CTTAACCGAAGAAGGTTAGGTTTGCAAAAAGAAACGGATAGAACGAGAGTTATCCAGAGGATAATCGGATGAAAAAGGTATTGCAAAAGCAGTTCCTGTATGATATATTTAATGTGCAGTTTTGAAAGAACAGTTTATTCTTTCATATTCCTCGATAGCTCAATGGTAGAGCACTCGGCTGTTAACCGAGTTGTTGTAGGTTCGAGCCCTACTCGGGGAGTTTATAAGAAATTTTATATTCTTATAAGTCTGGCTCCATGGTCAAGCGGTTAAGACACCGCCCTTTCACGGCGGTAACAGGGGTTCAAATCCCCTTGGAGTCATAAGTAGATTTTAGATTTAGGTACCATATGCCGACATGGCTCAATGGCAGAGCAGCTGATTTGTAATCAGCAGGTTGTTGGTTCGACTCCGACTGTCGGCTTCTTTGGACCTTTAGCTCAGTTGGTTAGAGCAACCGGCTCATAACCGGTCGGTCCTGGGTTCGAGTCCCCGAAGGTCCACTAAAATCTACTATATATATGGCCTGGTGGCTCAGCTGGTTAGAGCGCCGCCCTGTCACGGCGGAGGTCGTGGGTTCGAACCCCATCCGGGTCGTTTTATTTGTAAATAATTTGTAGATTAGAATTTTGGGATCATAGCTCAGCTGGGAGAGCATCTGCCTTACAAGCAGAGGGTCATAGGTTCGAGCCCTATTGGTCCCACTTATTTGCCGGCGTGGCGGAATTGGCAGACGCACAGGACTTAAAATCCTGCGGGACTTATACTCCCGTACCGGTTCGACCCCGGTCGCCGGCATTTATCACAACAGCAGTTGTGATTATTATGGAATATTCCATACGTACGTGTAGCTCAGCTGGATAGAGCGTCTGGCTACGGACCAGAAGGTCGCGAGTTCGAATCTTGTCACGTACATGAGTCCTATCTAAAGTGATTTAGGTAGGGCTTTTTTGTTATATATTTTGTTATATAAAAAGGGGATATTTGTCAAAAACAGAGTAAAAAAGAGGCTCTTTGTTAAGAATGGGGGTAAAAAATGGTGTTTTTTCAAGAGTGGTTTTAAAACTTACCCCCAAGTAAAGCATAGAATTGGAAATGGAGGGAAAAGCTATGGGGAAATTTTTTAAAGAATTGAAAAATCAAAGCCGCCCAAAGACAGTATTGATGGAAATGTTTTCCTATATTAAAATTTTTAGTGCTGCGATTCTCATTGCATTTGTGCTTACAAGATGTGTAATTGTCAATGCAGAAACGCCGACAAGTTCAATGGAAAATACGATTATGACCGGAGACAGATATTTTGGATTGAGAATCTCGTATCTTTTTGAAGAACCACAAAGACAGGATATTATTGTTTTTAAATTTCCGGACGATGAAAGCCGCGTATTTGTAAAGCGGATTATCGGTATACCGGGAGATATTGTTGAAATAAAAAATGATACGGTATATGTAAACGGAGAGCAGTTAGAGGAACCATACTTAAAAGAGCCGATGGCTTTGGGGCAGAATATGGTATTTGAAGTGCCTGCAGATTCTTATTTTGTTATGGGTGATAACAGAAACATTTCAAATGATGCACGGTATTGGAATAATACTTATGTAAAAAAAGAACAGATAATAGGCAAGGCAATGGTAAAATATTATAGCGGAAAAGTTACATTTGAAGTGCTGAAGTGATATTGCGGTAAAAGATATTAAACGATATTTTAGTTTTAGTGTTATATCCAACAATTCTGAAAAGGTACATTTGGGTTTTAAGTGATTTTTGAAAGAATGTCAGGAATTTTTTTATGATAACACCATATTGTTGTCATTCTGTTTATGAATAATTTCAAAAAAATAAGAGATACTATGCAATGTAATCTAATATAAAAGGAGGACATTTCAGTATGTCTAAGAATTATTCTAACAGCACAAATTCATCAAATGCATCAAACAGTTCAAAGAATTCAAGCAACGCATCTAACATGAGCAATGCTTCAAATTCAAGCAACGCATCAAATGCATCAAACAGCTCAAAGAACGCATATAACAAGAATTCTTCAAAGAATTCCTACAGCAATGCTTCTGATGAAAGCAACATGTCTGATGCAACAGACTGCCACAGATAATTCGTAAAAGTAATGCAAAGACCGGCGGAAACAAATCTGCCGGTCTTTTGTCATTTATATAATAGCAGATTTTGTATCGGAAATATAATCACTTTAATATAATCAGAAGGCAATTTTGAAAATTCAGGCAGGAAAGACCAAAGTCAGCAGGCTTAAAATTCACATCAGACAGGCACGGGACACGCATCATCGAATATACTAGAGTAAGCACTTGATTAAAGGTTTAAGAAAATATGAGATGCGAAAATATCAGTACCGGGCGGCTGGATTACTATGTGGAAAATTCAGGAGCCGTTTTTATAGATTTAAGAAGCAGACAGGAATATGAAAAAATGCACATTAAAGATGCAGTCAATATTCCGTTCGAGGAAATGGAGCGGCAGCTCCAGAATAATTACAGCAACAGGAATGCAGGTTTTTATGACAACAGTAATGATCGCAGCCGTGCAGGCGGAATCGTTTTAAATAATATATTTTATGACAGAAATACGGTTTTTATCGTGTATTGTGACAGGGGTTCCAAAAGTATGATGATTTGTCCGAAGCTGGCGGCAAGAGGATTTCAGGTGAAGACAGTTGTCGGCGGGATTCATCAGTATCACGGAAAATATCTTGTCTATCATACAGATTTTTATAAGGATTTTTAAAAGGGTTGTGAAAGACTGTTATAAAGATTAAAAAAATTTCAGGAGAGGCTTTTCAAAGATTTCAGAAGAAAGGAAAGGGATTCTGAAAGAAATCTGAAAGCCGTAATATTATTGTAAAGCACCGGAATATATGGTATATTGAAGAAAAGAGGTAAATGATTATCGGAAATGAGGAACAGTATGAATACATATGAGTTAATTGCACCGTGCCATTTTGGACTGGAGGCAGTTTTAAAGAGAGAAATTTACGATCTGGGATATGAAATCGTTTCGGTAGAAAATGGTAAAGTGACCTTTACAGGTGATGCAGAAGCCATATGCAGAGCCAATATTAATTTAAGAACAGCAGAGAGAGTTCTTTTAAAGGTAGGGCAGTTTAAAGCGGTGACATTTACAGAACTTTTTGATAATGTTGCAGAACTGCCGTGGGAAGAATTTATACCGGAGGACGGAAAGTTTTGGGTTACGAAAGCAAATTCTGTAAACAGTAAGCTGTTTAGCAGTTCCGATATTCAGTCCATTGTCAAGAAAGCGATTGTAGAGCGGTTAAAGAAGAAATACCAGACGGGCTGGTTTAAGGAGAATGGCAGTGACTATCCTCTGCGTGTCACGATTATGAAGGATATTGTTACGATTAGTCTGGATACGACAGGGGATTCACTGCATAAGCGCGGATACCGTCCGGCATCGGGCAAAGCACCGATTTCAGAAACGCTGGCGGCGGCGCTGATTATGCTGACACCGTGGCATAAAGACCGCATTTTTGTGGACCCGTTCTGCGGAAGCGGTACATTTCCAATAGAGGCGGCCATGATGGCGGCAAATATTGCACCGGGCATGAACCGGGAGTTTACGGCAGAGCAGTGGGAAAATCTGATACCGAAAAAAGAGTGGTATATGGCGATAGAAGAAGCAAATGACAATATCTGCATGGATATTGAAACAGATATTCAGGGTTTTGATTTAGATGAAAATGTGATTAAAATTGCAAGGCAGAATGCGGTCAATGCGGGTGTAGACAAGCTGATTCATTTTCAGGCACGAGATGTACGCCAGTTAAGCCATGCGAAAAAATACGGCTTTGTGATTACCAATCCGCCATACGGTGAGCGTCTAGAGGAAAAAGAAGCGCTTCCGGCATTATATACGGCGCTGGGACAGCAGTTTGCAAAATTAGATTCATGGTCGGCGTATGTGATTACTTCCTATACGGATATTGAAAAATATTTCGGCAGAAAAGCTGACAAAAACAGAAAGATTTATAACGGTATGTTAAAAACGTACTTTTACTCATTTTTAGGCCCGAAGCCGCCGAAAAAGAATGTATAATGCAGTGTGCCTGCGGAATGGAGATTAAAATGACAAAGATTATTCTTGCATCGAATAATAAGGGGAAAATTAAAGAAGTGAAAGAAATCTGCAAAGATATGCAGGTTGAGATTGTATCCATGAAAGAAGCCGGAATTGACATTGATATTGAAGAAAATGGTACGACATTTGAAGAAAACGCACTGATTAAAGCGGAAGCGGTCATGAAATTGACAGGGGAACTTACGATTGCAGATGATTCGGGACTGGAAGTAGATTATCTGAATAAAGAGCCGGGTGTATATTCTGCAAGATACATGGGACATGATACATCGTATGATATCAAAAATCAGGCGATTATTGACCGCCTTGCGGGGGTAGAAGACAAAGACAGAACGGCTCGTTTTGTATGTGCAATGGCGGCTGTATTTCCGGACGGAAGACATTTTACCACAAGAGGAACAATGGAAGGGATTATCGCTCATGAAATCAAAGGGGCAAACGGCTTCGGTTATGATCCGATTGTGTATCTGCCACAGTACGGAAAGACTTCGGCAGAACTGACGCCGGAGGAGAAGAACAAAATCAGCCACCGCGGAGAGGCATTGGAAAAATTGAAGGCACAGCTTGCACAATATTTAAATTAGCGTGAAATATGGAGGTCAGATATGCAGAGAATTCTGATTGTAAGTGATACGCATAAGCGCCTTGGCAATCTTTATGAGGCATTGGAAAAAGAGGGCAGCGTAGATGCAATGATTCATCTTGGGGATTTGGAAGGTGATGAAGATATTGTCAATGAGATGATACCGGGACCGGTCTATATGGTGCCCGGCAATAACGATTACTATTCGCAGGCACCGCGCGAACTGGAAATACAGATTGCCGGAAAAAATGTACTGCTCACGCACGGACATTATTATTATGTATCGCTGGATTTGCAGACCATCCGTCAGGAAGGAATTGCAAGGGGGATGGATATTGTGATGTTTGGACATACCCACCGTCCGGTGATTCAGGTGGAAGATGAGATTACATTAATTAATCCGGGAAGCATTTCTTATCCGCGCCAGCAGGATGGAAAATGTACGTATATTATAATGGAAATTTCAGATTCCGGGGAATTTACATTTGAGTTAAAAAGCGTGTAAGGCCGTATTTATGCGGCTTTGCGCACTTTGAAACTACGTGTCGAAAAAAAATGAAAAAAATTCAAAAAAAGTGTTGACATTATGCAGATCATATAATATAATAATCCATGTCGTTGCGGAACAGACAACAAACGGCAACACAAAACACCAACGGGGTGTGGCTCAGCTTGGCTAGAGCGCTTGATTTGGGATCAAGAGGTCGCAGGTTCGAATCCTGTCACCCCGACTTTCAACTGAATATCTGCGGGTGTAGTTCAATGGTAGAACACTAGCCTTCCAAGCTAGATACGTGGGTTCGATTCCCATCACCCGCTTCGTGTGTTCGTAGCTCAGCTGGATAGAGCAACGGCCTTCTAAGCCGTGGGTCGAGGGTTCGAATCCCCCCGGGCACACTTCTTTTTATATGGTGGGTATAGCGCAGCTGGTTAGCGCGTCAGATTGTGGCTCTGAAGGCCCAGGGTTCGAATCCCTGTACCCACCCTGGCTATTATTGGGCTATCGCCAAGCGGTAAGGCACAGGGTTTTGATCCCTGCATCACGCTGGTTCGAATCCAGCTAGCCCAGCTGGATTCCAAAAGTAATCCAAAGTAGACTTACAATTTATTCAATGAGGGCTCATAGCTCAGTTGGTAGAGCACTGGACTTTTAATCCAGGTGTCCCGGGTTCGAACCCCGGTGGGCTCATTAAGATGGGAATGGTTGAAAAGCCATTCCCTTTTTTTCGTGCCTAGTGACTAGGAGGGGAACGGTCGTCTTGTGAAGAAATTCATTCTTTATTATTTCCATGCATTAATTATTGTGATTTTGAAAACCCGCATAAACACTGGGAATGTTTGTGGGCAAGTTGGGCACTTTTGTGGCACTTGGTGTCAGAGGGAGAGGGATGATTGAGAATAGGAGTTTTAACTTGGTTGAGTTTTGTGTTATAATGGGTAAAACAAATCGCGATTTGTCGTTTTATTAATTTACATATATGCCTTTTACATAAAAAAGTGTTATTTTAGTTCCGCAACCGTTCGCAACCAAAGAAATATCGTGATAGTTGGTGGTAGCAACCATGAAATTTCGCTATTATGAAGTCACGAAAGGAGGTAATTAAGTGAAATATGATTTTTTAGGAGTTATTGTTTTTGGTATTGTACTGCTAATCGGGGTGGCTGTGATAGCGGCATTTATCACTGTGGGAATTTTCCTCATAAGAGCATTGAGTAGATATGTCAAATCAGGCAATGTCAGAAAAGAAAAGTCCAGCATCAAGAAATCTCTCGGTGAGGTTTTGAAGGACTATAATTCATGAGCAGAATACTTTTGTTGGAAGATGACACAATGATTGCTTCGGGGATTCTGTATGCACTTGAGTCAGAAGGTTATGAAACAAATCATGCCACACGTATAAAAGATGCCAGAAGTTTAATTGAATTCTTAGAACTGATAGGGTATCTCCAGAAACTGCAAATCATGATGCATGCCGGATGGAACATACAATCAGCGAAGAATCTTTCCAGAAGATTCAGGAACTGGTGAAGAAGATAAAAAAGAAGATTCATCAAAGGAACAAATGGAAAAACAATGGCAATGCCATTAAGTCAGTTGTTCGAAGTTTTGTTCGATAGCTCAGTTGTTGTCAAATATCCGATATTTTGAACTCAAAAAGCCAAAAACAGGTATGCCAAAAAGACAGATGCTATCCATCTGCCAAAAAGAAGGATATTCAGTTGCAGAACTTACCGATATCCAAAATGAATTGCGCTGATTCCACGGAGAGGCCGTTGAAACTGCCGGAACCTGTCTTTCACTGCGTGGACATATTTCATCATCAGCCGGATAATATCGATGTGCCTTCCAGAATCCCTGCGCATGAAGAACTTTCTGGCTGTTTTTAATGCTGAAGAAAAGTCAAGTTCATAGAGATACTTGTTGCTGCCATCCCGTTTCTTTTTCAGGTTTTCTTCTGCCGCTTCGTTTGCGATAAAAATGCCGAAATTGCATTGGAACAATTGGTGCCTGACACAATAAACTTGCAATAGGCTGCTTTTTTCTGTTGAGCAAGAAGTATCTTTTAATTCATATTTAGGTGGTTTGTCAATAGCAATAATATTTAATGCATAATCTGATTTAAGAGTGAATTTCAAATTTTAGATTTTCAATAATCATGGGATAAAAATAACAGGGAGGATTATAGTTTTCGGAATAAAGCCGATATATAATATTAGAAACAATAAATAATAAAGAACGGATTCAGAGAAGGAGGACAAAGGATATGTCAATGAATGTGAATACAACGGGTACTGTTTATGGAAGTTATCAGAATACCTACAAGGCAGGTACAGTAGATAAGAAAAAAGAAACAGCGAAAACAACAGAAAATGATAAGGTCAAGAAAAATGTGACAGAAAGTATAGCCGAAAAAAATCTAAGTAAAGAGGCACAAAAAATGCTTAAAGATATGCGTGGCTCAAGAACAGATATGGACTTTATGGTTGCAGATTTTGAAAATGGTGATAATGCTAAAGATATTTTAGCACAAAGTGATAAAGAGTTTACGGTTATTTTCTCAAAGGAAGAAATGGAGAAGATGGCATCCGATCCCAAATATTATGCTGAAAAGATGCATAGTATTGAAGGTGCTTTGCGTATGTCGGATGAAATCAATGCTCAGTTTGGATTTGAAAGAGCATTTGGTAAGACAAACGGAATAGAAAACAGTGCAGATACTGATACAAAAATAACAAAGTTTGGTATTTCTTTTAATAGTGATGGAACTACAACATTCTTTGCTCAATTAGAAAAAACATCAGCTAGTCAGAAAGAATATCTTGAAAAAATTCAGGAAAAGAAAGCTGCGGAGAAGAAAGAGGCGAAGAAAAAGGAACAATTAAAGCAAATTGAAGTAAAAAAAGCTACTGTTCAAGCAAATTCAAAAGATGAACTTTTGGATAAAATTAAAAATATTGAATGGAATTCTATCAAACCAGAGGATAATAAAATCGGTGGAAGATTTGATTTTTCAATTTAGTATATTTAGATGGGGATGATTACATAAAGTATGGAGGTAGATTCATTATGAGAAAACGTTTTTTTTCTATTATTGTATGTGTTGTCATGCTTTTTACAATGAATGTCACAGCTTTTGCGGCAGAAACTCAGGAAAATTATTCGGAGACGGAGAAAACAATGACATTTGAAATAACTCCGACAGCATTAACTTCTGGATCATCACGACATTCTGTTGGAATGTTAAATTCCTTTTTTGGAACAAATGATACAGTGGCAACTTCCGCTCTTGGTTCTTTTACAATCAGCAGCACATCTGTTCCGTCAGGCTCCACAATCAGTAAAATAGTGGTTACATCCACAAAAAGTAGTGGAAGTAGTGGAAACATCGAATTATTTGTTGCTAAAGATGAGGATAATGGAGATGGCACATTTGACAGATATACAGACAGCAAAAGTTGGAATAGTTCTCTTACTTTTGCAGATTTTGGCAATTATAATTTAAGCCCTGTTGGAAATTATTATGTTCAATTTGAATCTACAAGGTATTCAACGGGAACTGTTGCAGCAGCAACATTAAAAAATATTTATGTCACAGTATACTATCATTAAAATTTTATAATCCCCATTCTAAACAAGCAAAGATGTTGTTATTCAGTTAGCAGCATCTTTGCTTTTAATTGTATAATTGATATGACTATTGAGTTAGAATGACATTGATAGCGATAGAAAGCTATATATTACAGAAGCAGACTTTGATAAAAAAGCATTTGAGAGATTATATAAATTGAATATTATATAATCAGAGGTATATAGAACATGCACAGAGACACTATATTTCAATATGAAACAATGGTGCCTGACACAATAAAAACGCATAGCCAAACTTCGCTCGGTATAACTGCCTGATTGTGTCGAAATTCGTATTTTATCAATTATATCTGATAAAACTGGATTTGCGGTATTGAAAATCAGTTATAGCCGTGGTACCATATAGACAGTTTCAGAAGGGAGGCTGGTCTACATGATTAAACGAGAAATTTATATGAGCCGTATCCGTCCTTTTATCGGAAATGAGCTGATAAAGGTTCTGACAGGGATTCGCCGTAGTGGAAAATCTGTCATGCTGAGCCTGATCCAAGAGGAACTTGCCCAAAACGGGGTCCAACCAGAACAGTTTATTTCCCTGAATTTTGAGAACATGAGCAATGCACACCTTTGTACGGCTGTTGCATTGCATGATGAAATCCTTCGCAGAACAAAAGAAATCAGCGGCAAGGTTTATCTGTTCTTCGACGAAATCCAAGAGGTGGCTGATTGGGAAAAATGTATCAACTCTTTCCGGGTGGAGCTGGATTGTGATATATACATTACCGGTTCCAACGCCAAGCTGCTTTCCGGTGAGCTTGCCACTTATCTTGCCGGACGGTATGTGGAGTTCGTGATTTACCCGTTTTCATTCAGAGAGTTTATGGAGCTGTATCACACCGTTTACGAAGGTGCAGACGAAAGACAATGCTTTACAAAATATCTGACGCTGGGAGGAATGCCCTATTTGAGCAACCTTCGCTACGACGATGCCGCCAGTCGTCAGTATTTGCGGGACTTGTTCAACTCCGTAGAGCTGAAAGATATTATCAAGCGAAACAATATCCGTGATGTGGATATGCTGGAGAGAATTATTGCTTATATAACTTCCAACATCGGCACTACCTTTTCTTCCACAGCCATTTCCAAGTATCTGAAAAGTGAAGGGCGCTCCGTTTCACCAGAAACGGTACTGAACTACATCAAAGCCTGCACGGACGCATTCCTGTTTTATCAGGTGAAGCGCCAAGACCTCCAGGGAAAGAAAATCCTGACCGTCAACGAGAAATACTATGTTGCAGATCATGGTGTCCGGGAAGCCGTGTACGGTGGCAACATGAAGGACATTAACCTTGTCCTTGAAAATGTTGTCTACATGGAGCTGCTGCGCCGTGGTTATTCTGTGACTGTTGGGAAAGTCTCTGACAAGGAGATTGACTTCGTATGTGAAGATCATGGGAAAAAGCTGTATGTTCAGGTTTCCTATCTACTTGCCTCGGAGGAAACCATCCAGCGTGAGTTTGGGGCGTTTGCCGGTGTTCGTGACAATTTCCCGAAATACGTTGTAACGATGGACGAACTGGATATGAGCCGAGATGGAATCAAACACCGCAATATTCGTGACTTCCTGCTGGCAGAGGAATGGAACTGAAATGTTCTTCTTTCACCAGAAGATATGCAGAAGTTCTTCCAATGCCGAGAATGAAAAAACAATGGTGCCTGACACAATAAATATTATGATATGTCTGTATTTAACCGCTGTATAGAAACCGGGAATGTTCTCTTAATACTGGAATGTTGGCAGGATGTCCACCCGGCGCTTGTCAGTATCCCAGTGAAATGGGAATACAGCTCGCCGTATGGACTTTTGTATGCTCTGAATCCGCCGGATGATGTTATGCAGTTTGAAAACAATGGTGCCTGACACAATAAATATTGTATAAATGTCAATGCTGTTGTGGTACATGTTGTATTCTGCGTAAATGGTATTCATGTTGTGTCTCCTTTAAACCAATAAAAATATAGAAGCATTTCAATCAGTTCACAATGTCACTTTTATTTTGTGTTATACTGTTTTATATAATTTTCTTGCCCTTGTTTTTGCCCTTATCAGAGTTCGTAAACACTGGTGGGACGATATAACGCAAGGGAAACAATAAGGGAAAGCTCACCTGCGATAAACTTTGTGTTTTCAAGGGATTGAGAGATATTTGATAATAAAATATAACAGTTATTAAATCCCTTGGAATATATGAAATCTCAATTCAAGTTTGTCGCACTGATAAAATCCCTTTAGGAACTAAAGGGCGCACTTCTATACTCTCCTATCGGGAGTATGTGCGTCCTGCGGAGCTTCATTCCCAGTCAGCAGAAGAAAACTGCCCGACCGAGAATGTTTCGTCACTTCGTTCCGTCAAGGGAGCTACACTCCCTTGCGCCGCTTATGCGGCTATCCCTTGTGGACTTGCCGTCTGCAAACAGCATAAAATGCTGTTCGCCGCCAGCAAGTTTGAAGGCGAATAAAATGAATTTTATGGAACAAGCAAATCGGAATTTATAAAGGAGAATATTGATGAAACTATTTTTATGTTCGCACTTTTCAAGTGTAGGAAGTCTGATAAAGGAAGAAATTGAAAATAAGAAAGTCGCATTTATTCCAACAGCTTCGTTGCGTGAAGGCTACACCGGTTATGTCGGCTCGGCTCGAAAATTATTCAAAAAGTTGGGAACAATCGTAACTGAAATTGATATTTCAACGGAGGCTTATTCAACGATACAGTCCGTTTTTGAAGATGCGGATGTGATCTATTTTACTGGTGGAAATTCTTTCTTCCTTATGGATCAGCTCCGTAAAACGGGAACGGATGAGCTATTGAAGAATGAATTGGAAAAGGGAAAACTGATGATCGGTGAATCTGCGGGTGCGATTATATGCGCTCCAACTATCCAATATATTGAACAAATGGATGAAAAGCCGGAGGACTACTCACAAGAAGATGATGCAGGGCTTGATTTGATTGATTTCTATGTTCTTCCGCATTATCTTACAGCACCATTTAAGAAAGTTACTGAGAAAATAATGACTGAATTTTCGGATTTGAATCTATGCCCAATTAACAACCGTCAGGGAATTGTAATCGATGGTGAAGGTTCAAAGGTTATTTGCAAAGACTAATTTGAAAATTCCAGTTTGCCGAAATATATTTCTAACTTTCCCTATTTTATAGGCTTTCCAGCCTGTGCATTAGCGAAACGATATGTATTTTCCCTTATT
Organism: Lachnospira intestinalis; assembly: GCF_040095895.1. NCBI lineage: Bacteria > Bacillati > Bacillota > Clostridia > Lachnospirales > Lachnospiraceae > Lachnospira > Lachnospira intestinalis. The sequence continues at coordinate 12,074 of NZ_JBBMFS010000006.1, forward strand.
TTTGCCCTTATGAGATAATCGTAAGGGAAATAAGGGAAAGTTTTATTTAGTCATTGCCTGCCACTTTATCAAGTAACCTTGCAGATTCCCGCTTGGCTTTTCTTGTAGAGTGTGCATAGACATTCATGGTGGTACTGACATCTGAGTGCCCTAACAGTTCCTGCACATCCTTTGGTGCTGCTCCATTTGCCAGAAGGTTGCTTGTGTAGGTGTGTCGCAACTGGTGAAAATGAAATCCTTCAAATCCATCCAGTTTCTGAGCAATCTTCCTGCAAACAATTCCTAACGTGCTTGGCAGTTCCAAACTTCCATCCGGTCTTAAGCAGACAAAGGATATTTCCTTATAATCTTCTGGAACATTCTCTGTTCCGTCCAGATGATAGAACTCATAGTAAACTCTGTTTTTGTCTTTTACTTCTCTGTAGTAGTTTTTATGGTAAAGTTCTCCGTACTGCATTCGGTTTTTAAGTTGTTCCTTTCGGGCATTGCGAAGAATCTCTGCCAGTGTATCTCCAAAATCAACAATCCTTACCTTTTTTCGTTTGGTTGGTCCGATGATATTCTTGTGCCTTGAACCATCATATCGGATACTGCGTCTGATTGTAAGGCACTGTTCTTCAAGATTCACATCCTGCCATGCCAGACCACAGGCTTCACCGATACGAAGTCCTGCATAATAAGCTATCTGGATTGGAAGTATTGCCGGTGGATTGTAGTTCTGTAGAAATTCAATCAGTCTTTCATAATCCTCTCGTGGAATTGGCTGTATATCGCCATCCATGTCATCATCGGAAAACAGGTCAACCTCATCCGTCTGGTATTTCAGCTTAATATACTGCATCGGATTGAAAGTGATATATTGCTTTGGTGATACTGCAAACCGGAATGACTGCTGTAATACTGCCGAGAAAGAACGAATGTAATCTTTGCTATAACCTTTTCTTTCTGAACCATCTGGATAAGTGCCACCAAAGGAAAGCAGATCGAAGAAGGCTTGTAAATGCTCAGATGTTACATTTTTCAACTTTCTCTCTGAAATTGGATGCTTCTTGATGTTGGTAATTGCACCGAGGTAATTCTGGACTGTCCCATTACTGAGAGTACCGGTCTTTAATTCTTCCTCTGCCCATATATCAAGTAATTCTCCAACTGTAATATTTTCCGACTTTGCAATGAATTTTTTGCTTTCGTAATCGTCCATTGCCTGACGGAGCAGTTTTTCCGTTTCACTTTTGCTTTCTGTTCCAGCGTATTCTTTCTGAACTAGATTGCCGCTTGCATCTTCTACATAGAAGCGGTAGTACCATTTCTTTCCTTTTTTTCTTACAGATCCTTTTGCCATAATCGTGTGTCTCCTTTCGATATCAGACAATCGGAACTGATGAAATGCTTCTTGCGTGTAAGTATATCATAACTCCGGTTGTCGTTCTATACCGAATCGGAATCCTCATACAAAACTTCTGATAAAAGATTTTCAAGCCTTTGTTCTGCCATTTCCGGTTTCTTGGAATAAAGCCTTACGATATCTGCCATGTCGTTAAAGGCATTAACAGTGTGGGTGATCTCCCGGAGAAACATAATCTCGTTATATTCATCATTCGATTCAAACCCCATTACTTTTGCAATATCAGCTTCATTCGTGTTGCCCTTGTAATTCTTGCAGGCAAACTGGAATGATTCCAGAAACAGGTTATATTGCTTTAACATCAACAGCAGTAAATCTTTGGAAAAAGCATCTTCCTTTTTACTAAGGTCGAGAGGTAACTGTTTGAGAATATCGCCCATTGCATCACGAATCTGTAATTCTTTCTTATCCGTAATATCGGTTTCGTATTCATCGGTTTCCCCTCTGAGCCATTCAATAGATACATGAAGTGCTTCCGAAAGACCTTCCAGCACCATCTTTTTGGTATTGTCAATCGAACCATTCTCATAACGCAGGATTGTGGAAGCTGTAACTCCCATCTTCTCTGCAACATAAGGCTGTGTCAGATTTAATTCCAGACGACGCTGTTTTGCCCTGCTGCCTATCAGCTTGCGTAGTTCTTTATCTTTCATGCTGATTGCCTCCTTTTTCGGTATGTATGAATTATAGCATGTACCTCACATAATTGCAATATGCAATATAATAATTATTTTTAAAATTTCATAACGCTTGACAACACAATATAAAACCGCTATACTAACAGCACAACATAAATTGCATAATGCAATTTAATAGGAGGTGACAAGATGACGGAAAGAAAGATTGCATTATCCATCGAGGAAGCAGCCGACTATACAGGAATTGGCAGAAATACTTTGAGAAAGCTGGTTGAATGGAAGAAGCTTCCGGTATTAAAAGTCGGAAGAAAAGTCCTTATTAAAACTGACATTCTGGAAAAGTTCATGGAAGCCAACGAGGGGCGAGATCTGAGGGATAAAGGAAATGTAAAAGCTGTCACAAGAAATGTGGCAACTTAAAAAGGCGGCTTCCTACGAAACCGCCAAAGGTTCTATCAGACCGAAGCCATGATATACCTACACGCAAGAGGATTATACCATGTGCTTCTCCTGATATGCAACCGGGAACTGTTGTTTATCGGAAAAAGAGAGGATGAAGACGATATGGCGAAATCAACAAAGACTTATGAAGAAAGAATACGTGCATTAGAGAAAAAGGAACAGGAAAGCATTGAAGCTACAAAAAAGCTCATAGCACAGCGGAAGGAACTGGAAAAGAGAAAGAAAGCGGAAGAAAGTAAAAAACGAACCCACAGGCTCTGTCAGATTGGAGGAGCGGTGGAATCGGTTCTTGGCTGTCCGATTGAGGAGGAAGATTTACCAAAGTTGATAGGATTCTTAAAAAGGCAGGAAACAAACGGGAAGTTTTTCTCAAAAGCGATGCAGAAAGAATTAGTTACAGACATGGAGGAAGTGTAATGGCGGAGGGAGTGGGTTTTCCATTCCCTTCATTGCCTTTGAATGAAGGGCGCACTTATGGACAACCAGAGGTCGTCCTTATAAGTTTGCCACAAGTGGCAACCGGTCTGCGCTTACGCTTGCCGGGCTCGTTCCGTCGGCGGGGCTTTCAGCCAGACCTGCTCATGCCGCAGGTGGCACTCTTGTGCAGAGGGCGTTCCGACAGCTTCACTCCTGCAAAACCAGAAGAAGATGCTGTCGGAAATCAATGCCGGATACGGCAGAAAGGGGGAATCGTATCATGGCGATATTTCACTTTACAGTAAAGATTGTCGGGCGCAGTAAAGGAAAATCTGTCATATCCGCATCGGCATATCTTAATGGAGATGTGATGAAGAATGAGGAAACAGGCAGAACCAGTTACTATACTTCCAAAAAGGAAGTCGTCTACACCAGTCTGATGATGTGCGAAAATGCACCTCCTGAATGGCTGCATGTACCGGAAGAAAATATAAAAAGGTTTCAACAGTCTATCCGTTATAAAAGAGCGGATGATAAAGATGCCGCACTGGAAAAGTTTAAAATCACATTTCAGAAACAGCGTCTATGGAATGAGGTATTGAAGATAGAAAAAAATGCAGATGCACAGCTTGGACGCTCATTTGAATTTTCCCTGCCGAAAGAATGGAGCAGACAGGAACAGATTGATTATACAACCGAATATATTCAAAAGACTTTCGTGGATAAGGGAATGTGTGCCGACTGGAGCATACACGATAAGGGCGATGGAAACCCACATGTGCATTTACTTGTAACCATGCGACCATTCAATCCGGATCATTCATGGGGCAGCAAAGAAGTCAAGGACTGGGATTTTGTCAGAGATACTGACGGAAATATCGTGGTTGATGAATCCCACCCGGACTGGTGGCAGGATAAGAAAAATCCTGACCGGCATGGAATCCGTATTCCGGTACTTGATGAAAACGGAGTACAGAAAGTCGGGGCAAGAAACAGAAAACAATGGAAACGTGTTCTGACCGATGCTACCGGCTGGAGTAATCCAAAGAATTGTGAGTTATGGCGAAGCGAATGGGCTAAGACGTGTAACCGACATTTATCCATAGACAATCATATTGACCACCGCTCTTATGAAAGACAGGGTAAATTAAAAGTTCCTACTATCCATGAGGGTGCAGATGCAAGAAAGATTGAGGAAAAATATCTCACCGGACAGATAAGGAAAGGTTCATGGAAGGTTGAGGAAAACCAGATGATTAAAAAACAAAATGCACTATTGCAAAAGGTAATTGAAACCTTTGGTAAGGTATCCGGTGCATTGTCGATGTGGAGGGAGTGGTTGAATGACATTAGAAGAAAGCAAAGAAGTAATTCCCATGATGGAAGCAATGATTACACAGATAGAGGAACAGCAGAATATCATGGCAGAGATGCTTCAGGAGATACAGGAAAAGGACGAGAAGCTGATGTGTTTTCAGGAGCAGGAAGAACGATTGCAGCAATTAGAGAGCGAATTATCAGAGCTGCTACAAATCTTACCGAATACAGAAGAACTGTTGATGCTTCTGGAAGAAAAGACAGACCAGATACAGAAACTCACAGACGAAAATCAGCAATGGCAGGAATTGGCACAGAAATTAAACAGCGAGAACCGGCTATTGCAGAAACAGAACAGCGAATTGTTGAACTTGAACAGCAATTAGAGAAAGGAAGGTCGATTGATGAACGAATTAAGAAACTCAAAGAGCGACGATCAACTGGAAGAGTTGCTTCTGCTGACAGAGCAGATGCAGGAAGAACTCGACCAGAAAGACAGGACTATCCGGGAACTGAAAATGTAGCTCGACGAATCGCTGACCTTGAACGAGAGGTTAAACAGCGAGAACAGAGCAGGGAACATTCAAGCCTTAAAGAACGACTTGAGGAAAACAAAAGAATTGTTGCAGAGCGAGAAAGAGAAAACGCACGCTGCCGAAATCATGACAGAGGAATGTCAAGATAAGCTAAGGCAGGCAGAACAGGAACGGGACTATGCACTCTCTCATCAAAAAAAAGTAGAGATACCGGTTGAAAAGCCGGTACTCTATCAAAAGTGTGGGAACTGTAACCTGACAGCTTATCTGAAAGCAAAGGAAAAGTATGATACGCAGAGAGAAAAACTGGCAGGCAGATATAAAACAAAAACAGCCATGTATGAAGCATTGATGTTTCTGCTGATATGGTATTCCGTATCAACTACTCTTTTTCAGATGATACGGTCAAAAATATTTATTTCTGATTGCGTGGTATTCTTTGATACAATCGCCACTTTTATACAGACCATTGCAGGGTGGATTATACTGACAGGAAAGAACATGGCACAGATTAGTAATGGAATATCCAATCCTGTCGTTGCCGGAATTGTATATTGGCTGATAAGAATACTGATCTGCGGTGGATGTTTGGTGGGTGCTGGAATACTTGTAGCATTTATAGAGATAAAGATTGCAGAGTTATATAAGAAGTGCTGTTGGGATATGATTACCATAATGGTAATACTTATAAGCATGGCAACAGCTATCTACTTTGGGAAGTGGATAAAGACAACATTGCCAATCAATCTGCTATTTCTCTTATTATTCGTGCAACTGGTATATGTTGGAATCAGGTGGTATGTAAAGGGATGGCGAGAAACAAGGGGATATCATTAAAACAAAAATACCGATATTTTATTGGTACTATATGTCTTTACTTTCGTGCTAATATATATTATCATATTAGCACGAAAGGAGAAAGCATATGACTCAGTTTGAAAAATTAGATTTGTTGTTGCGTGAATGTGGAGGGACAATTCAGACATTTCAAGTTCTAAATAATGGAATTAGTAAGTCTGTGTTTTATGCATATGTGAAGGAACGAGGATTAGAACAAGCTGCTCATGGTGTGTATGTATCGCCGGATACGTGGACAGATGCAATGTACCTTTTGCATTTACGTTGTGGTCAAGCTGTATTTTCTCATGAAACTGCATTGTTTTTTCATGATTTAACGGACAGAGAGCCTTTGAAATACACCATAACAGTAAGAACTGGATATAATCCAAGTCGTTTGCAGGAAGACGGTTTTCAAGTGTACACAGTAAAAAAGGATTTACATGAAATAGGAATCATAGCTATGCAGACATCATTCGGACATTCCGTTCCCGTTTATGACATGGAGAGAACAATTTGTGATCTGCTTCGTAGCAGAAAAAATGTTGAAATGCAGGTCTTTCAAGACGCATTGAAACAATATGCAAAACGTAAGGATAAAAACTTACGGATGCTTATGAAATACGCAGCTATGTTTCATGTTGAAAACATACTTAGACCATATTTGGAGGTGTTACTTTAGATGATAACAACGGCAAGACAATTAAAGGATTTAATTCGTAATATGTCAAAGAAAAAATCCGCAGATGCACAGATTTTGATGCGGAATTATATGATGGAACGTTTTTTAGAACGAATTTCTTTATCAGAGTATAAAAACCAGTTTATATTAAAAGGTGGAATGCTTGTGGCGGCAATGGTTGGTCTGGATGCCAGAGCTACTATGGATCTGGATGCTACCATAAAAGGCACTAATGTTAGTGTGGAGGATGTAGAAATGATTATATCCCAAATTATATCAATTCCACTGGACGATGGTGTTTCATTTCGGGTCAAACGGATATCGGAAATCATGGAAGAAGCAGATTATCCTGGTGTTCGTGTAAGCATGGAAACGAAATTTGATGGTGTAATCACACCATTAAAGATTGATATTTCTACAGGGGATGTAATTACACCAAGAGAAATCAAGTACAAATTTAATCTTATGCTTGAAGACCGCACTATTGAGGTATGGGCATATAATCTGGAAACGGTATTGGCTGAAAAATTGGAAACTGTTGTTAGTCGAAACGTTACAAATACACGAATGAGAGATTTTTATGATATTTATATTTTACAAAAGTTGTATGGAGAACAACTCCAAAAACAAGTTTTATGGACTGCACTTGTGGCTACAGCCAAAAAAAGGGGAACATTAGACCTGATAGAAGCTGAGGATATAAGAGAAATATTTGATGAAATTGAATCAAGTCCGGTTATGGAGACCTTATGGAAAACATATCAAAAAAATTATTCTTATGCTGCTGATATTTCATGGCATGCAATTGTGAAGTCAATCTGTGCATTATATGGAAGTATATTGGAGAATATGTATGACACATGGTCTTTATCGACGTGAGTTGTCAAAACAAACTCATACTTGCCGCCTAATACCGCCCCGGCAAGTTCCATGCCGATTTTGTGCGCTTCTTCCGGTGTGGTTTCTCCCACCGCAAAGGATTGTATCAAGTGCCGCCCTAAATGTGTGCCGCGATCTCCGGCAGCTTCCCGCGTCCATGCAAACTCAATATCGGCGGTTTCCAGCCCGCAGCCGAAAGAGGACGCAAGCAGCTTCCCGTCTGTCTTTTCGGGATTTAAGATATAGTCTATCGCAGCCTTTAAGGTTGATTTAATAGGGTGCGTCTTTGTAACCGCCATATCTCGTCCACCGCCTTTTTAATGTCCTCTATATCCTGCCTGTAAACCGTCCCCGTCGCATTGGCGCGTTTTGCAATTTGGTTGATGTTCCGGCTCACCGCTTGCAGTTCCCGGATATATGCTTTTGTGTCGCTTCGGTCAACGACAAGAATATACCCGTCTATCGCCATTTTACGGAAGTATGCCCCATACTGCTTTATGGGAAGCTGCTTCATCTTCTCGTCGATCAGCCGCTTTTCTTCTTCCGTAACGTAAAACTTCATCTGTATATTTCTCTTTCGGTTTTCCATTTCCGCACCGCCTTTCGGTATAAGGGTTTGGGATTATCCCAACAAGCATTTTCCGCAAACGGGTACTCGTTTGCTGTGCTTGCTATCTACTCCATACCCCCACCGAAAGGCGGTATTTGTTGCGCGTTCCTTTGATTTTGGACGCAAAAAAAGATTGCAGCCGCCATGCGCTGCAATCTCCCGATTTCTCATATTGTGAGGTTAATCCTCTGCTTTTTCGACTTCCGTTATCTCCCTTGCTGTTGCGGTTACAATCCGTATGCCTTTATCGCTCATACCGTCCAGCAGCGCGTCAAGCTGCCGCCGCCCGGTGGATTTCTCCGCATTGCTGTTCGGGAAGAAAAATTGATCTACCGAAATATGATACCGGGTTACAAGGTCATAGAATACCTGTAAACTCGGCTGTTGTCCCTTGTTCTCGATATTCGCAAGGTAGCGCGGGGAAATATATAACTCGTCGCTTACCTTTTTGCGGCTCTCGCCGTATTCATTTCTCGCGGCTTTTATAGCTGCCCCGAAAGCCTTAAAGTCGTACAATGGTACGGGTTTTTTTGCCATTTTCATTCACCCTGTTACATTTTACAGTTCACCTTTCTTTTTGGATATGTCCACACAATTCATATCATTAGGTTAAATACTTCCTGTTGTGTATTGACAGTAGACTGATTTTCTGATAAAATAAAATTCATGTAAAAGGAGGCGGCGTTTATGTTGCATAGCATGCGTATTAGATAAGCATTGAAAAAAAGGATTTTCCCATTTTCAACATGGGCTTTTTTGTCATGCTTATTTTGCGGATGCTATACAAAAAACTAACGACGTATAGATATAGTATAGACATAGTGCAAGCTATGCCTTAGTTTTGTTGTACTGCTCTGTGCATTATAAATGCAGGTCAATGCTCATGTTGAGGATTGACCTGCATTTTTTTGTGTAAAAAGGACGAGTGAAATATAATGCTTAAAAAATATTGGATAAAATGTCCGATTTGTAACGGAAAGACGAGAGTTCAAGTATTTCATAATACTGTATTAAAAGATTTTCCTCTTTTCTGCCCTAAATGCAAATTGACGCATATCATTGATGTAGAAAAATTAGAGATTGTAATCAAAAATACAGAAAAACAAACTTTTATTATTTAGAAGAAAGGATATAAAAATGAAACGTTTACCTAAATATACGCCTGCGGAAGTACGGAATGATCCATACGGATTTACTTACAAAGAAATGTCGGAAGTTATTGGCGAGAATGAAGCAAAAGCCTTATATGAAGAATTATATAAGCAATTACCACGCAAAAAAAATCTATCAATGTTGGTAAAAAATATTTGCAAAAGCAGTGATACTGAAAAGTATGTTTACGAACTGAAAGACAACAAATACATTGAAACGGTTTTTATCAAGCGGCGAGATGGTGGAACTGTTTGCGTGAGCACACAAGTCGGTTGTCCTGTTGGTTGTATTTTTTGTGAGTCCGGGCGAAATGGCTTTGTTCGTAATCTAACATCGTCAGAAATCGTACAACAGATTATATTGTTGCGTCGAAAAGTAAACCGTATCGTTTTTATGGGTATGGGAGAGCCTTTATTCAATTATGACAACTTGATAAAAGCAATCCATATTCTCCGAGATAGATATGGGCTCAACTTTCCAACCGACGGCATTACCATATCAACAGTTGGTCCGGTCGATCAATTAAAAAAATTGCGCGAGGAACATCTTAAAATTCAGTTGACAATATCTTTACACGCAGCAACACAATCTGCAAGAAATCGTATTATTCCTCACATGCGCATATATGCTATTGAAGATGTTGTTAAGCAAGCCTTATCCTATTCTGAAAGGCATAATCGCAAAATTGTCTTTGCGTATTTGCTTTTACCGGGTATAAATGACCGGCCCTCAGATGTAAGACAACTTGCAAAATGGTTTCGGGGCAAAAAAGTTATGATTAACGTGTTACAATACAACCCAACAAGCAATTCAAGAATTAAAGCACCACAGAAACGGGAAATAGTTGCATTCAAACATCAATTAGAGCAAGCAGGACTTGAAGTTACTATGAGAGTTTCTCATGGCAGAGAGATTAACGCGGCTTGTGGACAGTTAGCTAACACATATAATAAATTCAAAAAAAAATGATTAAAAGTGCCAGACGCATAGACGCAGAGCCGATAACGCATTAGGTCAAAAAACCTATGTGTTATCGGCTTTTTTATTTAATATTGCGCAAAAGCCGCTGTTCCCTATTATAGAATGGATTGCGGGTAGTGTATTAAAGTCGCCCTTTTTTAAGGATACGGCGGTATCGGGGAGGTATCGCCGTGTCCATTTTTATTTACTGTAACCCGCCTAATGCTTTGCGGTCAAAAAAAGCTATGCTCCGCAAGCGGGATATTCCGGCTATGAATGTGAACTGTCAATACATTTAGCTACTGCTTACATTTCCTTTGCGCCCGTCCGCGTCTTGCGGACGGGCGCATTTTGCTTTTTTCAACTTTTTTCTGAAAAGCGCACTCAAGAGCCATCTCCCGAACGGGTACGGAGCGAAAGGGGCAGAGAGGACAAGCCCTTAACTCCCGTCCTCTACTCCACGCGGGAAGGAGGTGAACTCTATGGAGCTATCTTCTTCCGACAAGGAAAGAATACAACATCAGTACGACGCATTAGCAAAGAAAACTTTGGTCGGCGAAGCGAAAAGCCACCGCCGCACTCTTGCGAAACGCGCAGCACGCGAAGTTACTTTTTCGGATTTGAGCGAAAGCGAACTCGCGCAGCTTTTCACAACGGACGAATACGAAAGCGATTATTTCCGTTTTCAAGTGTCCGGCTTTGATGTACTCGTCAAAAATGAACTGCTTGCCGAAGCCCTTAACGCTTTGCCCGAAAGGAAACGCGACATTATCCTTTTGTCCTACTTCTTGGATATGAGCGACGCGGAAATTGGCGAACTGCTGAATGTTGTACGCACGACGGTTTTCCGGCACAGGAAATCCGCGCTTGCGAAAATCAAACAGTATTTGGAGGGAAAAGCAGATGATGAATACCGTTAGGAAGTCTGAAAATCTGTTGCCGTTCCCTGTCATTTCCGCAGCGGCAAACGGCGACACAACCGCCATGTGCGCGATCTTGAAGCACTACGAGGGTTACATAGCGAAACTTTGTACCCGCACGCTGAAAGACGACGCGGGCAATACCTATTCCTATGTGGACGAGGAAATGCGTAACAGGCTGCAAGTGCGCCTTATTACCCGCACCCTTGCTTTTCATGTAGGATAATCTTTTAGCCCATGCGGGGAGCGTGTCCCCTTTCCACGCTTCCCGTTATGGGCTATTTGTCGTTCCGCAAAAGCATATCCGCTGTTGATGTGCTTTTGCAGGCCGACAAAGCCTATTGTTCTTTGACAAAGAAAGCGGCCTTTGGTGCGCAGCATAACAGGCAAACGGGTACATTCCGTCTGTACCGAGCCAGTCGGCGGGTACGCCATGACAGCTTTTCCCCATAGGGGAAAAGCCGAGCGAGAACTACCGCGCCGTAAAACAGGTTTAGCAGCTTGTGGGCGACGACATACAAGGCGGCACAATGATACTCCCGCGTTGAACACCCTCAAAGTATTGCGCGGCGCACCCATAAGCATGGGCCGGGGTGAAACTCCCGTGAGGTTGCAGCTAACAACCGCCCGTTTTTGCCTTTTGACGAATATAGTTTATCCATACAGGAAAAGGAGGTTTTTCTAATGGATAAAAAACAGACAATTACAACCGAACGCAAAATAGGGAAAATCACCTATCTTGTTCAAGCGTTGCCGAGTGAAAAGGCAACCGATACAATCCATAAAAAGATTGAGAAACTCATTGTAAAGGATTTGCAGAAAAAGCCCGGAAATCCGGGATTTTTAGCGTCCGAGTAGTGCATTAGGCGGCGGGATATGGTATAATGATAGCAACACATTATACCTGTTTATTCGGCTGTCGGAAAGGAGGACTAATGTTACAGTCGAATAAAATCACCGCCCTTTACTGCCGTTTAAGTCAAGAGGATATGCAAGCCGGAGAAAGCGGAAGCATACAGCACCAAAAAATGATACTTCAACGCTATGCGGACGAACACCATTTTTTGAACACAAAGTTTTTTGTGGACGACGGATTTTCCGGCGTGAGTTTTGAGCGCGAGGGGCTGCAAGCGATGTTGCAGGAAGTGGAAGCCGGACGAGTGGCGACGGTCATTACCAAAGACCTTTCCCGTCTTGGCAGAAACTATCTGAAAACGGGCGAACTCATAGAGATTGTATTTCCCGAAAACGGAGTACGCTATATCGCGATCAACGACGGAGTTGACACAGCGCGGGAGGATAACGAGTTTACCCCCTTGCGGAACTGGTTTAACGAGTTTTACGCCCGCGACACAAGCAAGAAAATCCGCGCAGTTAAACAGGCACAGGCGCAAAAAGGCGAGCGCGTCAACGGGGAATATCCATACGGCTATATCCCAGACCCGAACAACCGCCACCACCTTATACCCGACCCGGAAACCGCGCCGATTGTCAAACAGGTTTTCGCTATGTTTGTTAGCGGCGTGCGTATGTGCGAAATCCAAAAATGGCTTGCGGAAAACAAAGTCTTGACGATTGGAGCGTTGCGCTATCAGCGTACAGGACAGGCGCGGTATCAGCGGGCAATGATCGCCCCCTATACTTGGCCGGACAAAACGCTCTATGACATATTAGCAAGGCAGGAATATTTAGGGCATACCATAACCGCGAAAACTCACAAGGTATCCTACAAGTCGAAAAAGACCCGGAAGAACGAAGAAGAACAACGCTATTTCTTCCCAAACACCCATGAGCCGCTTGTTGACGAGGAAACCTTTGAACTTGCGCAAAAGCGGATTGCTACCCGCCACCGCCCGACAAAAGCAGCGGAGATTGATATTTTTTCCGGCTTGCTGTTTTGCGCTGGTTGCAGACATAAGATGTATTACCAACAGGGCGTAAATATCGAGCCGCGCAAGTTTTCCTATTCTTGCGGCGCATGGCGCAACAGGGCAAGGACAGGCAGCGAGTGTACCTCTTATTATATCCGCAAAAACGTACTTCTTGATTTAGTGCTGGAAGATATGCGGCGGGTTTTGCGGTATGTTAAGGAACACGAACAGGACTTTATCTGTAAAGCTACCGAGTACGGCGACATGGAAGCGAGAAAGGCATTAGCGCAGCAGCAAAAGGAACTTTTCAAAGCACAGGCGCGTATGACCGAACTTGACACGCTTTTCCGCAAGCTGTATGAGGACAACGCATTAGGCAGACTGACAGATGAACGGTTTGTGTTTCTAACTTCCGGCTATGAGGACGAAAAGAAATCCCTTGCCGCAAGGATAGACGAGTTACAACAGCAGATCGCAACCGTTACCGAGCGAAAAAGGGATATATCAAGGTTTATTCAGATTGTCGGGAAATACAGCGACATACAGGAATTGACCTATGAAAACGTCCATGAGTTTATCGACCGTATTTTGATACATGAATTAGACCGGGAAACCAACACCCGGAAAATCGAAATCCATTATAGCTTTGTCGGACAGGTTGATACCGAGCAGGAGCCGACGCAAGTTGTCAACCATGACCGCCGCAACATGGTAGATGTAAAAAGTATCGCTATCTAACCCCAGCAAATATACGTCCAGGGCATTTCATCATAAACTGGAACAAGCTGGAATGACTCAAAGTATGTCACGTGTTGCTCATTGTACAGACAATGGTCCAATGGAAGGGTTCTGGGGAATTTTAAAACGAGAAATGTATTACAAGAAGAAATTTCATAGTAGAGAAGAATTAGTCTCCGCGATTGTTGAATATATAGATTATTACAGAAATGACAGACCTCAACGAGGTCTCGGTATTCTAACGCCAATGGAATACCATGACATGCTTATGGCAGCATAAAAATGCTACCCAGCATGATCTGGGTAGCAAAAAACCTATATTTTTTTAATTGTCTACTTGACGGGGCGCACACCACACATTTTCACGCGCCTATGAAACGGCGGCTTTGATTTTCAGAGCCGCCGTTTCTTTGCATTTGCACAAACCTATGATGAATTTTCCGGAAATATTGTGGTTAATAGCGATTTAAACTGTTGTATTTGTTTAAAAATTAAAAAATATCTAATGAGTCTTCCGCATCTACCCACATCTGCAAATTTCCATCAAGATATAATTTGGCATATTCAAGAGGTTCATCAATGGCGAGTGCGTTTAATGCACAGTCTGATCCTGGTGTGGTTTTTAAGTTCTTTTCAGCTTCCCAACAGTCAATGCGGAGCATATAGCCAACAGAGGTGTAAACATCAATACTGTTGCGCTTGGGATTGTATTCTGCAAATATTGTTCTCATCGTATCAAATCTCCTTATCGTTAAATCAATCATTTGTTGCAAAAATCAGAAGCATTTCAATCAGTTCACAATGTCACTTTTATTTTGTGTTATACTGTTTTATATAATTTTCTTGCCCTTGTTTTTGCCCTTATCAGAGTTCGTAAACACTGGTGGGACGATATAACGCAAGGGAAACAATAAGGGAAAGCTCACCTGCGATAAACTTTGTGTTTTCAAGGGATTGAGAGATATTTGATAATAAAATATAACAGTTATTAAATCCCTTGGAATATATGAAATCTCAATTCTAGTTTATAGATTACATCTTACAGAATATCCGTAAACAACCCACATACAACCATATATAATAACTTTGATACAAAGAAACAGAGCAAGTACTTGAGTAACAAAACTTAAGTGCATGCTCTTATTTTATTTAATAGAAGCGAAACACCCCGCATCCTCCTTCGTATAAAGAAGTAAGAACAAAAATACTTCTTAAGAAATCTAAAGATTTATACTGAATAAATTTTTATATTTGGCTGTTAAGATAAAGCCACCAAAACGGAGGAGGGATGCGTCATGAAAAGGAATATAAAATTAATCGTCAGCTGCATTGCGTTTATTGGATTGGGAATCGGTATCATCGGTGCCGGTGTTAATTATTTTTTTAATCATTCTGTTTTAGGAATGGAACAGGGACTTGCAGGCAGCACTCAGAACAGTAATGAAGCAAATCAAGTCTGCTATATAACACCGGAAAATCCGGATGCTGACATGACCTTAGAAGATACTACAGAAGCGGATTTGCAGGCGGAACAGTACGCACAGCCGGAAACACTGCTGGGACAGCACACAGTTTCACTGGGAACGTGCGTGTTTCAGCAAAAAAAGATTGCGTGCTGGGGCGATTCGATTACATTTGGATATGGATACAGTGATGAAGCACAGCTTACAAATGGCGGACAGATTATGGATATTTCCGGCTGGACTTATCCGGATACATTACAGTATTACACAGGAATGGACGTATACAATCTCGGTGTGTCAGGCGAAACTTCTTATGAAATAGCCACGCGTGAGGGTGGACTTACGATGTTTGTCGCAAAAAATGTTACGGTAAAAGCAGGCAAAAGCGTTGAAATCAGTATTGTAGACGCAGATGGTAACAGTGTTATGCTGGACAATTTTAACGGATATGGTGGAGATAATAATCAGGCAGAAAATCTGGTGTATATTAATGACCAGTTATTCCAGCTGGAAAAAAGAGATGAAAAGCTTTATATTAAAACTTACGGAAACACACAAAAAGGCAGTGTTAAGTTAAAGAAGGGCATGCAGGTGGTTACACAGGCGGCACATGATGTAAATGCCGATATACTGGTGATTCAGATGGGCAGTAACGGCGGCTGGGACAGCTATGATGAATTGATTGCACAGTATCAGGCAATGATTGAAAAGTCCGGTACACAATGTTATATTATTATTGGTGATACAGATAACCCGACAGAGGCATATGATTCCGAACAGTATGAGAGTGATATTGAAGTCGGAACAAAGGATAATGTGTGGGAAACGGCATTGAGGGAAGCATTTGGCGAACACTTTATCAATATGAGAGCCTTTATGATAGAACATGGACTTGAAACGGTCGGATTAGAGCCGACAGAACAGGATTTGGACGACCTGGCAAACGGCAGGGTGCCGGAGCAGTTAAAGGACGATTATACACATTTTAATTCATATGGATATTATGCAATGGGTGCGGCTGTATACCAGAAGGGCGTGGAATTGGGATACTGGTAAAAGGTATCCGATTACTGCCGGATAAGGAGTCAGAGGTGTCATGGGTCATAATCAGACGGGCAGAAAGATAGGAATTTATAAAGAACTGGCAGTTGGCATTTTAGTGTCGGTTGCGATTGCGATAGCGGTGGCAATGGGCGTATTTTATATCTGTAAAAGCAGGGGAATCCTTATTGAAGTGGAGGAAGACTGTTCGCAGTATAAGAAAAAATGCGATTTACAGGTTATGGAACTGGTGCGTGAGTTAGACAGTGCGTTAAATACAGCGATGGAAGAAATTGAAAGCACGGAATCGCAGGAAGAAAATATTACCGATGCGATGCGCTATCTCATGCAGAATGATAAAATGCCGTTTGTATCCGTACAAGACGGCGAAAATATGTTGATTACGATTGCGAGTAAAAAGGGCACGGTGCTGTGGAAGAATAACAGTGATGACGAAACCATGCCGGGAAAGGGCGGACACATTGAGGTTGACGAACTGGTGTCTGATTCGTATGATGAGGAATGTGGCGAATATATTTTCGTGTATACAAAGAGCGTGGAAAAGGTGCTGTACTACATTGTATTCCGGACACCGGCGTATCCCGAATACATTTATCATGATATGCAGTTACGGGCAGCCTGTCTTGCATTGGCGGCGGTGCTGTTTTTGATACTGGTACTGATATTTTCAAAGAGCAGAATCAGTTACATACGGTATTTATCCGGTGTGGTTGACGAAATTTCGAAGGGGAATCTGCATACACAGATTGATAAAAAGGGGTATGACGAGCTGACGACGATTGCGGAAAGCATTGACGATATGCAGCATAACCTTGATAAAATGATGAAAGAAGAAAGGGAGAATGAGCGGAAAAACAGAGAGCTGATTACGAATCTTTCCCATGATATTAAAACACCGATGACCATTATTACAGGGTATCTTGATGTGGTTATCAGCGGAAAATATGAAGATGAATCCGAGCGGGATTTATATATAAAAAAAGCATTTGCGCAGGTAGAGAAAATTAACGGAATGATTCAGAAAATATTTCTGCTGGCAAAAAATGAAATTAAAGTAGAACAGGACAATACGGTGCGATGCAACTTTTCTATGATGGTTAGTCAGGATGTAGCGGAGTTTGAAGGTATTGCACAGAAACAGAATAGAAATTTTGTGACCGATATACCGGAAAAGCCGCTTTATGCCAATATTGTCATTGAAGATATGCGCGAAGTCCTGGATAATATTCTGATGAATGCTATCAAATATTCAAAGCCGGAAACCGATATTCTGGTAAGCATGGAAGAAGAAGAAAGTACGATACACATTATTGTCAGCAATGTGTCAGAAGAAGTAAAAGAAGCAGACTGTACGCGGATTTTTGATAAGTTTTACAGGGCAGACCATGCAAGAGGTTCTGATATTGCCGGCAACGGGCTGGGGCTGTCGATTGTGCGTGAAACGGTGGAACGCAGCAAAGGAAAGGTCTGGGCAGAGTATGCACAGGGGTATTTCAGCCTGCATATCCGTCTGCCGAAAGCGTAAAAGATAAGGCTGTAGAACATAAATTACAGAAAGGAGTAAACATGTCAGTCATATTGGTAGTGGATGATGAGGAAGACATCCGGGAACTGGTTGGAATTTATCTGAAAAATGAAGGCATGCAGGTCTGTAAGGCGGCAAACGGCAAAGAGGCGCTGGAATGTCTGGAGAAAATGGATATTGATCTGGCAATTTTAGATATTATGATGGCAGATATGGACGGCATTACGCTCTGCATGGAAATCCGCAAGAAAAGTAATCTTCCGATTATTATGCTGTCGGCAAAGGATCAGGATATGGACAAGGTGCTGGGACTGACGGCGGGGGCAGACGATTATCTTGCAAAGCCGTTTAATCCCATTGAACTGGTGGCAAGGGTCAAAGCGCAGCTGCGCCGCAGTAAGGAATTTAATCACAGTGTGGCAAAAAATGTTCTGGAATATCTGGATTTATCCATGAATCTGGAAACACACCGTGTCTTTTTAAATGCAAAAGAAGTCTTTTTAACACCGAAAGAATTTGCCATTTTAGAACTGCTGTGGAAGAATAAGGGAAATGTATTTTCCACGGAACATATTTATAATACACTGTGGAGTGAGGAAGAAGCATATGATACGAATAATGTGGTGATGGTGCATATCCGGAATCTGCGCAGCAAAATTGAAAGTGATGTGAAAAATCCCCGGTATATTAAGACAGTATGGGGTGTCGGATACAAATTTTCTTAGGTTGCTTTTCTTGTTCAAAATCGGTATAATATAGCTATTATGC
The DNA here is from genome assembly GCF_040095895.1 of Lachnospira intestinalis. Classification (NCBI taxonomy): domain Bacteria; kingdom Bacillati; phylum Bacillota; class Clostridia; order Lachnospirales; family Lachnospiraceae; genus Lachnospira; species Lachnospira intestinalis. The sequence continues at coordinate 30,316 of NZ_JBBMFS010000006.1, forward strand.
TTATATGAAAAAAGGTTTTCCAAAACAGATGGGAGGATTATGCAGGAGAGAGAAAAATTTCAGTCACGGCTTGGCTTTATACTGGTATCGGCAGGCTGTGCGATTGGATTGGGGAATGTATGGAAGTTTCCGTACATTTGCGGTGAAAATGGCGGGGCAGCATTTATTATGATATATCTGCTCTTTCTGGCAGTTTTAGGCTGGCCGATTCTGATGGCAGAATTTGCCGTGGGACGAGGCAGCAGACGAAGTATTGCGCAGTCATTTTCAATATTAGAATCAGAAAAGAGCAACTGGCATTGCTTTAAATGGTTCGGCATTGCAGGAAATTATCTGCTGATGATGTTTTATACCATGGTAACAGGCTGGATGATGTATTATGCGTGGCTTGCCGTATCAGGGCAGCTTGAGGCAAACAGTAAGGTGCAGAGTACGACAGAACAGTTTGCAGATATGCTGGCCAATCCGGGTACCATGATTTTATGGACAGTGATTGCAATTGCGATTGCGTTTGGCATTTGTGCGTTAGGATTGCAAAACGGTGTGGAAAAGGTGACGAAGGTCATGATGCTGCTGCTCATAACATTGATGATTGTACTGGCAGTCAACTCTGTTATGCGGGATACAACAGGTGAAGGTCTGCGTTTTTATCTGATACCGGATATTGAAAGAGCCGGTCAGAAGGGCTGGGGAAATGTAATTTTTGCGGCGATGACTCATGCATTTTTTACACTGAGTGTCGGCATGGGTTCGATGAGTATTTTCGGCAGTTATCTGGAAAAAGACCACAAGATTACAGGTGAAGCGTTAAATGTCGTGATTTTGGATACTTTGATTGCGATTATTGCGGGCATTATCATTATTCCATCCTGCTTTGCTTACGGAATTCAGCCGGATGCGGGACCGTCACTGTTATTTATCACACTGCCGAATGTATTTCGTCATATGCCGGGCGGCAGGGTATGGGAAACGCTGTTTTTCATATTTATGACATTTGCGGCACTGTCAACAGTTATTGCCGTATTTGAAAATATTATTGCGATTACCATGGAAATCTGGAACATCGAAAGAAAGAAGGCAGTTAAAACCAACATGGTGATGCTGATGCTGCTTTCAATGCCTGCGGTTTTAGGATACAACCTGTTGTCGGGAATCCAGCCGATGGGCGCAGGCACAACGATTATGGATTTGGAAGATTTTTTGGTATCTTACAACATTTTGCCGCTTGGCGGACTGGTCTTTGTCCTGTTTTGTACAAAGAAAAATGGCTGGGGCTTTGAAAATTTCAGAAAAGAAGTCAATACCGGTGTGGGCTTTGCACTGCCGGGCTGGATTCGCGGATATATGAGTTATGTACTGCCGCTGATTATTATTTTAGTTTATCTGAAAGGCTATTATGATATGTTTAGCAGTCGTGAACCTGCGGTATTCTTATTCTGGATGCTGGTGGCAGTTGCATTTTTACTGCTGGTTATCAGCTTCTCGCTAAGAGCCGGAAAGCGTGCGGGACAGAAAAAACAGGCATAAATATATATTGGATATTTGTGTTATAATAAAATGCCGGGGATTAAAGTCTCCGGCTATGATACAGGAGGAATAAGGTAAAATGAGTGAAGCATGTACACATGACTGCGGAAACTGTAGTTCAGACTGTGGAGAACGTACAGCACCGCAGAGTTTAAATAATGCCAATAATAAAGGTGTAAAAAAGGTGATTGCGGTTGTCAGCGGAAAGGGCGGTGTCGGTAAATCGTTAGTGACATCGATGCTGGCAGTCAGCGCGGCAAAGAAGGGCTTAAAGACGGCGATTCTCGATGCGGATATTACAGGTCCGTCTATTCCGAAGTCTTTCGGCGTGCATGAAAAGGCAACCTGCGATGAGGCGGGAACGGTGATGTATCCGCCGGTTACAAAATCCGGCATTAAGCTGATGTCGTTAAATCTTCTGGTTGAAAATGAAACAGACCCGGTTATCTGGAGAGGACCGGTCATTGCAAGTGCCGTTAAGCAGTTCTGGGAAGAAGTTGACTGGGGCGATGTGGACTGTATGTTTGTAGACTGCCCGCCGGGAACAGGTGATGTGCCGCTGACGATTTTCCAGTCCCTGCCGGTGGACGGAATAGTTGTAGTGACATCTCCGCAGGAGCTGGTATCCATGATTGTCGATAAGGCAGTGAAAATGGCACAGATGATGGATATTCCGGTACTGGGCATTGTTGAAAATATGTCTTATTTTAAATGTCCGGACTGCGGCAATGTGCATTACATTTACGGAAAGAGCCATGTGGACGAAAAGGCTGCTGAGCATGGCATTGACACGGTTGCCAAGCTGCCGATGGACCCACAGGTAGCCGCAAAGGTAGATGCAGGCTGTGCAGAGGACTTGGACGTATCCGAGCTGTCAGCCATTGCACAGAAAATTGAAGATATTCAGAAGTAATAAAAATGAAATGTGAAGCGGCGGAAGACTGCAACAGATCGGAATTTGTGGAGAGATTTCCTGAACTTTCCTTATTTTTCAAGGCTTTCAGCCAATTAGATAGTGAAATGATATGTATTTTCCCTTATTTTTGCCCTTGTGAGATAATCGTGAGGGAAATAAGGGAAATTTCTTTTAGTCATTGCCTGCCACCTTGTCGAGAAGCCTTGCTGAATCACGCTTAGCTTTTCTGGTGGAGTGAGCATAGACATTCATAGTGGTACTTACATCTGAGTGTCCCGGTTTTTAGTTCTTCTTCTGCCCACATGTCCAAAAGTTCACCTACGGTAAGGTTATCTGCTTTTGCAACAAATTTATTATCTTCATAATCTTCCAGTGCCTTGCGGAGAAGTTTTTCCGTCTCACTTTTGCTTTCGGTTCCGGCATATTCTTTCTGAACCATTTTGCCGCTTGCGTCCTCTACATAGAAGCGGTAGTACCATTTCTTTCCTTTCTTTCTAACAGATTCTTTTGACAAATGTGTAAAATGGAACGCTACATTGAATGCTGTGCAAAAGTCACCTCGAAAATCGTTCCCCCAGTCTTGCCTGATTTGATACAAATACTGCCATCATGTACTTTAACGATTTCACGGACAAAAGCAAGACCTAGTCCTACGCCACCCAGCTCCCGGCTTCTGGATTTATCCACACGGAAGAATGGCTCGAACACTCTCTCCCTAAGCTCCTTTGGTATTCCGCTTCCCGTATCTTCTACAGACAGATAAACATGCTTGTTTCTCTGATATGCGGTTACTGTAACCTGTCCGAGCGGATGATTATATTTGATGGCATTCTCAACCAGATTGTATACAAGCCTGTAAATAAGGATATCACTGCCTATCATAGTGGCATCCTCACATTTTCCAATCAGCTTTATATTCTTTTCCACGGCAAGAGGCTCAAGGTCTGCCAAAACCTCTTCAACAATAGCATCCAATATAATTTTATCATCCCTTCCCACCGTCTGAAGCTCACTCATGTCAAGAAGAGTCTTTACCATCCTGTTTAATTTATCATTTTGTTCCGTAACCATTTTTATGGTCTGCAAAGTGTCTGCATCATTTCCCGGGTGAGAGGCAGAATTATATAAATCAAGCTGTACCTGCATTAACGCTAATGGAGTACGCAGCTCATGTGCTGCATTTGCAGTAAACTGTCTCTGTATCTCAAATGCTTCCGACAGACGCTCAAGCATCTTATTATAAGAAATACCCAGCTGGTTCAGTTCCTTAACATTGTTTTCCTCTATTCTTGAATCAGACAGATTCTGAGCCTGTACCTCTTCAATTTTATCTGAAAACTCCCTGATTGGTCTGAGTGCATGCCCGCTTATAAAATAAGTGACGACACCTCCCAAAAGCGCCAGCAAAATCGTGATTATCAGACTGTTTCTTTTATAGTCGGCCTTATTATTGTACACCTGAACCGAAAATTCATCCGCAAACTCATCCCACTTATCGTCCGGTATGCTGATATATATTTCATCTGATTTGTTTCCTTTTTCATCCCCCTGTGACTCTACCGCATCCTGCAGAGAATCGATGTAATGCACACCATTTTTATAGACAAATATAGTCAGGCAGCCACATATAATAGCAATACACAATGTAGTAATGCACGTAAGTCTCCACTGTAGCGACATTCTTTTCATCTGTCAGACTCCTCCCGTATTTTATAGCCTTCACCTACCTTGTTCTGAATGGGATCATATCCCAGCTTCGCCTTAAGCTTTTTTCTAAGTGAAGACATATGTACCCTGATTGCTCCGCTAAAGCTGTCTGCCGTGGCATCCCACACATGCTCTATCAGCTCCTCCTGACTCACCGGTCTGCCTATATTGATAAGTAAATATTCCAAAATACCATTCTCTTTTCTTGTCAGTGGAACCGGCTCTTCCTTTGCATATGCCTCGCGTTTAATCGTATCAAACTTTATTTCTCCGCATTTAAGACATATATCATTCTGTACAAATTTCCTTCTTGTCAGGCTTCGGATACGTGCCTCAAGCTCCTGCAGATGGAATGGTTTTTCCATGTAATCATTTGCTCCTGCATCCAGTCCCTCTACCTTATCAGCAATCTGACCTCTTGCAGATAATATCAAAACCTTAGTTTCATCATTGTATTTTCTAAGCTCCTTAAGAAGCTCCATGCCATCCATCCCCGGCAGATTCAAATCCAAAACTATCAGATCATAATTCTCCGACAGTATACATTCAAGAGCCTCTTTCCCATCATAACAGGTATCCACCTCATAACCGGCAGCATACAGACTCTTTGCAACCATATCACATATTTGTTTCTCATCCTCAACAATTAATAATCTCAAAATGTTCTCCTGATTCTTAACAATAATTTTACAACCTATATTGTATAATACCAAAGTCAGCTGGTCAACAATACAACAAAAAGGAGCAACATTATGTTGAAATACCAAAGAACATGTCAAATCATTCTGCTTATCCTTGGTGTATCCATGATAAGCTATGGTGCAGTCAGAGGTGAGGCGGCTACAGTGCTTGGTAAAGCAATAAAACTATGTCTGGAGTGTGTCGGAATTGGATAAGGAGAAGAAATTACTATCAAGAAAACTGGCAAAAATACGTGGCTGGATACAGGCCGCAGCAACGCTGCTGACCAATATTCATATTCCAAATTTATTTAAGGGTAAAATATATCAGGGCAATGCAAAAACAGTATGCGTACCCGGATTAAACTGCTACTCCTGCCCTGCCGCGACAGGAGCCTGTCCAATAGGGGCATTTCAGGCAGTTGTCGGATCATCAAAATTTAAGTTTTCATACTACATAACCGGATTTTTTATTTTACTCGGTGTAACTCTCGGCAGATTTATATGTGGTTTTTTGTGCCCATTTGGATGGTTTCAGGATTTACTTCATAAAATCCCCGGAAAGAAATTATCCACAGCCAAACTAAAGCCTCTTAGGTACCTAAAATATGTCATTCTTATTGTTTTCGTTATACTTCTTCCGATGCTTGTAACGAACTCTATAGGAATGGGAGACCCGTTCTTTTGCAAATATATCTGTCCTCAGGGCGTTTTAGAGGGTGCTATACCGTTATCTATTGGAAATGCTGCTATCCGTTCTGCGCTGGGAAAGCTTTTTTCTTTCAAGTGTATGATTTTAATTGCAGTAATTGTACTAAGTATCTTATTTTACAGGCCCTTCTGTAAATGGATTTGTCCGCTTGGAGCAATCTACTCATTATTTAATAAGGTCAGCCTGCTCAAAATCACCGTTGATAGCAGCAAATGTGTCGGATGCGGTCAATGCTCAAAGGCATGTAAGATGGATGTGGATGTGTGTAAGACACCGGATCACCCCGAGTGCATACGCTGCGGTGCCTGCATAAAGGCCTGTCCGAAGGACGCCATCTGCTACCGGTTTATGGGAAAATCATGTCAAAAAAATGACAACAGATAACTATTAAACATTTTACTATTATTTTAAAGGAGAAATTACTCATGAAAAACAAATTATCATTTATTTCTATTTTTACACTCTGCATAGCATTATCACTTACAGCATGTGGCGTAAAGCAAGCTTCCACAACAGATTCTAAGAACACTCAGACTGAAGCCGGCTCAGAAGCATCCGGCAAATCAGATTCCAGGCTTGATGATTTATATCAGCAGGAAAATCAGCTTTTTGCAGATCACGCTGATGTGTGGAACAAGGCATTTGGCATGATGAACAAAAGTGCCGCCAATCCAAATGGAAATTATGCTGATTATCTTGCCGGTACCGTAGAATCAAACAAGAATTCATTCACAGACGATGAGCTTAAAACACTTAATGAGGATATTGAAACCATACGAAAAATCGAGGAACAGATAGCAGAGCTTGAAAACAAAAATACATCATCAGACGATAACAAGAAGGACAGCTCTAAAGCCTCATCTGTATTCAGTGATTTTTCCGGTGAGGATTTTGATGGCAATAAGGTTGATGACAGCCTGTTTTCCGGTAATGCAGTAACAGTCGTCAATTTCTGGTTTACCGGCTGCAAACCATGTGTCGCTGAATTATCCAAGCTTAACGAATTAAATGATGCTATCAAATCAATGGGCGGAGAAGTTGTTGGCATCAACACTGAGACCTTCGATGGCAATAAAACAGCTATCAAAGAGGCTGCCTCTGTTCTTGAAAGCCAGGGTGTCAAATATCGTAATCTGTCAATTGACTCCTCTAGTGCTGCCGGTAAATATGCCTCAGAAATCATGGCCTTTCCAACAACTATACTTGTTGACAGAAATGGCAATATTGTAGGCAAACCAATGCTCGGCGGAATTGATAACAAGGACAACTATGATGCCCTTATGAAGCAGATTCAGTCTGTAATTGATGCAGACAGCACAAATAAATAGAAGCCTGCATATAAAAAGCTCCTGTGCATTGCACAGAGAGCTTTTTTTGAACATTAATGTTGAAGTAAAAGCTGAGGAAATGGCTAAGAAGTATGATTGTCCCTTTGTGGATAATGAAATGCCTTATGGCAGAGACCCGCAGGGACATCCGGTGATCGTGGATTATTTCTATCATGAGGAAATCCGAGGGTCAGAAAATACAGGAATAAGAAATTGTTAAATAAAGCCTTAAATAGAACTAAAAACAGTAGGTGTCTTTTCAAATTACAATGGAGGGGAGATATATTTTGGCATTGACGAATTATGTTAAAAATGTTATTTAGTGTTGCATTTCCACATAGACTATGATATAGTGAACATATGAACAGATATTCATATGTTCATAAGATAATAACAGGAGGCGTTCAGACGTGAATACCGAGGGAAATAAGGCTCTGGAAGCAGAGGCAGAATGTTGTGAAAGTTTTCAAGTGCATAGTGATATGGTAGAGGCCGTGCGGTGTCATATGCCGGAAGATGAGCTGCTGGACAGTATTTCAGATACCTTTAAGGTATTTGGCGATAAGACGAGAATTAAAATACTGTATGTATTGCATACATGTGAGCTCTGTGTATGTGATATTGCACAGCTTCTGGATATGAACCAGTCGGCGATTTCCCACCAGCTGCGTGTGTTAAAGCAGGCAAAGCTGATTAAAAGCAGACGGGAAGGCAAATCTGTATTTTACTCGCTTGATGACTCTCATGTGCGAATGATTTTAAGCATGGGTATGGAACATGCAAAAGAACAAATATTATAATAAAAAGTAGAAAGGTGGAAAAAGTTATGAAAAAGAAATTTAAGTTACAGGATTTAGATTGTGCAAACTGCGCAGCAAAAATGGAGGATGCAATTAAGAAGATTGACGGTGTACAGGATGCAACTGTAAGCTTTATGACTCAGAAGATGACAATAGAAGCAGATGATGCACGCTTTGATGACATCATGAAGGAAGTTGTATCTGTATGTAAGAAAGTAGAACCGGATTGCGTTATTTTAATGTAGGAGTTGCGTATGACAGATAAGCAGAAAAAAGTTTTATACCGTATTATTGCTACAGCACTGCTGTATGCGGTGCTGCTTGTAATGGAACACATCGTAAAGCCTGCCTTTATGGAACAGTGGTATGTGACACTGGTATTATTTCTGATTCCGTATTTTGTAATCGGCTGGGACATTATGTACAAAGCCGTGAGAAATATATCACACGGACAGGTATTTGATGAAAATTTCCTGATGCTGATTGCAACAATCGGCGCGTTTGTGGTCGGAGAATATTCCGAAGGTGTTGCGGTAATGCTGTTTTATCAGGTCGGTGAACTGTTCCAGAGTTATGCAGTCAACCGTTCCAGACAGTCTATTACGCAGTTAATGGACATTTGTCCGGAATATGCCAATCTGGAAGAAGACGGCAAAGTCAGTCAGGTTGACCCGGATGATGTAGAAGTCGGCAGTATTATTGTTGTAAAGCCGGGTGAGCGTGTGCCGCTTGACGGGATTGTCATCGAGGGTGAATCCATGGTGGATACTTCATCCCTGACCGGTGAATCCGTGCCGCGCCGGGTGGCAAAAGACAGTGAGATTATCAGTGGCTGTGTGAATGGCAGTGGGCTGTTGCGTGTAAAGACGACAAAAGAGTTTGATGATTCTACCGTTACAAGAATCCTTGAACTTGTTGAAAATGCAAGCAGTAAGAAGGCAAAGGCAGAAAACTTTATTACAAAGTTTGCAAAATATTATACGCCGGTCGTTGTAATCGGTGCGCTGCTTCTGGCAGTGATTCCGCCGATAATCTTTGGTGGAAATTTCTTTGACTGGTTACAGAGAGCCTGCATTTTTCTTGTAATTTCATGCCCGTGTGCGCTGGTTATTTCAGTGCCGCTTAGTTTCTTTGGCGGAATCGGTGCGGCATCTGCGTCCGGTATTCTGGTAAAGGGCGGAAATTATCTGGAAGTGGCAGCAGATTTGGATACGATTGTATTTGATAAGACCGGTACGTTGACAAAGGGTGAATTTGAGGTCAATGAACTGCTGACGGCAGACGGCGTGTCCGAGGCGGAACTGCTTGAAGCTGCCGCATATGCGGAAAATTTTTCAGACCATCCGATTGCTGCTTCAATTAAGCGTGCATTTGCAAAGGAAGGAAATGAAATTGCCGCAGAGCGCATTTCTGATGTAAAGGAAGTGGCAGGTCACGGTATCCGCATCCTGCTTGACGGTGCAGAAGTATTTGCGGGAAATGAAAAGCTGTTAAGTGACAACAGCATTGCGGCAGTACCGACTGAAAAGCCGGGAACGGTTGTTTATGTGACAAAGAGCGGCAGCTATATGGGCTGTGTAATTATTTCAGATACGATTAAGCCGGAAGCAAGGCAGGCAATTAAGAGCTTAAAGCAGGCAGGTGTAAAGCAGACGGTTATGCTTACGGGCGACCGCAAAAAAGCGGGGGAAGCCGTTGCAAAGGAACTTGGAATCGATACGGTTTATACCCAGCTTTTACCGGCAGATAAGGTGGCAAAGGTTGAGGAACTGTTAGCACAACACACGGATGGAAAAGGCAAGGTTGCCTTTGTCGGTGACGGTATTAACGATGCGCCGGTGCTTTCCAGAGCGGATATCGGTATTGCAATGGGCAGTATGGGTTCCGATGCGGCGATTGAAGCGGCGGATATTGTGCTTATGGACGATGACACCACAAAGATTGCCAAGGTTGTAACAATCGCAAGAAAGACTCTTGTGATTGTAAGACAGAATATCGTATTTGCACTGGCAGTAAAGGCATTTATCCTGATTCTCGGTGCATTCGGACTTGCCAACATGTGGGAAGCGGTTTTTGCAGATGTCGGTGTATCCGTGATTGCGATTTTAAATGCAATGCGTATGTTGCGTGTAAAATAAAGCTTTCATTAAGCTTCAATTAAACTTTAATAAAGTTTGTGTTCTTTTCCAGACATCTATTGCACAATGAAAGAAAGTGTATTATAGTGTAACCTCGAACAGGAAAAATGGAGGAAAAGAACAATGAGAAATTTTAAGAAACTTGCACTTGTCGGTGTATTTGCAGTAGTAACAGCATTTTCCGTAACAGCATGCGGTTCATCAAACGGCACTACACAGGAAGCAACAACTGTTGACAGCCAGGCAGAACAGGACAGCAAGAGAGCAGCTTACAGAGAAGAACAGTCAAGACTTGCAGAGTCTAAGGCAGCAGCTGCTGCAGAAGCAGAAGGCACAGCAACAGAAGCTGCAAAGTAATATAAATTAAAACAGGCAGACAACCGGAATAAGGGGACAGTCCTGCGCAGTGGCGTGGGGCTGTCCCTTGACTTTGTCTGTAAAAATATGGTACTATATACATTGTCTGCGGGTATGGCGGAATTGGCAGACGCGCCAGATTTAGGTTCTGGTGGGAGACCGTGCAGGTTCAAGTCCTGTTACCCGCATTAAAATAACAATTAGGTGTGATAAAGACGGCGGTATCGAAATATAAAGATGCCGCTGTTTTGTTATTTTAAAAACTTATAAAAAGTTTATAGATTTATCCGGTAAAAAGTGGATTTTTGACTTGAAATATAGTAGTATATGTAATATAGTATTTAATACTACGTAATGCAGATTGGCATTACATGATATGAAGTTAATGTGATACACGGAAATGAGGATGAATTATGGAATATAAAATTATAGCAGACGGGGCATGTGATCTTTACGGTGAAAATGCAGATAAAATCGGAGTTCAGATTGTACCGTTTTATGTTGCGTTTGAGGAAAATGTATATAAAAAAGAGGGTGCGGAAATTGAAGTCCGCCACTTCTATAAAGAAATGGTAGAAAATCCGACGGTTTTCCCAAAGACATCCATGCCGTCCGTACAGGACTATGTAGATGTTTTTACACCGATTGTTAAAGCAGGCGAGGGCGTGCTTTGTATCTGTATTACCACAAAGTTCAGCGGCTCTTATAATTCAGCGGTCAATGCCAGAAATATGCTCTTGGAAGATTATCCGGATGCAAAGATTGAAGTGATTGATTCTACATTAAATACGGTTGAGGAAGGAATTTTTGTCAGGGAAGCTGCGCGGATGAAAGCGGCAGGACTTTCGCTGGAAGAAAGTGTGCAGGCACTGGAACGGATTAAATCAACCGGCAGAATTATCTTTACGGTAGGCAGTCTGGATTATCTGATTCACGGCGGAAGAATCGGCAAGGTGCTTGGCGGTGCGGTCAATATGCTCGGCATTAAGCCGATGATTGTCATGCAGGACGGCGAGATTTTCTCAAGCGGCATGGCAAGGGGCAGAAAGAAATCCATTGACAAACTGCTCGTGCAGATTAAAGAGCATTTTACGAAAAACAACATCAATGCCAATGATTATGAAATTGTGGTGGGTTACGGTTATGACTATGATGAAGCGGTGTCCTTCAGGGACAGACTGCTGGAATCCGTGAAAGAATATTCGGATATTACATCAATCGACATTTATCAGATAGGTGCAACAGTCGGCGTGCATACAGGACCGTATCCACTGGGTGTCGGACTGTTAAAGAAATATGATGCGTAAGGTAGAAAATGCATACCGATAACCGAAAGGCATATCGGGCAGAACGAACAAAACAGGCAGTGCCGCAGGAGAATTCTAAAAAGAAAAGTCCTGCGGCACTTTTTGTATAAAAGAAGACTGGACAACCATGCTTTCGGGTGCTATACTCACATTGCAAACAAATATATAACAAACAATGAAATATATAACACAAGGAGATTATTATGGAACTGGCGTTGATTACAGTGAAACAGGTGGTTGTTTTATTTATTTTGATTTTTGCGGGATTTGTCTGCGTAAAGACCAAAGCGGTTAAAATGGAAGGGAAAAAAGCATTTTCGGATTTACTCTTATATCTGATTGTACCGGCAATGGTTATCAATTCGTATATGATGGAATTTAATATTGACATTCTCCATAATCTCTTGAAAGCGTTTGAACTTAGTATTTTACTGCTGCTTATCGGACTTTTTATTACGCTGGCATTGACGGCAAAGCACAAAAGTCCCGATTTGCCGATTATGCGGTTTGCCTGCATTTTTTCCAATGCGGCATATATGGGATTTCCACTGATTCAGGCGCTGTTTGGCTCGGAAGGACTGCTTTATGCCAGCGCATTTGTGACGGTTTATAATATTTTACTGTGGACGGCCGGATACGGCATTGTCAGTAAAAAGGTTCGTGCAAAAGAGGTTTTGCGTACAATCTTTACCAATCCGGTGCTGATTTCAGTTGTGGCAGGACTGCTTATTTATCTGTGTCAGATTCCTGTGCCGGACATTATAAAACAGCCGGTCAGTCTGGTTGGCAATATGAATACACCGCTGTCGATGTTTATTACAGGCATGATTATTGCGGGAAGTGACGTAAAAGGACTGGTTTATAATAAAAATATATGGTATATTATTCTGGTGCGTCAGCTGGTGATTCCGGCGGTGTGCTTTGGCGTATTTTCGCTGTTTCATGTGACAGGCATGGCGGCGCAGGTGGTACTTTTGCTGGAAGCCTGCCCGAGCGCGGCGATTACGTCTGTGTTTGCAGTGCAGTTTGGGTATGATGAAAATCTGGCGGCAGGAGCAGTGGTTATCACTACATTTTTTAGTATCCTGACACTGCCGGTCTGCGCAATGCTGCTGACAGCTTAAATAAAAGGAAATGGAGATAGAAACAAGAGATGAAATCAAAATGGAAACTATTTTTTCCGTGCTATTTTGCATTTTTTGTAAATGGCGCGATGGTGCTTCTGGTAGGGGCAATTCTGCCATATCTGATTGAAGAAGCGGGTATCAGCTACAGTGTGGCGGGCGGACTGCTCTCCGCATTTGCAATCGGAAATCTGCTGGCAAGCTTTGTCAATCCTCCGCTTGCGGGTAAAATAGGCAGAAAGGCAACGATTGTGAGCATGTCGGCACTGATTCCGCTGATGTGGCTTATAATTACATGGATTCCGCCGGTGCCGGTATTATATGCGGCATTTGTACTGCTTGGTATTGGCAGGGGTTCGGTCAGCATTATCAACAATGCGGTTGTCAACGATAATTCGGATGGAAAACCGGCGGCGTTAAATCTTTTGCATATGACATTTGCAGTCGGTGCATTTTTATCGCCGTTTTTAACATCACTGTATATCGGTGCAGGCATGGGATGGCGTGCGGTTGCGTACACGGTTGTTACAGGTTCGGCGCTTGCCTGCCTGTTTTATGCATTGATGGAGCTGGATTATAACTGGCCGAAGGAATCCAAAAAGGCACAGCAGGAAAATAAGGAGCAGTCGAAAGAAACATTTTATAAAAATCCTGTATTTTATATTATGGGATTTCTACTGTTTTTGTATCTGGGACTGGAAAACTGTGTCAACGGCTGGTTTGTAACGTATTTTAAGAGTATGGGCATTATGAGCAGTGCGTATGCGACAAATCTTGTATCTGTCACATGGATTATGGTAATGCTCGGAAGGCTGCTTACGGCAAAGCTTTCCACAAAAATTGATAAAAATAAGCTGATTTTTTCATATTGTATTGCTACAGCCGCATTTTTTATCCTGTTATTAGCGACACACAATCTTGCAGTCATTACCGTAGCGATTGCGGGACTCGGATTTTTCTTTGCGGGCATTTATCCGACCAGCGTATCCAGCGCCGGTGCGGTATTGAAAGGCTCAAACACAGGAATGTCCATGTTTCTTGCGATTGCAGCACTCGGCGGTATCGTAACACCGCAGATTGTCGGCGTGCTGGCAGATTCTTTTGGCATGACGGCGGCAATTTTGGTGCTGTTGTTTAATGCGGCAGGCATGTTTGTATTGTCATTGGTGAATTTAAAGGTAAACAGTAAAAGCAGACTGTTTTGATGACAGATGAGAAATCGCCTGCGCGAATTTCTCATCGTCACTTCGCGATATAAAATCACTCAGTATGGAGGGTATATGGAATATAAAATTGAAAATGAATTTTTAGAGGCGGTGGTTTGCAGTAAGGGCTGCGAACTGGTTTCCGTAAAGACCAAAAAGGACGGCGCAGAGCATATCTGGCAGGGGGATCCCGATGCGTGGAAGCGCCATGCGCCGGTGCTGTTTCCGTTGGTCGGAAAGTATAAGGACAACAAAACAGAATATCAGGGAAAGACGTATGAAATGTCCCAGCACGGTTTTGCACGGGATATGGAATTTGTACCGGTGTCAAAGACGAAAGATTCGATTGTGATGAATTTAACAGATACCAAGGAAACACTTGAAAAGTATCCGTTTCATTTTGAATTACAGTGCAGTTTTACGTTAAAGGGCAGCAGTATTGAAGCAGGATGGAAGGTCATCAATTCCGATGCGGAAACGATGTATTTCAGCATTGGCGGACATCCGGCATTTATTTGTGACGACAGACAGTCGATGGCAGGCTGTGAGGTGGTTTTTGGGACGAAAAAGCCGGCATTATCCTATAAGCTGTTAAATGAAGACGGTTTGGTGGAAAATGAAGCGCATGAAATGAAGCTGGATGAAAGCAAAGTCACCGTCACGGAAGACTTTTTTGACAAAGACGCATATATTTTTGAAAACAGCGGCTGTCGGGAAGTTTCAATTCAGGCAGACGGTAAAGCGGCTGTCACCGTGACCTTTGATGCGCCGGTATTCGGGCTGTGGTCGCCGGTCGGTAAAAAAGTGCCGTTTATCTGCATTGAGCCGTGGTACGGCAGAGCCGATGCGGCGGATTTTGACGGAAACCTTCAAAAACGTGCATGGCAGAATGAATTAGAACCGGGAAAAATTTTTGAAAAAGCGTATACAATCGCATTTTAAGTATATAATAAATACAAGGCAAAGGCAGAATTGTAAAGAAATATTTACGGTTCTGTCTTTTTTTTGTGCAAAATACACTAAAAACGGTCAAAATTTTTGCGGTTTTGGCTGATTGATTTTGACTGAATTTGACGGTATAATCAGATTAACAAAAGGAACAGTGAATGAACAATTAAAAAGGCAGCGCAGGACGTTTGCAGAATGGAGAAGAATATGATTTATACAGTGACGTTGAACCCTTCGCTGGATTATATCGTTTCTGTAGAGCATTTTAAACTGGGGCTGACAAACAGAACCGGTTTTGAACAGATTCTGCCGGGTGGCAAAGGCATTAATGTGTCAATTGTGTTAAAGAATCTCGGAATTGCCAGTACGGCACTGGGATTTACGGCAGGCTTTACAGGGGATGAAATTATCCGTGAACTGGAAAATACCGGAATTTCACAGGAGTTTATCCGGCTGGAGGAAGGCATTTCAAGAATTAATGTAAAGTTAAGGTCCATTGACGGAACGGAAATCAATGGCAGAGGCCCTGAGATTAAAAAGGAACGGTTAAAGGAACTGACGGACCGGCTGTGCCGGTTACAGCGGGGCGATGTATTATTTTTGTCCGGCAGCATTCCCGTATCGGTGCCGGAAAATATTTACAGCACGATTATGCAACAGTTGAAAGACAAAGGTGTGATGATTGTTGTTGATGCGACAAAAGATTTACTGATGAATGTACTTCCATATCACCCATTTTTAATTAAACCCAATAATCATGAATTAGGAGAAATATTTGGCGTAGAATTAAAGACAAGGCAGGAAGTTGTGCCATACGGAAAGAAACTTCAGGAACTTGGCGCGGAAAATGTACTGATATCCATGGCAGGAGAAGGGGCTGTACTGATTACAAAGCACGGTGCGGTTTACAAAAAGGAAGCACCGGAAGGAAAACTGGTAAACGGCGTTGGTGCAGGGGATTCTATGGTGGCAGGATTTATGGCAGGATGGCTTGAAAAACAGGATTATGAATATGCATTTCATATGGGGATGGCGGCAGGAAGCGCCAGTGCATTTTCAGAAAATCTGGCGACAAAAGCAGAAATTCAGGCAGTATATGAGCAGGTAACAAGGATAAATTTACAGGAACAGACAGGAGGGATTTTATGAGAATTACGGATTTACTTGATGCAAGAAGCATTTCCTTACAGGCAGCACCGGGGAATAAGGAAGAAGCACTCAATCAGGCAGTAGAACTGATGACACAGCGGGGAAATATTTCAGATAAAGCAGCATACCGCAGACAGGTTGGGGAACGTGAAAAGGAAAGTACAACGGGAATTGGTGAAGGCATTGCGATTCCACATGGGAAATGTGCAGCGGTATCTGCTCCGGGACTGGCAGCGATGGTGATTCCGGGCGGTGTGGATTTTGATTCGTTAGACGGAGAACCGGTTACACTGCTGTTTTTGATAGCAGCACCCGATACAGAAGACAATATCCATCTGGATGTACTCGGTAAGCTGTCCATGCTGTTAATGGATGAAGAATTTACACAGCGGTTACGCGGTGCGGGCAGTGTAGAAGAATTTATAAAAATTATTGACGAAGCAGATGAAGAAAAAGCGGGAATTGAAGAACGGCTTGAAACAGCAGGAGAAACCAAAAAGAGCAGTGAAGGCGGCGTAAAGATTCTGGCAGTAACATCCTGCCCGACAGGAATTGCACATACGTACATGGCAGCAGAGGGGCTTGAAAAGGCGGCAAAAGGGAAAAACTGCACGATTAAAATCGAAACGCGGGGTTCGGGCGGTGCTAAAAATGTGCTGACAGAACAGGAAATCAAGGAAGCCGATTGTATTATCGTGGCGGCAGATGCCAAAGTGCCGATGACACGTTTTAACGGCAAAAAAGTGATTGAGTGTCCGGTATCAGACGGTATCAGTAAGGCAGATACATTAATTGACCGGGCAATAAAGGGGGACGTTTCCATATACCATGCGGGGGAAGAAGAGCAGGATACAAAAAATGAAGCAAAAGGCGGGATTGCACATCAGATTTATACACAGTTAATGAACGGTGTATCGCATATGCTTCCATTCGTAGTCGGTGGCGGAATCTTAATTGCCATTGCATTTTTAATTGATGGTCTGTGTGTGGATGTCGGTGCATTGACCGCAGAACAGCGTTCTAATTTCGGTACGATTACACAGGCGGCAGCACTGTTTAAAGGTATCGGTGGTGTTGCCTTCGGATTTATGCTTCCGGTGCTGGCAGGGTATATCGGCATGGCAATCGGGGACAGACCGGCACTGGCAGTCGGTTTTGTCGGCGGCATGATGGCGGCAAACGGAAAATCGGGATTCCTTGGCGCACTGGTTGCAGGCTTTGCGGCAGGATACATTATTCTGGGACTGAAAAAGCTTTGTGTGAAACTGCCGGAAACAATTGAAAAACTGACACCGGTATTGATTTATCCGGTAGCGGGTATTTTAATCATTGGACTGCTTATGCAGTTTATTGTAGAACCGGTGATGGGCGGCATTAATACCGGATTAAACAGTGCGTTAACCGGCATGAGCGGCACAAGCAAGATAGCACTCGGATTTATTCTTGGCGGCATGATGGCGGTTGATATGGGCGGACCGTTTAACAAAGCGGCATATGTATTTGGTACGGCCTCCATTATTGCAGGCAACTATGATATCATGGCGGCAGTTATGATTGGCGGTATGACACCGCCGTGTGCAATCGCACTGGCAACGATGTTGTTCCCGAACAAGTTTACAAAGCAGGAGCGGGAAGCAGGACCGACCAACTTTATTATGGGACTGGCATTTATTACCGAAGGTGCAATTCCTTATGCAGCATCCGACCCACTGCATGTCATACCGGCATGTGTCATTGGTTCGGGGATTGCAGGAGCAATGTCTATGGCATTCAAATGTACACTGATGGCACCGCACGGCGGCATCTTTGTCGTACCGGTAATCGGGAATCCGTGGATGTATCTGATTGCACTGGTTGTCGGAATGGCGGTTTCAACGGTGTTACTCGGAGTATTAAAGAAAAAGATAAGATAGAAAAGGCGATAAGTGTGAAAAATCACACTGATGTGCTGATTTTTCACACAGCACTTTGCTTTTGAGCAAAAACAAAGTGCTATGGTGGCAGATGAGAAATCGCCTGCGCGAATTTCTCACCGCCGCTTCGCAACAAGTTGCTCAGAAAAGGAGAATATTATGAAAGAATTTCAGTACACAATTACAGATCCGGAAGGGATTCATGCAAGACCGGCAGGAGAGCTGGTTAAGGCGGCAAAGGCATTTACAAGCAGTATTAAGATTGTAAAAGACGGAAAAGAAGGCGACTGCAAAAAGATTTTTACGGTTATGGCACTGGCAGTAAAAAAAGATAATGAAGTGACAATCCGTATTGAAGGTGAAGACGAAGATGCCGCATTTACGGCAATGGAAAAATTCATGAAAGAAATACTTTGATTTAAAGTGTGCGGATTAAGGAGGTGCGGCGATGCGTGTATATAGTGGAAAAAGTGTTTTTGGCGGCATTGCAATCGGAACGATACAGGTTTATAAAAAAGGGGAGCAGCAGGTCAAAAGAAGAAAGATTGAAGATGTTCCCGCAGAAATCAGACGGTATCGCACGGCAAAGCAGACAGCGTTGGAACAGCTTCAGAATCTGTATGACAAAGCGTTAAAAGAAGTCGGGGAAGCCAATGCGGCAATTTTTGAAATCCATCAGATGATGTTAGAAGATGACGACTACAATGAATCCGTAGAAAATATCATTGAAACGCAGAGGGTCAATGCAGAATATGCCGTCGCCGTAACCGAAGATAACTTTGCGCAGATGTTTGCTTCCATGGAAGATGAATATATGCGTGGAAGGGCGGCTGACGTGCGGGACATTTCCGAGCGGCTGGTATCGGTGTTGAGCGGAAACGCAGGCGGCGGTGTGCAGACCGAAGAACCGGTCATTATTGCGGCACAGGACCTTGCACCGTCAGAAACCGTGCAGATGGATAAGCAGAAGGTGCTTTCCTTTGTGACAATAGACGGTTCTATGAATTCCCATACGGCGATTCTTGCAAGAACCATGGGAATCCCAGCACTTGTCGGTGCATCAGTTCCGCTTGACGATACGATTGACGGCAGGCTTGGCATTGTAGACGGAGTCAGCGGCGTGCTTTATGTAGAGCCGGATGAGGAAACACTGGCGCAGATGAAAGAAAAGCAGGCACAGCAGGAAGAACAGAAGCGGCTTCTTGAATTATTAAAAGGCAGGGAAAATAAGACGTTAGACGGAAAGACCATACAGCTGTATGCCAATATCGGAAACAGCAAAGATCTGGCGGCCGTGCTTCAAAATGATGCAGGGGGTATTGGATTATTCCGCAGTGAATTTATCTATCTGGAGCGGGAAGATTTTCCGACGGAGGAAGAACAATTTCAGATTTATAAGACGGTTGTGCAGACAATGGCAGGAAAACGTGTTATTATTAGAACACTGGATATCGGCGCAGATAAACAATGTGAATATTTTCACATGGATAAAGAGGACAATCCGGCAATGGGGTGCCGCGCAATTCGCATCTGTCTGACGCGTCCGGAAATTTTTAAAACACAGTTGCGGGCATTGTTTCGGGCAAGCGCCTTTGGAAAACTGGCAATTATGTATCCGATGATTACCAGTGTGAAAGAAGTGCGGGCAGTTAAACAGATTGTTTCAGAGGTAAAAGAAGAATTAGACCGGCAGGGTATTGAATACAACACACCGGAGCAGGGCATCATGATTGAAACTCCGGCGGCAGTTATGATTAGTGATGAGCTGGCAAAAGAAGTTGATTTTTTTAGTATCGGAACGAATGACCTGACACAGTATACACTGGCAATTGACCGTCAGAATACAAAACTGGAAGCATTTTACGATGCACATCATCCGGCAGTTTTAAAGATGATTGAAATGACGATTGCCAATGCACATAAGGCAGGAATCTGGGCGGGTATCTGCGGCGAACTGGGGGCAGATACACAGCTTACGAAAGAATTTCTTGCAATGGGAGTTGATGAACTCTCTGTTTCACCGGCAAAAATTCTGCCGGTGAGAAAGGTTATTCTGGAAACAGATGTAGAAGCATATCGCAGAAGAAAGCAGGAGTAGTCATGTTGACAGAACAGCGTTATGAAATGATATTAAATCTGCTGGAAGAAAACAAAAGTGTTACTGTAACACAGATTAAGGAACTGCTTCATATTTCAGAGTCTACGGCACGCCGGGACATTACGGCACTGCATCAGGCAGGAAAGCTGATAAAGGTTTTCGGTGGCGCAGTGGCGCTGGAGGGTGAAGTGATTTCAAGGGAACCAACCGTACAGCAGAAGGAAAATGTAAACAAAGAACAGAAAATACGCATTGCAAAGTATGCGGCATCGCTGATTGAGCCGGATGATTTTGTGTTTATTGATGCGGGAACAACCACGGCATATATGATTGACTATATTACACAGAGAAATGCCACGTATGTGACCAATGCAGTATTACATGCGAGAAGACTTGCCGCGGCGGGATTCCGTGTGTTTTTAACCGGCGGCGAGTTAAAGGGCAGTACGGAGGCACTGATTGGAACGGAAGCAGTCGGAGCATTACAGCGGTATCATTTTGTCAAAGGTTTTTTCGGTGTAAACGGTATCACCTTAAAATGCGGCTTTACGACACCGGATATTCATGAAGCATCGGTGAAGAAAGCAGCGGTGGCACAGTGCCGTAAATGCTACATACTGGCAGATTCGGAAAAATTCAACCGTGTCAGTCCGGTGACCTTTGCACCGTTTTACGGTGCAAAAATTATAACGGACAGCATTCCAATGGAATATGCGGAGTATAAAAACATTGTAAAATGCGGGTAAAGCCGAAGAATCTTAAATAAAAATATCTTCCGGAATCAGAATATAAAGCTGGTTCCGGAAATTTTTTTATAAATGAATTGTATGCAATTGAGAACTGTACAAAAACGTACCGGATGTTGTATGATAAAAGCAGTTTGTTACAGAAAACAACGCAGTCAAAAACGGCAGAGAGAGAGGTCATCATGAGCAGATATACAAAAAATGATATTTTCAGAATGGTAGAGGAAGAAGACGTTGAGTTTATCCGTTTACAGTTTACGGATATTTTCGGCGTGTTAAAAAATATTGCAATTACGTCCAGCCAGCTTGAACGTGCATTAAATAACCAGTGTATGTTTGACGGCTCGGCAGTGGAAGGCTTTGTGCGGATTGAAGAATCTGATATGTATTTGTATCCTGATTATGACACATTTGAAATCTTTCCGTGGCGTCCGCAGCAGGGAAAGGTCGCAAGACTGATTTGCGATGTCTATACGGTGGACGGAAAGCCGTTTCAGGGTGACCCGCGAAACGTTTTAAAGAGAGCAATTCAGGAAGCTGCTGATATGGGGTATGTCTTTGATGTCGGACCGGAATGTGAATTTTTCTTATTCCATACTGATGATAATGGACTGCCGACAACGCTGACCCATGAAAAGGGCGGTTATTTTGATTTAGGTCCGATTGATTTGGGTGAAAATGTAAGACGTGATATGATTCTGACACTTGAAGATATGGGCTTTGAAATCGAAGCTTCCCACCACGAGGTTGCGCCGGCACAGCACGAGATTGACTTCCGCTATGATGAAGCGTTAATTACGGCGGATAACATTATGACCTTTAAACTGACGGTCAAGACGATTGCTAAAAGACACGGTCTGTATGCAACCTTTATGCCAAAACCGAAATACGGCATCAACGGTTCGGGCATGCATGTCAATATGTCCCTTGCAACATTGGACGGCAGAAATATTTTTACAGATGAAAATGATGAACGCGGACTCTCGGAAGATGCGTATCATTTTATTGCGGGACTGATGGCACATGCAAAGGGCATGACGGCAATTACCAATCCACTGGTCAATTCTTATAAAAGACTGGTACCTGGCCACGAAGCGCCGGTTTATATCGCATGGTCGTCTGTTAATAGAAGTCCGTTAATCCGTATCCCTGCAGGCAGGGGCGAAACAACCCGTGTGGAATTAAGAAGTCCGGATCCGGCAGCCAATCCGTATCTTGTACTGGCGGCATGTCTTGCGGCAGGCTTGGACGGTATTAAAAGAAAGCTTACCGTGCCGGACAGCGTAGACCGCAATATTTTTGAGATGACACAGGAGGAACGTGATAAGGCAGGCATTGAAAAGCTGCCGGAAAATCTTTACGAAGCTATACAGTGCATGCAGGAAGATAAAGTCATCTGTGATGTTTTAGGAGAACACATTGTATCCAAATACGTCGAAGCCAAGTTAAAAGAGTGGAATGATTACCGCACCCGGGTTTCCCAGTGGGAATTAGATGAATACCTGTACAAGTTCTAAGCAGGAATAAAGACAGCCAATACAGTAAAAACGGAGGAAAGGAAAATGGCAACACTGATTGTAGCATTTCCTAAGTTAGAAGAAGCAAAAGCTGTCAGAAATCTGCTGGTCAGGAGAGGTTATGAAGTCGCTTCGGCATGTACATCAGGGGCACAGGCAATCAATATGGCGGACCGCCTGTCAGACGGAATTATTATCTGTGGATATAAGCTTTCAGATAATATGTTGTATTCCGAACTGTATGAGTATAAGCCGAAAAGCTTTGAAATGCTGCTTGTGGCATCGAAAAATCTGTGGGATGACTGCCAGGACAATGACATTGTCTGTGCGGCAATGCCGATCAAAGTCAATGACCTGATAAATACAATAGAAATGATGCTGCAGGTACAGGTGCGCAGGCGGAAAAAGAAACGCATGCAGCCGAAACGCCGCAGCCCGCAGGAGCAGAAGGTAATTGACGATGCAAAAGCAATCCTGATGGAAAAGAACAATATGACAGAACCGGAGGCATTCCGCTATATTCAGAAATGTAGTATGGACAGCGGAAACACAATGGTAGAATCCGCTTCAATGGTAATAGGAATTTATTCAGAATAAATATATCAGAAATGTGGAGAAGTGTGAACAAGCCATAAATCTAAGCTTGTTCACACGGAGATTTGTTTCTGAGCGAAAACAAATCTCCCTGATTGCAGATGAGAAACCGCCTGCGCGAATTTCTCATCGCAGCTTCGCGGCAAAGTCGCTCAGAAATGAGGAGTAGTATGAAATTTACAAAAATGCAGGGAGCAGGAAATGATTATGTCTATGTGGACTGTACCCAAAATGAATTAAAAAACGTGTCAGAAGTGGCAGTTGCGGTCAGTGACAGACATTTCGGAATCGGTTCGGACGGACTGATTCTGATAAAAAAATCCGACAAAGCAGATTTCTTTATGGAAATGTATAACGCAGACGGTTCACAGGGCAGCATGTGCGGCAACGGTATTCGCTGTGTCGGCAAATATGTATACGACAACGGACTGACAGACAAGGCGGAAATTACCGTGGAAACGTTATCCGGTATTAAGACATTACAGCTTTATCCGGGTAGTGACGGCAAAGTAAAGACGGTCAGGGTCAATATGGGTGCGCCGATATTACAGCCGGAACAGATTCCGGCAGACATTCATGCTTTTAAAAATGCAGAAATCCTTAAAAATGTGGACAGGCTTGTTGCACAGCCAATCAGCGTAGACGGAAAAGACTACGAAGTGACCTGTGTATCCATGGGAAATCCGCATGCAATTGTTTATTTAGACAAAAATGTGGATTTAAAAGCATTTGAACTGGAAAAAATCGGTCCGATGTTTGAAAATCATCCGGCATTTCCGGACAGGGTAAATACTGAATTTATTCAGGTGTGCGACAGTGAAAACTTAAATATGCGTGTGTGGGAGCGCGGCTCCGGCGAAACGTTTGCCTGCGGCACAGGTGCGTGTGCAAGCCTTGTGGCAACCGTGTTAAACGGCTTGTGTAATGATACTGCTACACTGCATTTGTTAGGCGGCGATTTAAAAATTACATGGGATAAGAAAGAAAATACCGTATATATGGAAGGACCGGCAGAAACGGTATTTACGGGAGAATGGCTGTTAAAGGAGGAAAACTAAAATGATGGCAGAACAGAATATGCAGGAATTTATTGAAGTGCTTTCATCTAAGGCAGCAGTACCGGGTGGCGGCGGCGCATGTGCATATGTGGCGGCAGCAGGTATGGCACTTGGCGCAATGGTTGCCAATCTGACAACCGGCAAGAAAAAGTATGCGCAGTATCAGGAAGAAATCGAAGAACTCTTATCAAAGGCGGAGCAGCTTTCTAAAGAATTGATGACATATATGGATAAGGATGCCGAAAGCTTTGAACCGCTTTCAAAAGCTTACGGACTTCCAAAAGACACAAAAGAACAGCAGGAATATAAAGAAGCGGTTATGGAAAAGGCATTAAAAGAAGCGAGCCTGACCCCGGTTGCCTTAATGGAAAAGATATTGGAAGCATTAAAAATCCTAGAACGGTTGTCTGTTGTGGGAAGCCGTCTTGCCATCAGTGATGTCGGCGCAGGTGTACAGCTTTGCAAGGCTGCATTAAACGGCGCTTCTTTAAATGTATTTATCAATACAAAGCTGATGAAAGATACAGAAACGGCAGAAGAATTAAACACAAGAACTGATGCACTGTTAATTGAAGGCAATGAACTGGCAGACAGAATTTATGAAGAAGTCGTGGATGCGATAAGATAATTGGATTTGCAGGCGGTACAACAGAAATGTAGGGATAAAGTATTGCCTATGGATACGGAACTAAAAAAAAGTTTGGAAAAGAGGAAACATGGAATTATTAAAGGGAATAGATGTTGCAAATGCAATCAATGAAAAATTAATCAAAGAAAGTGCGGATATGGGCGGCAGAGTACCGAAGCTTGCCATCATCCGTGTCGGTGAGCGTCCGGATGATATGTCTTATGAGCGCGGTGCAACCAAGAAAATGGAAAAGGTAGGTTTTGCTTGTGAATCCTTCGTTTTCCCGGAAACCATCGAAAATGAAGCCTTTCAGAAAGAATTTGACACAATTAATGATAACCCTGAGATTGACGGTATTTTACTGCTTCGTCCGCTTCCAAAACACTTAGATGAAGAAGCGGTGGTGGGCAGAATTTCCCCGGAAAAGGATTTAGACGGCATTTCCCCGGTCAATTTAGCCAAGGTTTTTGCAGGGGATAAGACAGGCTTTGCACCGTGTACGGCAGAGGCAGTTGTTGAAATGCTGGATTTTGCGGGAATTGATGTCACAGGGAAAAGAGTCACGGTTGTCGGCAGAAGCCTTGTAATCGGGAAACCGGTATCCATGCTGTTATTAAAAAAGAATGCAACTGTGACAATCTGCCATACAAAGACAAAGGATATGAAAGAAGAATGCCGCAGGGCAGACATTTTAGTAGCGGCGGCAGGTGTCGCAAAGATGATTACCGCAGAGTATGTCGGCAAAGGTGCCGTTGTGATTGATGTGGGTATTAATGTGGATAACAACGGAAAATTATGCGGTGATGTGGATACAGACGGTATTTCTTCGCTTGCATCCGTGGCAACACCGGTTCCGGGCGGGGTAGGTTCGGTTACAACATCGGTGCTTGCAAAGCATTTGTTACAGGCAGCAAAAGAAAACAGATAAAAATTACAAAAAGTGAAAGGTTATGGCATGAAAGTTGCAATTTGCGATGATAGTGAACAGGATATTGCAGATCTGAAAGAAAAACTATTAAAAATCATTGAGGGACAGATAGAAAATTGTGAAATTCATGTATATACGGATGTTACAAAATTCTTAAAAGAGATTCATACAATTTCTTTTGATGGAATATTTTTGAATATTGATATGCCGCAGATGACAGGAATACAGGCGGCACAGCGGGTCAGGGAGGCTTTGCCGGATGTTGGCCTGGTTTTTGTGTCGTCCTGTGAAAGCATGGTTTTTGAAGCGATTAAAACCACACCGCTTCGGTTTATCAGAAAAGCGCGGCTTGAAGAAGAACTGGAAGAGGCAGTTACGGCATTATTAAACAGATATCATAGCTTGAAAAACTACTATGATTTCTGCGTCAATGGCAATACCGTGCGTTTAAAGTTGTCAGAAATTTACTATTTTGAAAGTGCCAAGCACTATGTAAAAATAAAGACACTTCAGGAAGATTATATGGTTCGTGCCAAAATGGCAGATTTAGAACAGATTTTTAATGAAAAGGGATTTGTGCGGGTTCAGTCAGGATACATCGTTAATCTGCGCCATGTAGACAGAGTCCGTTACAAAGATGTGCTGATGAATAACGGGGAGTGTATTTCCATCAGCAGGGACCGTCTGGAAGACCTGAAATTAAAACACCTGGAATTTATCCGGCGTGAAAATAATTTGTGAGGCAGATTTGTAAATGTTAAAGTTGGATATAGTAACAAATATTGTTTCAACATTGATTGAATGTACAATTTATACGGCAATTTTAAATGCATACTGGAAATATGAGAGCAAGTACCGCTATGTTGTCAGTACGCTTGCAGCAGCACTTTTTTTTGTTGTTGGATTTTTCTTTTCTGACAGTCCGGTGCTTCAGATGGCACTGGGCGTTGCCGTAATTATCGGATACAGTATGATTGTGATGCATGGCGGGCTGTGGCAGTCTGCTACAATTGCGCTGGTGCTGCTGATTAATACACTGCTTGTCAATCTGGCGACCAATCTGTGCGTGGAAATTTTATCGTGGTACCGCGGTGCGGAACAGATTATCAACACCGCTGCTTCCCAGATGGCATATGTGGCATTAAACCGGATTGTATTTATTATTACCTTTTATATCTGGGGCAGACTCCTTGCCAAAAGGCGCATAATTAAAAGAGAAGAATGGCTGATGCTGGCAGTTTATTTTATTGCGGACAGTGTTGCTGCGGTAGCGCTGATTTTATGGACCTATGTGCGCCACTTTGACGGACGGGATTATATTTATGTTCTTGCAATTGAAATTGCCATCATTGTAATGACTGTTGTACCGCTTGCGATTGCCAATTCAATCAGTTATAAAAATGATTATGAAAAACGCAATGAACTGGCAAATTTAAAGCTGCAGGCACAGCGTGCGGATATTATCCGCATGGATAAAGAGTATCAGGATATCCGCAAAATCCGCCACGATATGGTGAAACATCTTAATATTTATATGCACCTGTTAAATGATGGAGATTACGAAGGATTAAGGCAGGCAATCGGTGAACATATTGAAGACTGTGGACAGAATAAGTATGTTTATGTGGCGGGAAACAATCTGGTCAATTCCGTGTTAAATGAAAAAAAAGTATTATGCGAACATGAAAATATTAAAATGCAGGTAGAAGTGACGGCTTCTGTGGACGGAGAGCGGGAACTGGATATTGCGGTGATGCTTTCAAATCTGCTGGATAATGCGGTAGAAGCACAGAAAAAAATCACACCGGATAAGCCGCGCAGCATTTTTCTCAAAATTTTCTCATATGAGAATAAATATTCAATTCTTATAAAGAACACCGTTGCAAAATCAGTGTTGCAGAATAACCCGCGTTTTATTACTGATAAAGCCAATCGCTATCTGCATGGAATCGGCATGAAAAGCATTGAACATACAGTAGATAAAAATGGCGGATATATCCAGCGGTATGAGGAAGACGGGATGTTCTGCGTACATATTTTGCTGTAAAACAACGCAGATTATGCCAAAATAACGTGAATTATGCCACCTGACTTGAATAAAAATGCACAGTAAATTATAGTATAAGTGACAGGAACACATATGAAGGACTTTTCTTTTCCGTTAATATTCACTGGGGAGAGTAAGAATATGAACAGCAGCCGGAATGCGGGTTTAGGCTGCTGGGATAAGTATCGTGAGAGAGTTTTAACTTTATACGAATTGAGTTTGTGCGGTTGTTATAAAGCTAGGTGTTTGCAAGAACATACAAAGAGGGATTGTAATAAGAATACAAACGATAAGAGAAAGAATTGGTAAGTGTCTTCAGTCATAAATGTATGGGATATTGGTGGTTGTGAAAATAGGAACGTGTATAATTTAGTGTGTTAACAAAAAAGGATTAGCAGGACAGGGCTAATCCTTTTTTGACTAAAAGAAAGAAAAATATACCACCGAATCGGAAACCGGGAGGAATTGTAGTTATGAAAAAGCACATTGCATTTAAAATCATGTTACCGTTAATTGTTATTTTTATTCTGACTGTGACGGTCAATGTCAGTACGACAAGCCAGTTCCAGTCATTCCGTGAGGTCTGCGAGGGAATGTCTAATACCACAACAGAAGTGCCACAGGAAATCCGGGATACGGCGGGCAGCATGGCAGAAGGAATTACGGCGGGATTATCAAGAAATGGCGTGATTTCATCTTTACAGCTGGCAATGGTTATTGTAACGATTATCGTAACGTATGTTTCGGTTGTAAAGCCGCTGCAGAAGACACAAAAACAGCTCAACGATATGATTGAAAAGCTGGAAAAGAATGAAGGCAATCTTGAAGAACGGATTGAAACGAAAAAAGAAGATGAAATCGGACGTCTGATTTTCGGTATCAATATGTTTTTGGATAAATTACAGGTGATTATGAAGCGGATTGAAGACCATTCAATTTCACTTGATGGGGCATCCGGCAATATTATAAAGAAGGTAGAATCCTCAGCAGAAAGCGCAGGGGAGTTATCGGAAGAAACAGCAAAGCTTTGCAATGAAATTGATGCAATTTCAGACGCAGTTGAAATGATAACAGGGGATATGAAGCAGCTGGAAGCAGGCAGCAGTGAAATCGAAAAAGCGAGTGCTGACGGTAAAGAATATACAGTCCACATGAAAGAAAGAGCCAATGAAATCCAGGCACTGGCAGGAAACAGCAAGAATGCTTCCAAAGAAATTACATCTTCTTTAGAGAAAGATTTAAGAACATCTGTTGAAAGCAGTAAGAGTGTCAATGTCATTAAGACACTGACAGAGGATATTTTATCCATTGCAAGCCAGACCAACCTCTTAGCACTGAATGCTTCCATTGAAGCAGCAAGAGCCGGAGAAGCAGGAAAAGGTTTTGCGGTCGTAGCAGATGAAATCAGACAGCTTGCGGATAACAGCCGTAACACGGCAAACAGTATTCAGGAAATCAGCGAAGAAGTGGTATCTTCCGTAGAACAGCTTGCAGTTTCATCCGATAAACTCTTAGAGTATGTCACATCGAATGTACAGGCAGATTATGATAAGTTTGTAACAGCTTCTGCACAGTATTTAGAGGATGCAGATACACTCGAAAATATGATGGCTGATTTTGAAAATAAGACCAGTAACCTATTAGAATCATCGGCGCATGTCGGAAGCAAGATTGTGGAGATTTCCGATACGATTGAGGAAGAAAAGAACCGTGTAGAGGCATTTTCCGGTTCAGTGGACAAGGTCCTTTCCAACATGGATGAAATACAGGAATGTACCAATGTCAATGAGGCAGTATCAAAGGATTTAAAGAAAGAGATTGCAAAATTCAGTGTAATCTGATTTAATTCTTGCATTTTGCCTGACCCTATGGTATTATCAAAATTATCAAAGATAGGAAAAGGCAAAGAAGGAGACTCTTTTTCATGGAACCTGACAGGAAGGCGGTGTCATCGACTGAGAACCCGCTAAGGGAATTGTTAAAGGGAACGCTCCGGAGCTGGATTGTTGAAAGCGGTTAAAGCCGTCGTAGGCAGTTCCGTATGCGCGCGTTAAGCGGTTGAAGGAGTGCTTATTTTAGTACTTGAAGCGGGTGGTACCGCGGATAAGATGAATTATCTGCCCCGGAATATTTCTTGAAAGAGAAGTATTCCGGGGATTTTTTGGTTTGAAGAAACTGTTATGCAGTATTCGTAAGAAAGCCCGAATGTTCCGGTACACAGACTGATGATACGGCATAAATATTGTGCGCGTTTTACTTTTTCACACAAAGCGGATAGCTTGTGAAATAAATGACAAAAATATCTATAAATTTAAAGAAAAGGAGTCAAAAAAAGAATGGGAAACATTTACAGAGATACCACATTGAACAATGTGAGTGAACAGGACATCGGAAAGGAGTTAAAGGTTGCAGGCTGGGTTGAAAATATCCGTGACCACGGCGGAGTATCTTTCATTGATTTAAGAGATATGTATGCCGTATTACAGGTTGTTATCCGTGACCCTGAACTTTTAAAGGGCATTAAGAAGGAAGAGTGTATTTCTATCGAAGGCGTGGTAGAAAAAAGAGATGAAGAAACATACAATCCGAAGATTCCGTCAGGAACAATCGAACTCGAAGCAAAGAAGATTACAATGCTCGGACAGGTTTACTCAACCATTCCTTTTGAAGTTATGACTTCTAAAGAGGTTCGTGAAGATGTCCGCTTAAAATACCGTTATCTGGATTTAAGAAATGAAAAAGTAAAGAACAACATGATTTTCCGTTCACAGGTTATCGCATTTTTACGTCAGAAGATGACAGAAATGGGATTCCTTGAAATTCAGACACCGATTCTTTGTGCTTCTTCACCGGAAGGCGCAAGAGATTATATCGTACCGTCCAGAAAATATAAGGGTAAGTTCTACGCGCTGCCACAGGCACCACAGCAGTATAAGCAGCTGTTAATGGTATCCGGTTTTGATAAGTATTTCCAGGTTGCACCGTGCTTCCGTGATGAAGATGCAAGAGCAGACCGTTCACCGGGAGAATTCTATCAGTTAGACTTTGAAATGAGCTTTGCAACACAGGAAGATGTCTTCCGTGTGGGTGAAGAAGTGCTGACAGCCGCATTTGAAAAGTTTGCACCGGAAGGTTATGAAGTAACAAAGGCACCGTATCCGATTATCAGCTACAAGCAGGC
Organism: Lachnospira intestinalis; assembly: GCF_040095895.1. Taxonomy (NCBI): domain Bacteria; kingdom Bacillati; phylum Bacillota; class Clostridia; order Lachnospirales; family Lachnospiraceae; genus Lachnospira; species Lachnospira intestinalis. The sequence continues at coordinate 60,924 of NZ_JBBMFS010000006.1, forward strand.
AATGTTAGAGTTCGGTACAGATAAGCCGGATTTAAGAAATCCGCTTCGTATTATTGATGTAACAGATTTCTTCCAGAGATGTACATTTAAGCCGTTTATCGGAAAGACAGTCCGTGCCGTAAAGGTTCATGCAAATATGTCTAAGGGCTTCCATGAAAAGCTGTTGAAGTTTGCAACAGGCATTGGCATGGGCGGACTGGGTTATCTGGAAGTTCTTGAAGATTTATCTTACAAGGGACCGATTGATAAGTTTATCCCGGACGATATGAAGAAGGAATTCTTAGAACTTGCAGGACTTGAAGCCGGAGATACAATTTTCTTCATGGCAGATAAGGAAGAAAGAGCTGCATACTTTGCAGGACAGATTCGTACAGAACTTGGTACAAAGCTTGACTTACTGGAAAAGAACGCATACCGTTTCTGCTACATTAATGACTTCCCAATGTTTGAAAAAGACCCTGAAACAAAGAAGATTGGATTTACACACAACCCATTCTCTATGCCACAGGGCGGTCTTGAAGCATTAAATACAATGGACCCGTTAGATATCTTAGCTTACCAGTATGATATTGTCTGCAACGGTGTAGAATTATCATCCGGTGCCGTAAGAAACCACGATATGCAGATTATGGTAAAGGCATTTGAAATTGCAGGCTATGATGAAGAAGTATTAAAAGAAAAGTTTGGCGCACTCTACAATGCGTTCCAGTTCGGTGCACCGCCACACGCCGGTATGGCACCTGGTATCGACCGTATGATTATGTTACTGCGCAACGAAGAAAATATCCGTGAAATTATTCCGTTCCCAATGAGCGGTACAGCACAGGATTTAATGTGCGGCGCACCAAACGAAGTAACAGAACAGCAGTTAAGAGAAGTGCATATCAAAGTGCGTGATTAAATATTGACCTGCGACGCATAACGCCTGCGGATTGGAGAGAAGTGTGAAAAAGCCATAAATTAGAGCTTTTTCACACTGCTATTTGCTTCTGCGAAGGCAAATAGCTTTGATGGCAGAAGTGAAATCGCCTGCGCGAATTTCACTTCGCCGCTTCGCGACAAAGTCGCTCAGATTGGAGAGAAGTGTGAAAAAGCCATAAATTAGAGCTTTTTCACACTGCTATTTGCTTCTGCGAAGGCAAATAGCTTTGATGGCAGAAGTGAAATCGCCTGCGCGAATTTCACTTCGCCGCTTCGCGACAAAGTCGCTCAGATTGGAGAGGAGTGTGAAAAAGCCGTAAATTACAGCTTTTTCACACAGATATTTTGTGGAGCAGGCACCACAAAATATCTTTTATCGCAGGACGGATATGAAAATCCGTCCGCGAATCCTCCGGCGCATAACGCCTGCGGAATGGAGAGGAAATATGGCAAATGTAATTAGTGACGAAACCATTGAATATGTCGGCATTCTGGCAAAGTTAGAGCTTTCTGACGAGGAAAAGGAAGCAGCTAAAAAAGATATGGCAAGCATGTTAGACCATATTGATAAGTTAAATGAACTGGATACAACGGGCGTTGAACCGATGTCCCATGTATTCCCGGTTGAAAATGTGATGCGTGAAGATGTCGTAACCAACGGGGACGGCAGTGAAGCCACACTTGCAAATGCACCGGAACGGAAAGAAGATGCATTTGTTGTGCCAAAGACAGTCGATTAAGTAAAACGGTAGCGTGAAACGCTTCGGAATGGAGATAAATATGAGTTTGTTGGAATTGACAGCCGTGGAACTGGCAAAAGAAATCAAAGCCGGTAAAACCACAGCAGTAGAGGCAATGAAAGCAGTGTTGGAACAGATTGAAAAAACAGAAGAAACGTATCACTGCTATATCACGATAGATAAAGAAAAAGCAATGCAGGCAGCCAAAGAAGTACAGGAAAAGATTGAAGCCGGAACACTGACCGGACCTTTAGCCGGTGTGCCGGTTGCCATTAAGGACAACCTTTGTACAAAGGGCGTTGTGACAACGTGTGCATCAAAGATTCTGGAAAATTTTGTTCCGCAGTATGATGCAGAAGCCGTTGTGAAATTACAGGAAGCCGGTGCGGTTATGATTGGTAAGACCAACATGGATGAATTTGCCATGGGTTCTACCACAGAAACCTCTGCATATGGCGTTACAAAAAATCCACGCAACCCGGAACACGTACCGGGTGGTTCTTCAGGCGGTTCGGCAGCAGCGGTTGCGGCAGACGAGTGCTTTTTTGCATTGGGTTCTGATACAGGTGGTTCTATCAGACAGCCTGCATCTTACTGCGGTGTTGTCGGCATGAAGCCGACCTACGGAACCGTATCCCGTTACGGACTGGTCGCTTACGGTTCATCCTTAGACCAGATTGGACCGCTCTGCAAGGACGTAACCGATTGTGCAACGATTATGGAAATCATCGCTTCCCATGATTTAAAGGATTCTACATCGGTAGAGCGCAAAGATACCGATTTTACAAGTGCGCTGGTTGATGATGTAAAAGGCATGAGAATCGGCATTCCAAAGGATTACTTCGGGGAAGGCTTAGACCCTGATGTCAAGGCATCGGTGCTGAATGCAGTTGAAGTCTTAAAGGCAAAGGGAGCAATTGTTGAAGAATTTGATTTGAGCCTTGTAGAATATGCAATTCCTACGTATTATACGATTGCGGCAGCAGAAGCCAGTTCCAATCTGGAACGTTTTGACGGTGTAAAATACGGATACCGTGCAAAGGATTACGAAGGTCTGCACAATATGTACAAAAAGACCCGTTCCGAGGGCTTCGGACCGGAAGTTAAGAGAAGAATTATGCTGGGTTCTTTCGTATTAAGCTCAGGCTATTACGATGCGTACTACTTAAAGGCACTGCGTGTTAAAGCGCTGATTAAAAAAGCATTTGACGAAGCATTTGCAAAATATGATGTCATTATCGGACCGGCTGCACCGACAACCGCACCGAAGCTTGGCAGCTCTTTAAGTGACCCGATTAAAATGTATTTAAGTGATATTTACACCATTTCCGTAAACCTTGCAGGTCTGCCAGGCATGACCGTGCCTTGCGGAACGGATAAGAACGGTCTGCCGGTCGGTATGCAGCTTATCGGCAACTGCTTTGAAGAAAAGAAACTCATTCAGACAGCTTATACGTATGAACAGAGCAGAAAGGAGAACTAAAACTATGGCAAAAGAATATGAAACCGTCATTGGTCTGGAAGTCCATGTAGAACTTGCAACCAAAACAAAGATTTTCTGCGGCTGTTCTACAGCCTTCGGAGGTTCTCCAAACAGCCATACATGCCCTGTCTGCACCGGTATGCCGGGTTCGCTTCCGGTATTAAACAAGCAGGTTGTGGAATATGCGGCGGCAGTCGGTCTTGCAACCAACTGTACGATTACACAGAATTGTAAATTTGACCGTAAGAATTATTTTTACCCGGATAATCCGCAGAATTATCAGATTTCACAGTTATATCTGCCAATCTGCCGCAACGGTCATGTTGATATCGAGTTAGAAGACGGCACGACAAAGCAGATCCGGATTCATGAAATCCATATGGAAGAAGATGCCGGAAAACTGGTTCACGATGAATGGGACGATGTATCTTATGTGGATTACAACCGTTCCGGTGTGCCGTTAATCGAAATCGTATCCGAACCGGATATGAGAAGTGCAGAGGAAGTTATCGCTTACCTGGATAAGTTAAGACTGATTATCCAGTATCTGGGTGCTTCTGACTGTAAGCTTCAGGAGGGTTCTATGAGAGCCGATGTCAACCTGTCTGTCAGAGAAGCCGGCAGTGAAGCCTTCGGTACAAGAACCGAAACAAAGAACTTAAATTCCTTCAGTGCCATTGCAAGAGCCATTGAAGCGGAAAAGAACCGTCAGATTGACCTGATTGAATCCGGCGAGGCCGTTGTACAGGAAACAAGAAGATGGGACGACAATAAGGAATATTCATATGCCATGCGTTCAAAGGAAGATGCGCAGGATTACCGCTATTTCCCGGATCCGGACCTTGTACCGGTGCATATCAGTGATGCGTGGTTAGAGGAAATCCGTTCCCGCCAGCCGGAATTTAAGACGGAAAAAATGGCAAGATACAAAGAAGAATTTGGAATCCCGGACTATGATATCGGTATTCTTACAGATTCCAAAAAGCTTGCGGATTTATTTGAAGCCACCACGGCAATCTGCAACCAGCCAAAGAAGGTTTCCAACTGGTTAATGGGCGAAACGATGCGCATTTTAAAGGAAAAGGAAATGGAACCGGAAGACATTACATTTTCACCGGAAAACCTTGCAAAGCTGATTGGTCTTGTTGAAGCAGGAACAATTAACGGTTCAGTTGCAAAGGAAATCTTTGAAAAGATTTTCGATGAGGATATTAATCCGGAACAGTACGTGGAAGAACACGGCTTAAAGCAGGTCAATGACGAGGGCGCACTCCGTGCGACAATTGAAGAAGTCATTGCGGCAAATCCACAGTCCGTTGAAGATTACAGAAACGGTAAGGAAAAGGCAATCGGATTTTTAGTCGGTCAGACAATGAAAGCCATGAAGGGCAAAGCAAACCCGGGCATGGTCAATCAGATTTTAAAAGAATTATTGTAAAATGTATGCGCGGTAAATTTAGTTTTGCCGCGCATATCACAAAATAGCGGCTGTATGCAGGCAGAATGGAGTACATAAATGACAGGAGCAGATTTTTTAATTACCCTGCCGGAATTTCCGGATAAAAAGGTGAGCATTAAAGATTTCGGTGCAGTGGAAAATCAGACAGACATTGCAGGAAGCAAAAGAAATGCGGCGGCAATCAATAGTGCCATGAGTGTTATTTCAAACGAGGGCGGCGGAACGGTTGTGATTCCGAAAGGAATCTGGATTACCGGACCGATCCGTCTGCAAAGCAATGTGTGTCTGTATTTAGAGCACGGCGCGGTTGTAAAGTTTTCAAAAAATATAGAGGAGTACCCGCTGATTCTGACCAATTACGAGGGACAGGAGTGTATCCGTACTGTTTCACCGGTTACGGCAGACCATGCAGAAAATATTGCAATCTGCGGTGATGGTGTGATTGACGGAAGCGGCGACTTATGGCGGCCGGTCAAACAGTTTAAGATGACGGAGCGCCAGTGGGCAGAGCTGATGAAGAAAAACAGCAATGTCCTCGATACCAAAGAGGGGGGAATCTGGTTTCCGACAGAATCAGCATTTCTGGGCAATGAAAAGAATATCCAGAAGGACGAAAAAGATGCTTTAAAGAAAGCGGAACAGCATTACGACTTTTACCGTCCGGTTATGGTAAGCCTTGAATACTGCGACAGGGTGCTGCTAGAGGGCGTGACCTTTATGAATTCACCGGCATGGAATATTCACCCGTTTTTCTGTACGAATCTGACGGTAAAGGACGCAGTGATCCGCAATCCGTACTATGCGCAGAACGGTGATGGCATCGATGTGGAATCCTGTAACGGTGTTGAAATTTATAATTGTACGTTTGAAACGGGTGATGATGCAATCTGCATCAAATCCGGTAAAAATGCAGAGGCGCGTACCTTTGAAGGCCCTTGTGAAAATGTGTATATCCATGACTGCCTTGTCAATGAAGGACACGGCGGCTTCGTTGTGGGAAGTGAAATGTCCCGCGGCGTAAAGCACGTTTTGGTGGAAAACTGTACATTTTTAGGTACGGATGTCGGTGTGCGCTTTAAGAGTGCCATGGGACGCGGCGGCGTGGTAGAGGATATTGAGGTAAGCCATATCCAGATGACCGGTATCAAGCATGAGGCGGTGATTCTTACAATGTCTTATGTGCTTAATCTTTTAAACCGCGAACAGGGTGCAGAAGGATTTTCAGAAGACGATATTCCATATTTTAAGAATATCACCATGCACAATATCAACTGCATGGGCGCAGAAACAGCCGTAAAAATTGAGCCGATGCAGGGAAAACCGGAAACAATCAGTGATATTACAATCAGGGATTCATGGTTTGAAGCAGAAAAAGAAAATGTCATTGACGGTGTGAATATCCACATCGAAGCATAATAAATATACGACAAATGGCTGTGTAAAAATGTCTTTTAAAAAGCGTTTTTACACGGCATTTTTAAAATAAGAGCAGGAAAAAGCATGGAATATCAGATTTTAATTGTGGATGATGATAAGGATTTATCGTGGATAATTGCAGAAATGTTACAGGATTATGGGTATAAAGTATTGTGTGCCGCAGACAGTGCATATGGATACGACACCCGAAAAGCGCATGAAATTTGCCGAAGTTATTATCAGAAAATGCGATGAAGTATCGGCGCTGACCAATGACTTATTTTTACACGCGCTTTCCGATATGGACAAATTGGAAATGAATATGCACGAAGTGAAGCTGTGCGCGTTTATGCGGAAAGCGATGGCAGAGCCTATAAGTGATATGGACAGTGTACGGCTTTACCTGCCGGATTCGGAATGGGTGATTTCGGCTGATGAAAAAAGGCTCATGCAGCTTACGGAAAACATTTTAAATAATGCGGCAAAATATGGGGAAATGCCGGTGGATATTACGATACGGCAGAAAGATAACGATACGGTGCAGATAAATTTTAAAGATTACGGAAATGGAATGAAAGACGAAGACATACCGTTTGCACTGATTGTGGTTATCATGTTCTGTCACAGAATGTTTTTGCAGGAAAAAACGGATATCGGCATTTTAAAGGCAATGGGACTGACATCCATACAGCTTCGGTTGTCGTTTGGACTGCGCTTTTTAATGCTTGCGGTATCGGGAGCAGTGCCGGGAGTGATTTGCTCTGTTCTTTTGTCGGGAAAGCTTCTGACTGCAATATTAAAGCCAATGGGGATTACACATTTAATCATTTCACTGCGCCCGGCTTCGGTGCTGTTTCCGATAGGACTTATCTGTGTCAGCTTCTTTTTATTTGCGTTTTTGGTATCCCGCGGGATAAAAAAGCTTTCCGCTACTGTACTAATTGCGGAGTAGAAATGAGATTTTCTATATTGATTTTGCCAAAAGTGTGTTATATAATTTTATAGTTAATACAGCAAAATTTTATGGAGGAGTCAATGAAGAACTATCTTAATCAGACCGACAAAACGGTTGAAGATGAATTACATGATGAATGTGGTGTTTTCGGCGCATATGATTTCGACGGAAATGATGTAGCATCAACGATTTATTATGGTTTATTTGCATTACAGCACCGAGGACAGGAAAGCTGCGGTATTGCAGTCAGTGACACAGAAGGCCCGAAGGGAAAAGTCCTTGCACACAAGGATATGGGACTTGTCAATGAAGTGTTTAATGCAAAAAATCTTGAGAATTTAAAAGGAAATATCGGTGTTGGACATGTCAGATATTCCACAGCTGGAAGCAGTGTCAGAGAGAATGCCCAGCCACTGGTTTTAAATTATGTAAAAGGAACACTGGGACTTGCTCACAACGGTAATCTTTTAAATGCACTGGAATTAAGAGAAGAACTTTCTTACACAGGAGCAATTTTCCAGACTACCATTGATTCTGAAGTAATTGCATATTTAATTGCCAGACAGAGATTAAAGGTTGGAACCGTTGAAGAGGCGGTAAAGGGTGCAATGCAGAAGTTAAAAGGTGCATATTCCCTTATTGTCATGAGTCCCAGAAAGTTAATCGGCGCAAGAGACCCGTTTGGCTTTAAGCCGCTTTGTATCGGCAAGCGTGACAATGCGTATTTTCTGTCATCAGAAACCTGCGCACTTGATACGGTCGGTGCAGAATTTGTTCGTGACGTGCTTCCGGGTGAAATCGTAACGATTACAAAGGACGGTATTGCATCGGATACCAGTCTTTGTCAGGAAAAGAAAGCAAGATGTATTTTTGAATATATCTATTTTGCCCGTCCGGACAGCGATATCGACGGCATGAGCGTTTACGAATCCCGTATCAATGCAGGAAAGATTCTTGCAAAGACACATCCGGTAGAAGCAGACCTTGTTGTCGGTGTGCCTGAATCCGGAAATGCGGCGGCACTTGGCTATTCTATGCAGTCCGGTATTCCATACGGCAATGCTTTTATTAAGAACAACTATGTAGGACGAACCTTTATTAAGCCGAAGCAGGAGCAGCGCGAGTCCAGCGTAAAGGTAAAGTTAAATGTTTTAAAAGAAGCGGTGGCAGGCAAAAGGGTTGTCATGATTGATGATTCCATTGTGCGCGGTACAACGAGTGCAAGAATTGTCAGCCTGTTAAAGAATGCAGGCGCAGCAGAGGTGCATGTAAGAATCAGTTCTCCTCCGTTTAAGCACCCATGCTACTTCGGAACGGATATTCCGTCAGAAGACCAGCTGATTGCTTCAGGACACACCGTAGACGAAATCTGCAAGCTGATTGGTGCAGATTCCCTCGGCTATCTGGAAGTAGACCGTTTAAGTGAAATGATTAACGGACAGAAAGATTACTGTGATGCCTGCTTTACCGGAAATTACCCGATAGAGCCGCCGACACAGGATATCCGTGGCGAAATGGGCTAAACAGACAGAGAAGTAAAGCTTTCTTCGATCGGTTTGATGAAACGGCACGAATGGAGAATGAGAATATACAGACTGTATATAATATGTGATATATAAATACACTCAGTACATAAAGTATGAAAGATGTATAGAATGTGTGCAATATATAGAGTGATGTAAAAAAGAAAGGCGGATTAAATCATGAACGACAGATACCAGACACCGCTTGCAGAACGTTATGCAAGCAAGGAAATGCAGTACATTTTTTCACCGGATATGAAATTTAAGACATGGAGAAGACTTTGGATTGCACTTGCCGAAACAGAAAAGGAATTAGGACTTGATATTACAGACGAGCAGATTGCCGAATTAAAGGCACATAAAGACGATATCAACTACGAAGATGCCAAGAAGCGTGAAAAGGAAGTACGCCACGATGTAATGTCACACGTTTACGCATATGGTTTACAGTGTCCGAAAGCAAAGGGCATTATCCACTTAGGCGCAACTTCATGTTACGTAGGCGATAACACCGACATTATTATTATGACAGAGGGCTTAAAACTGGTTCGTAAAAAGTTAGTCAACGTTATCAACGAACTTTCAAAGTTTGCGGACAAGTACAAGGCACAGCCGACACTGGCATTTACACATTTCCAGCCTGCACAGCCGACCACTGTCGGTAAGAGAGCAACACTGTGGCTCAATGAACTGGTTATGGACTTAGAAGACCTCGACTACGTGCTTTCAACTATGAAGCTGCTCGGATGTAAGGGTACAACCGGAACACAGGCTTCTTTCTTAGAGCTGTTTAACGGCGACCATGAAAAGATTAAGCAGATTGATAAAAAGATTGCACAGAAAATGGGCTTTGAAGCATGTCATCCGGTATCAGGACAGACTTATTCAAGAAAAGTAGATACAAGAGTATTAAATATTCTTGCAGGCATTGCGGCAAGCGCACATAAGTTCTCTAATGATATCCGCTTATTACAGCATTTAAAGGAAATCGAAGAACCGTTTGAAAAATCACAGATTGGTTCATCAGCCATGGCTTATAAGAGAAATCCGATGAGAAGTGAAAGAATGGCATCTTTAGCAGATTATGTCATCTGTGATGCGTTAAATCCGGCAATCGTATCTTCTACACAGTGGTTTGAAAGAACACTGGACGATTCAGCCAACAAGAGATTATCCGTTCCGGAAGGATTTTTAGCAGTAGACGGTATCTTAGACCTTTACTTAAATGTTGTAGACGGACTGGTTGTATATGATAAGGTTATCAACAGAAGACTGATGTCAGAGCTTCCGTTCATGGCAACCGAAAATATCATGATGGACGCTGTAAAGGCAGGCGGCGACAGACAGGAACTGCACGAAAGAATCCGCGAGCTTTCTATGGAAGCAGGCAAGCGTGTAAAGCAGGAAGGCTTAGACAACAATCTGCTTGAATTAATCGCAGCAGACCCGATGTTTAACGTAACGCTTGAAGAATTACAGGCAAAATTAGACCCGATGAAGTATGTCGGACGTTCTAAGGAGCAGGTTGAAGAATACTTAGCAGAAGTGATTCAGCCGATTCTTGCTGCAAGCAAAGACGAGCTGGGCATGACAGCAGAGATTAACGTATAAAAAGAAAAAAGAAACAGCTGATAACGGCATTGTATATTGGTAGACAGCGATATACAGTGCCGTTATTTTTATGGTATAATGCAGGGGAGTTGTTAAATCGTAATTTAATTATTTAAGGGATGAATAATGAATAATAAGTCAATTATCAAAGGTTTTTTATTTCCGACATTACTTCAGATAACTGTTGTTGCGGCACTGGTTGGGATACTAAAAGCAAAAGGGTATGAATTGGGATACAATTCGTTTTTGGGAATGGTTTTTATTATATTTGGCGGTGTGTCATCTGCACTTTGGGGTGTATTTTACCAAATCAAATATAATGCTAAAAGACCGTTAAGTATATTAAAAGATTTTTTCGATATAAAGCAATCAATTAAAATCTATGCAGTAGTACTGGTATTTTTATTTATGGATTTTTGTTCTGTGATAGTAAGTAAAGGATTTAAAATAGAAAGCTTACTGATTCTGTTGGTTCTTTTTTTTAAGGCAATAGTGTTTGGCGGAATAGAAGAAATAGGCTGGAGATATTCGTTTCAACCTTGCCTAGAGAAAAAGATTCCATATATTGCTGCAACGATTATTACTTTTTTGTGTTGGAGCATATGGCATTTCCTGTTCTTTTATATTGATGGCAGTATAGAAATTGTCAATGTTCCGTATTTCTTATTGGGATTATTAACAAACTGTTTTATTTTTTCGGCGTTGTTTGCATATTCAAATAGTTTGTGGATATGTGTAATGACACACGCATTAATTAATACATTATCCCAAATTACTGTAAATGATAATGCACTTATAGGTAATATATTCAAAGTGGTATGTATATGTTTTGCGTGTTTTTTATTTCATGTATCAAAGAGGAAAAGAATATAAGTTATTGTATCCCTGCAGATCGGAAGTTGTTTAATGGAGAATGTATGAAGAAGAGAATAACGCTTATTGTTTTTTCGGTGCTAATAATGGTTGCTTTATATGTGTTGTATTGTTTTAATTATATTCCACATAAAAAATATACAAATGCAGATTTCAATATAGAAGCTTACAAGAGCAATATTGATAAAGACAATGATGGTATAGATGACCAAACAGATATATTAAATAATGCAAATAATTACATAAAAACTAATCCAAAATATAAAAGCAAATATTACAATACAGGTTATCCAAATGATGAATATGGGGTTTGTACTGATGTAGTAGCTTTTGCTTTAAAAGATGCAGGATATGATTTGATGGAATTAGTAAATGAGGATATAAAAAACAATCAAGAATTGTATGATATAGATGCCGTTGATAAAAATATAGATTTTAGAAGAGTTAAAAACTTAAAAGTATATTTCGATAATAATGCAATAAGTCTTACTACAGATATAAATGAAATAGAAGAATGGCAAGGTGGAGATATTGTTGTATTTAAAAAACATATAGGCATTATATCTGACAAGAGAAATCGAAAAGATATATGTTTTGTTATCCATCATGCAAATCCATATCAAATATATTATGAAGAGGATATACTGGAACATCGTGATGATATCATAGGACATTATAGAATCAGTTAAACAACTTCCGGTTTGCAATGCAAAAGTTTTTAACAGCAATGATTATACAGAATGATTGTAAAACAATTATAAAGCCTTAAATATAACTAAAAACAGTTGTAAATTCAATCGTAAAAAAATACGATTGAATTTATGGCTGTTTTTGCGTATAATAAATATAACAAATTGGAAAGGAATAAATGGTATGCGTGAAACAAGGATAATAGAATTTAAAGAAACAATTACAAATACATTTTTAAAAACAGTAAGCGCCTTTTCAAATTACAATGGAGGGGAGATATATTTTGGCATTGATGATAATGGGAATGTCAAGGGAATAGCAGATGTAAAACAATCCTGTCTTGATATAGAAAATAAAATTAACGACAGTATTTCGCCACAACCGGATTATACACTTGAAATACAAAACGACAGTACGATAAAGCTTACTGTAAAGAGTGGAATTCATAAGCCGTATCTATACAAGTCAAAGGCATATAAGAGAAATGATACTGTAACGATAGAGGTAGATACATTAGAGTTTTCACGTCTTATATTGGAGGGCAAAAATATAAGATTTGAAGAATTACCATATAATGAACAGAAATTAACATTTGAAGTTTTACATCAAAAATTAAAAGAAAGCATTCAGATTGAAACTTTTAATAAGGATACTTTAAAAACACTTAATTTATATGATAATAATAATGGATATAATAATGCAGCAGGACTTTTAGCGGATAGAAATCATTTTCCCGGCATTGATATTGTAAAGTTTGGTCAAAATATCAGTGTTATTCAAAAAAGGGCAACGATTGAAAATATATCCATATTAGAGGTATATGATAAAGCAATAGATATGTTCAGAGATTATTATCAATACGAAATAATAGAGGGGGCAGAGAGAAAAAATGTAGAAAAAATACCGGAAGCAGCTTTTCGTGAAGCGATTGCAAATGCTTTAATTCATAGAGCGTGGGATATAGAATCACAAATAAGAGTTCTGATGTTTGATGACAGAATTGAGGTTATTTCGCCCGGAGGTCTGCCATCAGGAATAACAGAAGATGAATACTTATCAGGTAAAATTTCTGTTTTAAGAAACAGGAATCTTGCAAATGTATTTTATAGGCTTGGGTTTGTTGAGATTTTTGGAACCGGAATTACAAGAATAAAGCAATTATATGAAAGTGCATTAAGAAAACCTGATTTTGAAGTATCAGAAAATACGATTAGGATTATGCTTCCTGTTTTTGGAGAAAATATAAATTTAACGGAAGATGAAAAGCAGGTGTATGCGCTGTTAAGCACGACAATGCTCAAGCCTATCAGTGAAATAGCACCCTATACACCATTTGGGAAATCAAAAACAACACAGTTATTGAAAGAAATGAGCCAAAAGGGAGTGGTAGAGGTTAAAGGAAAGGGCAGAGGCACAAAGTATATAATAAAACGTATGAATTAATACAAATGATTTTTATTTGCTGCAAAATTAGTATCAGAATACCTGTTTTATGTTTTCTGACAGGGACAAAATACAATGAAAATAAGTGAACATATGGATTGTGATATTTGAATTTAGGGAGGATATTGACTGATGAAAATACGTATTATTGGTTGCAGTGGTTCTGGAAAAACCTATTTAGCAAATGCACTTTCAAAGAAGTATAATATTTCTCATTTCGACTTAGACGATATTCAATGGGATAACAACGCCAAAGAATATGGAAAAAAGAGACCGCTTGATGAACGAAAAGCGTTATTACAAGAAATATTATATAATAATGATGAGTGGATAATTGAGGGGGTATATTATGCCTGGGTACAGCAAAGTTTTGATGAAGCTGATAAAATATATGTTTTAGATATGCCTGGTTATTTATATAAAAGTAGAATTATTATGCGCTTTATAAAAAGAAAATTGGGGCTACAAAAAGGGAAAAAAGAAACTTTGAAATCGGTCTATAACCTTTTGAAATGGACTGAAACTTTTCAGAATAAAAATTTGAAAGAAATAAGAAGTATTTTAGATAGATATGACAATAAAGTTGTATGGTTATCAGGGAAAAAGGATGTAGAGAAAATAATAAAGGCGGTATGATAACTCCCAAGTTGGCGCAGTTGAGGCAGAATGTTTTCCGCCTGCGGAAGCAGCAACAGAAAAGGAATTTGTTGAAAGGGTAAAATACTACGGAAAGCATTTTGGACTTATGTATGAAAATGTGGCTATGCACAATGAAAAACGGTGTGTGGCAGATGATTTTTCTGAGAAAGGTACATAAAATGAAAATAATATTGATAATTTTTGCGGTCATTGTATTATTTGTGATAGTATCTTTTGTCCGCCATAACGTGTGCAGTGCAAAGGAGAGGAACTTGCTGACTCCTTTGGGCGAACTTGTAGAAGTCAACGGTCACAACATGAGTGTATATACGGAGGGCGACGGTGACAAAACATTTGTATTTATGTCAGGAAGCGGAACATGCTCGCCTATATTGGATTTTAAGTCACTGTATTCGCTGTTGAGCAATGAGTACAAAATTGCAGTAGTGGAAAAATTCGGCTATGGTTTCAGTGATGTGGTAGATAAAAACAGGGATATTGATACAATATTGAGCGAAACCAGAATGGCGCTTGATAAGGCAGGAATAGAACCGCCGTATGTGCTTTGCCCACATTCAATGTCCGGATTAGAAGCTTTATACTGGGCTCAGAAGTATCCGGAAGAAGTTGAAGCTATTGTCGGTTTGGATATGGCTGTGCCGGACTATTATGATGAAATGAACATCAATATTCCTATAATGAGATTAGGACAGTATTGCGCCGGATTGGGAATTACAAGATGGATACCAAGCCTTGCGGAAAGTAATGCCATCAAATCGGGAACGCTCTCTCAAAAGGAAAAAGAAATTTACAGGGCTATATTTTACCAAAAAACCGCAACTGTAACGATGATTGACGAAGCAAAAGCGGTAAAAAAGAATGCGGGTGTTGTAAAGGAAAAGGGCATCCCACAAGTGCCGATGTTATTGTTTATCTCTGACGGTTCCGGTGGAACAGGTTTTACAAAAGAAAAGTGGAGAAGTATTCCTAAAGAATATATTTCAAACCACAACAACGCAAGTTGTATTGAACTGGACTGTCCTCATTATATTCACGACTACGAATATCAAAGAATAAGTGAAGAAATCAGAAGCTTCATCCGGTGAATTAATAAGGCAATGAGTAAGACCGCTTGTGGTTGATACGGAATGCTCGCAAATTCATTATTTGTCAAATTGGGAAATTAAAAATTAGGGGAAATTGATAATGACAATAGAAGAAATTTTTAGTGATTTATATGATAAATATGATGAAGATTTTAACTGGTATATGATTCCATTAACACAGGCTGACGGAGTATTTGTTACTGAATTGAAAAATGAAATCGGGGAAGACCACTTCTTATATGACAAAAGAATTTGGGCAGCAGCAAAGTGTGAATCGAATGATGATGTGTTATATGTTATTGACAACGGAAGAAATGTGGACATCTACTATATTTTCCATTTGACTTACTCAAAGCATAATCCTGCCGGATTTCCGCGATATGAAGAATTAAAAGATGTATATGCAGTAAAGGCATTTATTGAGCAGTCCATAAAAACAAAGCAGGAGTTTGCGGATTTATAGTATGTAAAACAATTTTGACACCCGGAAAACACAGATGTCAATACACTTTGATAGCAAAAATACTGCTTTGCGATTAACATGAGTATGCAAGGAGGTGACGGAATGGAACTTGGAAAACAAATAAAAATGCATCGTCAGGAAGCAGAGTTATCCCAAGAGGAATTAGCCAATCGTGTTTATGTTTCAAGACAGACAATTTTAAATTGGGAAAACGATAAAAGTTACCCGGATGTGAACAGTTTGGTATTACTGAGTGAAATTTTTCAAATCTCTCTTGATAAGCTAATCAAAGGAGATATTGGTGTTATGAAAGAGGTAATTCAAAAAGAAGAAATTGAAAAAATGAAACGCTACGGAAGAATCTACACTATAATGTTGATTGTGACTGTTGTTTCTGCGGTTCCGCTATTTATGTGGCTTGGTGTCTGGGCATTTATTCCGTGGGGAATCATTTGGGCAATTTCTATGTACTTTGCCTTAAAGATTGAAAAGGTAAAAAAAGATAATGATGTCCAGAGCTATAAAGAAATTGTTGCATTTTCTGAGGGAAAACTTTTGGATGATATTCAAAAGCAATGTGAGATAGGAAAACGTCCATATCAGAAAAATCTTTTAGTTATAGGTAGTATGCTGATAACATTAGCTGTCTGTGTATTAATTGGCTTTCTGATGCACGTCTTTTTGAATTAATAGTGATATTGCGTTTTAAAATTCAGAAGGTCAATTCTAAAATGAGGTTATATACAGCCGCAAATTCAATTGCAAAAAAATACGATTGAATTTACGGCTGTTTTTACATATAATAATTATAATTAATTGGGAAAAATTAAAATTATGTGTGAAACGAGGGGAATAAGTAATAGAATTTGAAGAATTACCATGTGATAAGCAGAAATTAACATTTAATGGTTTAAATTCGGGATTTGAGGAGGAAATATGGCATCAAGCAAGGAATACTTAGAGTTTATTTTAGGGCAGCTATCTGAGTTAGAAGAAATTACTTATCGAGCTATGATGGGAGAATTTATTATTTATTATCGTGGCAAGATTGTAGGCGGTATCTATGATGATAGATTACTTGTTAAACCAGTAAAATCGGCAATTAGTTATATGCCGACAGCTCCGTATGAATTACCCTGTGAGGGAGCAAAAGAGATGTTGTTGGTAGATGAAGTTGATAATAAGGAATTTTTGACAGGCTTGTTTCATGCAATGTATGATGAACTGCCAGCCCCAAAACCGAAAAAGAAGAAATAGACAACTTAACAATTTGTAAAAGAGCATTTCGTTAGATTTTATAGGGGGGAATATTTATGCTAATGAATTATGATGAAAGCATCCGTGCCTGTCAGCATATTGACGGTTGGAAATTTGTAACGAGTTTTTCTGTTGGAGGTTTTGAATGGCTTGGGTTTTCTAAGAAAATTTCAAATAAAATGATTATCATTTCTTCTCAAAAAACTACTATTCTGGATTGTGACAATGGAAAAATTGAAAATTGTATGATTGATTATGATGAAGAAGAACTTATTGCAATTTGTGATAAATTACCGGACGAACAGATTTTAATAGCAGGAGAATACGGTGGAAACTTACCTGATACAACAAATAAGGGCGAAAGGGTTCTTATTCAGAAAACAAAAGAGTATATTACGACTATAACTTTTATTCCTGGTCAAAGTGATGAAATAAAAGTTTATGAAAATTATGGTGCATACATCTGTGGATTTAGCTACGATGGAAAGTATTTTGTTATTGCAAATGATGGAGGAATTATTGTTATAAAGAGATGTTGCTAACTTTTCAATTAGTATGTTAATATAATTTTGGCACTGCCATTCACGGTAGGCGGTTTAGTCGATACCTTCGAGAGGAGGTGAGACTATGGTGACTTATTCAGATATGTTTACATATACATTAGTATTATGTGCAGTCGCAACGCTTGTTGCTTCCATTTGTAATAAAAAGCCCAAAAAATAACCGCCCCAGTCTGGTCAACTAAGCGGTTATTTTTTAATCCTTATTTGTAAAGGCTAAACCGTCTATCGGCAGTGCCTTTTTATATATTCATATTACTCTATTTCTATATTTATGTCAAATTTATATTGAAAATCTGTTTTACAACAAAAACATTTAGACAGTGACAACACCAAAATGTTATAATAAAAGCACATATTATAATGGTAATAATGGGGAGGGAGAAAACATGGACAGAGAAGTAAACGCAATGGGCTACGGGATTTGTATATTTTCCGCAGATACCGTACAGGACTTTTTGAAACGTGAAAAAATCCGGAAAAGAAAGCTGTTAAGTCTTTTACAAAAGGATAAAGAACTTTATTTGTCTACGCAGAAAGAGGGCATTTTAATTGCGTTAGTAGGAATTAATGCGTATAATTACGCAATCCGGCTTGAAGGACGGGACGAGCCGTTTGACGACCGGTGGGTGCAGAAAATAGATTATGACGGATTTAATCTGGAAATTAAAGACGGGCTGTGGATTTCCAATATCCGTCAGCTTGAGCCTTTTGAGCCGAAAATATATCATGAAAAGGAAGAAGAATTTTATACCACGCCGGGACAGTTTGAACCGGTGGAGCGGTACCGCTCGCCATGGGAACGGTGGTATAAGGCGGAAACGGGAAAGGGAGAGCTTGTTAAAATTTATACAGATATCAAATATGATGTCCCTGCCGGAAAATATCTGCTGTCTATCAAAGGTTATGTCCGAAAGGAAAAACAGAAGTACCCTGTTCCGAATTGTGGCTTTTATCTTTCGCTGACGAAAGTGGAAGCATTTGAAGGCTTTAAAAATCCACGGGAAGCAGATGAGTACAATTTTAATATAGGAAGCATGGAGTAAGGCACACATATAATTTGCACAGAGAGAAGGGAAAATATGATATTTAAAACAGCAGGTGACAAATCAAAACCGGCAATATTATTTTTTCATGCAATGGGAGTGACGGGTGACAGCAGTATGCCGGTAGCAGAGTGTCTGGAACAGAAATATTACTGCATTATGCCGACTTCGACAGTATATTGTGCCGGACAAAAATATCGCAGTAAAACAGATGAAATACAGCAGATAATGACATTTTTAAAAGAACAGGGAATCCGTGAGATAGAACTTGTGGTGGCTTCCTCAATCGGCGCAGACCTTGCAATGGCATTTCTAACCAATACACAGATACCCGTAAAACATGTCTTTTTTGACGGCGGGCAGTTTGCACAGATTGGAAAGACATTGAGAAAGATAATGGTTCCGTTCATATATCTGGCAATAAAAAGCATTTACCGGTCAAAAGGAAAAACATTAAAAAAAATCATGTGGTGCGATGATGATAATATAAAGCCGTATTTTATAGAAGCAGGCAGAACGATAACATATGGAAATTTAAAAAGACAGCTTATGGACAGTCTGGAGGATAAAGCATTCCCGGATTTGCCCGAAGAATTACAAAAAAGTACATATTGGGAGTTTGGCAGTGTGGAAGACCATTTAAAATACAGAAATGCCGTTATGCAGACTTATAAATATGGGAACTTTCCGGTTTTTAGCGGATTTAATCATATGCAGTATCAGATTCGTAATTCGAAAGAATTTGCCGAAATGTTGGAATCAATCATAGAAAAGAACGAATTACCGGAGCTGCCATTCCTTTACAAAGCCCCTGTTTCTGTGGGTTTGCAGAAAAAATAAAAAAATCTCAAAAAAAGTTGAAAAAAGTGCTTGACATTTACGCGGTTATCGTATTATAATAACCAAGTCAGTTCACGAGAGAACAAAAACAAACAACACAGCGCAAGCGGTTGTAGCGATTGTTTATCATGAATTTGAATATGGGATCTTAGCTCAGCTGGGAGAGCATCTGCCTTACAAGCAGAGGGTCATAGGTTCGAGCCCTATAGGTCCCATACATGAAAAGAATATGGCGAGATAGCTCAGTTGGCTAGAGCACACGGTTCATACCCGTGGTGTCGGGAGTTCGAGTCTCCCTCTCGCTACTACATGGACACCTTGAACAGAGGTGTCCTTTTTGCATATACAGGGAGAATACCGTAAAACACTGCCAAAGCGGAAATATTTTCACTTGTACAATTCATAGAATAATGGTATTCTTTTACGGGAAAATAAAATGATAGCAGTCAGAAAGGAGAATGAAAATGCGCGTTGGAATGGGGTATGATGTACACAGACTGGTGGAAGACAGAAAGCTGATTATAGGCGGAGTGGAAATTCCGTATGAAAAAGGTCTGCTGGGACATTCTGATGCGGATGTCCTGCTTCATGCGATTATGGACGCACTGCTCGGTGCGGCGGCGCTTGGAGATATTGGAAAGCATTTTCCGGACAACGATGACAGATATAAAGGCATTTCCAGTCTGGAACTGTTAAGACAGGTTGGAAAGCTTTTAGATGAAAAGAATTATGTCATTGAAAATATTGATGCAACGATTATTGCGCAGAAGCCGAAAATGCGTCCGTATATCGATGAAATGCGCAAAAATATTGCAGACACCTTAAAGCTTGACATCGACCGTGTCAATGTAAAGGCAACGACCGAGGAAGGACTTGGCTTTACCGGTACGGGAGAGGGCATTTCTTCCCAGGCGGTTTGCAGCTTAAATGACGTGACTAATTATATCTATGGCGATTCGGATATGACAAATTGTTGTGGCGGATGTGGCGGTTGTTCCGTAAAATAAAGTAACAGCAATCAGACATTGAGGAGTAGACATGGAGTTTTTTAAATATGTAAAACAGGAAATTGCGGTCATAAAGGACAGGGACCCGGCAATAAAATCAACGATGGAAGTGTTTTTATATCCGAGTTTTCATGCAATTTTAAAATATCGCAAGGCGCATAAACTGTACCTGAAAAAGCATTATTACCGCGCGCGCCGCATTTCGCAGAAAACGGCAAGAAAGACCGGTATCGAGATTCATCCGGGCGCCCAGATTGGTGAAGGCCTGTTTATCGACCACGGACATGGCGTGGTTATTGGTGAAACAGCCATTATCGGGGATAATGTAACACTGTATCAGGGGGTAACGCTTGGCGGAACCGGAAAAGAAAGCGGCAAGCGCCACCCGACAGTGGGGAATAACGTATTAATCGGTGCGGGAGCAAAGGTGCTTGGTTCATTTACAATCGGAGATAACTGTAAAATCGGTGCCGGTTCGGTTGTTCTTGAAAATGTGCCGCCGAATTCAACGGTTGTCGGCGTGCCGGGTAAAATCGTCATTCAGAATGATGTACGTGTCAATGACGATTTAGACCAGGTACATCTGCCGGACCCGGTACAGACGGAAATGGACGATTTAAAGAGTGAAAATGCGCGCCTTCGGGTACGTCTTGATAAGTTAGAGAAGGCATTGGAAAGTGTGAAAAATCCATAAATTTAAGATTGTTCACACAACTATTTGTGCCGTAGATGCCACAAATAGATTTATCGCAGGGTTGAATGGATTCAGCCCGCGTACCGCCGACACAAAGCGTCTACGGAAAAGAGGAGCAATAATGAAAATTTATAATACACTGACAAGAAAAAAAGAAGAATTTCAGCCGCTTGAAGAAGGCAAGGTAAAAATGTATGTCTGCGGACCGACCGTATACAACCTGATTCATATCGGAAATGCAAGACCGATGATCTGCTTTGATACGGTAAGAAGATATCTGGAATATAAGGGGTATGATGTCAATTACGTATCCAACTTTACGGATGTCGATGATAAGATTATCAAAAAGGCCAATGAAGAAGGTGTATCTGCCGAAGAAATTTCACAGCGTTATATCGCAGAGTGCAAAAAGGATATGGAAGGCATGAATATCAAGCCTGCCACAACACATCCGCTTGCAACACAGGAAATCGGCGGCATGATTGACATGATTCAGACATTGATTGACAAAGGCTATGCCTACAATGTTAATGGTACGGTTTATTACCGCACCAGAAAGTTTGAGGGCTACGGAAAGCTTTCAAAGAAGAATATTGATGATCTGGAAGCCGGACACAGAGATATCAAGGTTGCCGGAGAATCCGAAAAGGAAGACCCGTTAGACTTCGTATTGTGGAAGCCGAAAAAAGAAGGCGAGCCTTACTGGGAATCACCGTGGAGTGAGGGAAGACCGGGCTGGCATATTGAGTGCTCTGTCATGTCTAAGAAGTATCTGGCAGACGAGATTGATATTCATGCGGGCGGTGAGGATTTGATTTTCCCACACCATGAAAATGAAATTGCCCAGTCAGAAGCTGCAAATGGTGTACCATTTGCAAAATACTGGATGCATAACGCATTTTTAAATATTGACAATAAGAAGATGTCTAAATCTCTCGGTAACTTCTTTACTGTAAGAGATATCAGCAAAGAATACGATTTACAGGTACTGCGTTTCTTTATGTTAAGTGCGCATTACAGAAATCCGATTAATTTCAGCCATGACCTGATGGAATCCGCAAAGAACGGTCTGGATAGAATCGTGACGGCAGTCGGCAATCTGACACACCTTGCGGAAAATGCACAGGCTGGTGCAATGACAGATGAAGAAAAGGCACTGCTTGAAAAGACTGCGGAAATGACAGCGAAATTTGAAGCAGCAATGGAAGATGATTTTAATACGGCAGATGCGATTGCAGCTGTATTTGAACTTGTTAAATTTGCAAATTCCAATTCATCGGCAGACAATACCGCAGAATATCTCAATGCGTTAAAGGCAAAGATTACAGCTTTGACAGATGTACTGGGACTTATAACGGAAAAAGAAGCGGAGATGTTAGATGAAGAAATCGAAAATCTGATTGCACAGCGTCAGCAGGCAAGAAAAGACAGAGATTTTGCAAAAGCAGATGAAATCAGGGATACTCTTTTGGCAAAGGGCATTGTGTTAGAAGATACAAGAGAAGGCGTAAGATGGAAAAGAGCTTAAATTTTGAAGAAAATCTGACACGGAATATCTGGCAGAATTTAGAGCTTGCACAGGTAGAACCACGGCAGTTATCACCCCTGGTGCTTGCCTATATCGGCGACAGCATTTACGACCTTGTGATCCGCACCTATTTAATCAGCCTTGGCAACATGCCGGTCAACAAAATCAACCGGCATGCGTGCAGGCTGGTCAAGGCGGAAACGCAGTCTAAACTGATTGGCATCCTTGAAGAACAGCTGACGGAAAATGAATTGTCAGTCTATAAAAGGGGCAGAAATGCAAAGTCGTATACTTCTGCCAAAAACGCGACAATCGGTGATTACAGACGTGCAACCGGTTTTGAAGCCTTAATGGGATATCTGTATCTGGACGGGCAGTACGACCGACTGACAAAGCTGGTACATACAGGTCTAGAGGCAATCGGGGAATGGGAACACCATAGAATGGAGAAAAAATGAGATATAAAGAATTTATTATAGAGGGCAGAAATGCCGTGCTGGAGGCATTCCGCGCAGGAAAGACCATTGACAAGCTGTTTGTGTTAGACGGCTGTCAGGACGGTCCTGTAAAAAGTATTTTGCGGGAAGCCAAAAAGACGGATACCATTATCAATTTTGTGGATAAAGAACGGCTGGACAGACTGGCAAACAGCGGACATCACCAGGGCGTTGTTGCGCAGGCGGCAGCATATGAATATGCGGAAGTCGAAGATATTTTAAATGCAGCAAAGGAAAAGGGTGAAGCCCCTTTTATTTTTATTCTGGACGAGATTGAAGACCCACACAATCTGGGGGCAATTATCCGTACTGCAAACCTTTGCGGGGCACACGGTGTTATTATTCCGAAGCGCCGTGCCGTGGGACTTACGGCGACCGTAGCAAAGACCTCTGCCGGAGCGGTTAACTATACACCTGTGGCAAAAGTAACCAACATTGCAAAGACCATTGAAGAACTGAAAAAAGAAGGCATGTGGTTTGTGTGTGCCGATATGGACGGACAGACGATGTATGATTTAAACCTTACAGGACCGATTGGACTGGTTATCGGTAATGAAGGTGCGGGAGTGAGCCGTCTTGTAAAAGAAAAATGTGATTTTACGGCATCAATTCCGATGAAGGGCGATATTGATTCGCTGAATGCTTCCGTAGCGGCAGGTGTGCTGGCATATGAGATTGTGCGCCAGCGTTTAAAGGCATAGGTAAAACAGATACTGGCGGAAAAGGTGTAAGCGGATAAAGCCGGATGCCGCTCTGTGTGAAAACGCTTAAAATAAAGCGTATTGGGGAGAATAAAACATGGATTTGAAACAGTGCAGTGATGAAGAATTGATTGTACGGTACCGCGATGGAGATACAGATGCAATGGATTTTATATTTGAACGGTATAAACATCTGGTGCGTAAAAAAGCAAAAGCCATGTTTTTAGCCGGCGGTGATAATGACGATTTGATTCAGGAAGGCATGATTGGGCTATATAAGGCAATCCGGGATTATAATACAGACCGGGAGGCTTCTTTTGCGACCTTTGCAAGTATGTGCATCAATCGTCAGATGATTACGGCGGTGGCGGCATCAAACCGTAAAAAAAATATGCCGCTGAATACCTATGTTTCATATGATATGCCGGCCGGCGGTGATGAAGACAGTGATATGTGTCTTGTTGATATTTTGCAGTCGCAGACAGAGCTAAATCCTGAAAAACTGCTGATAGACAAAGAGCATAACTGGGACTTAAAGAGCCGTTTAAAAGAAGTACTGAGTACCTTTGAACAGCAGGTGCTGACTTATTATCTGGAAGGAATGGACTATACAGCAATTGCAAAAAAAATGCAGAAGCCGCCGAAGTCAGTTGATAATGCCCTGCAACGGATACGCAGTAAAGCGGCCCGTCTGACCTTAGAAAATTAAGTGATTGATGTTTGACAGGAAAAGTAGTATGCTGTTTATAGATAAAAAGTATTGTATGGCGGTGACGGATTTATAGGGGAATTAAGTGCAATGTGATACGGAATGACTGCGCCGCAGGCATCGCAGCAGTTCAGTCTTAAAGGTTGTTAATCAGGGAAATGTCTGCAGAATGGAGTTTACTATGAAAAAATGTTTGAAAAGGGTTATGGCACTTTTTATGACCTCATCACTACTGTTATCAGGGTGCGGTGCAGCAGAAAGTGCAGACGACCGGAAACAGGAAACAGAAGGTACAGAAACGGTAGAGCTTACGGTATGGGGAGAAAAAGATAATACAGCAACGCTTACAAAGATGATAGACAGTTTTAAAGAACAGTATAAGGGACAGGCGGATTTTAATATCACACTTGAAACACAGGCGGATTCAGGGGTAAGAGATGTGATGCTTACAGATGTCCACGGCGGGGCAGATGTATTTTCGTTCCCGGATGACCAGCTTATATCGCTTGTTGCAGGCGGGGTGCTGGTTCCGGTTCCTAATGCAGAAGAAGTGTCGGCAGAGAATATAAAAGAGTCAGTGGATGCTGCAACTCTTAATGGAAAATTATACGGATATCCAATGACGGCAGACAATGGATATTTTATGTATTATAATAAGGACTATTTTACGGAGGAGGATGTAAAGTCGTTGGATAAAATGCTTTCCGTAGCACAGGCAGCGGGAAAGAAAGTGGCGATGGAATTTAATTCGGGCTGGTATCTGTATTCTTTTTTTGGTAATACGGGTCTGAAACTGTCATTGAATGAAGACGGGTTACAAATGCCTGTAACTGGAATGATACATCCGGTGATATAAGAGGTGTTGATATAGAAGAGGCGTTAAAAAGGATTACATCAAATGCCGGTTTTTTAAGCTGCCCGAATGGGGAAATTGCGGACAAGATGAAATCGGGAGAAGTAATAGCCGGTATCAGCGGTGTATGGGATGTTATGAATGCAAAAGAAGCGTGGGGAGCTGACTATGGAGCGTGTAAACTGCCAGCTTATACATGTGCCGGAAGAGAAGTGCAGATGGCTTCATTTACGGGATATAAAATGATGGGTGTCAATGCCTATTCTAAAAATAAAGACTGGGCATGCAAGCTTGCAGACTGGATGACAAATGAAGAAAATCAGAAAATACGTTTTACAGAGCGTAATCAGGGACCGTCAAATATTAATGCAGCTGCTTCACCGGATGTTAAAAAGGTAGCAGCAATACAGGCTGTAATTGACCAGTCAAAGTATGGTACACTCCAGAGGGTTGGAAATAGCTACTGGGATGCCTGTAAATCGTTTGCAGATACGATTCTTAGTGGAAACACAGGTGGTCTTTCGGAACAGGAGCTTATGGATGTGCTTGTAGACGGGATTACGGCGTCAACGGTAAAATAATAACCGGAAAAGCTGTTTTGGGATTACGCATAAGAAAAGAGGGTTTATATGAATAAAAAAAGAACAAGCCTGAAGGCGCTGATACTGGTGCCGGTATTTATATTAGGAATATTATCTGTACTGTCAAATGTTATGGCAGTTAATAATATAAGAAAGGTAAATCGGAATGCTTCACGTATTGCAGATGATTGCATGAACAGCATTTCCGAGCTTTCTGCCATTGAGAACGAAACACAGTCTATACATAAGCTGGGTTTGTCCCATATTATAGCAACGGACCTCAATACAATGATTTCCATTGTTGAAGAAATGCAGACAGAACAGGAAACGTTAGAGCAGGAGCTTGAAGATTACAGAAAATATGTAGAGCCGGAGGATGAAAGCTCCTATGAAATGGTTGTGTCCAATTATGAGACGATGAAGTATGAGCTTGGTAATCTGATGGCATACAGCGCACTTGGGAAAAATACCGAGGCTTATGCACTGGCAAATGGAGTTGTCAGTGAAAGCAGCATGGCAATTCAAAATGAAATTAATGTCATGAAGGAGCATGCGAACACTGCGGCATCTGATGCGCGAGAAAGACTATCGGATGTTTATCTGGGGGCATTGGTAAGCAATGGCATAATTATTGCTATTAGTGTCACGCTTCTTATGGTGGCGTTATACTGTGTAATACGTTTTGTGATTAAACCGATTCTTGCCACGAATAAGGACATTAGGGACATTATCAGCGGAATTGATAAAGGTGAAGGAGATCTGACCAGGAGAGTTGCTGTTTTGTCAAATGATGAAATTGCTGATCTTGGAAATGGTATTAATCTGTTTATGGATAAACTCCAGCAGATACTAAAGATGATTATCGAGAACACGAATCATATGGAGAATGTGGTACGTGAGGTAGGAGAAAGTGTTGCAACGTCAAATGACAGTGCAACAGATTTATCGGCGATGACAGAAGAGCTGTCAGCAACCATGCAGGATGTAGGACATTCGGTCAGTGTTATTAATAATAATACTGAAAATGTACGCGGTGATGTTGAGATGATAGCACACAAGTCCGGTGAAATTAACGAATTCTCAAAAGAGATGAAGGCCAATGCGGATAAGATGGAGAGCGATGCAAGAAATAATATGGATAAAACCAATGAAACCATTGGAATTATATTAGAGGGACTTGGAAAGGCGATTGAAGACAGCCACAGTGTAGGACAGGTAACCAGCCTGACGGATGAAATTTTAAATATATCAAGCCAGACCAACCTGCTTGCATTAAATGCGAGCATTGAAGCAGCGAGAGCCGGCGAGGCAGGAAAAGGTTTTGCAGTTGTAGCGGATGAAATCCGCGGTCTGGCGGATTCAAGCCGTGAAACGGCAAACAGAATCCAGCAGATAAATTCCGTTGTTGTAGCAGCTGTCAATAATCTTTCGGATAATGCCAATGAGCTTGTGGGTTATATACAAAATGCCATATTACCGGAATTCGAAGCATTTGTAGAAAGCGGTGTAAAATATAGGGATAATGCATCCTACATTGAAAATGCAATGCAGGAATTTACGGCAAAGACAGATATGTTAAAGAAAAATATCGATGAAATTGCATTGTCTATCAGTGCCATTACAACAGCAGTGGACGAAGGCGCAGAAGGAATTAATGGAGCTGCAAAAAGCACGCAGAATCTGGTTGAAGATATCGTAAATATCAGTGACAAAATGAATGAAAATAAAGTAATTGCACAGACATTGCAGAAAAGTACACATGTCTTTGCAAACTTCTAAAAAGAGTGTTCTCTGCGGTAATAGTCTTCTACAGGAAGTTTTATCGCAGAGAAAATAAAAAGTTGACTTGACAAATAAAGTGAGGTATAATATTATAGTTCTTGCGTAGAACGCAGGCTGTTGTAGCTCAGTGGCAGAGCACTTCATTGGTAATGAAGAGGTCGGGGGTCCGACTCCCCTCAACAGCTTTATAAAAAGAAAGAAAGACATTGAGCGGATTTTACAAAGTAGTCTGTTCAATGTCTTTTTGTATATTATTTTTGTATTTTATATGAAATAACCGTTGCCTGTACTCCTATAGATGTGGTATTATAACAACGTGTGGTTTTTGGGAAAACAAAAATTTTCCTACAGGCACGATGAATACGTTTTATGCAGGCTGGTAAGAATCAGCGGAATGGAGGAAACTATGGTAAAAGCTATTGTTGGCGCGAACTGGGGTGACGAAGGTAAGGGTAAGATTACAGATATGCTTGCTGAGGAGTCAGATATTATCGTAAGATTCCAGGGAGGAAGCAACGCAGGACATACAATTATTAACGATTATGGTAAGTTTGCACTGCATTTGCTGCCATCAGGTGTTTTCTATAATCATACAACAAGTATTATCGGCAACGGTGTTGCTTTAAATATACCTTATCTGGTAAACGAATTAAAAAGTCTTACAGACAGAAATGTTCCGATGCCTAAGATTTTAGTGTCAGACAGAGCACAGATTCTTATGCCATACCATGTGGATTTTGATACCTATGAAGAAGCAAGACTTGCAGGAAAGTCTTTCGGTTCTACAAAATCCGGTATTGCACCATTCTATTCAGATAAATACGCGAAAATCGGTTTTCAGGTGAGCGAGCTTTTTGAAGAAAAAGACAAGCTGATGGAAAAAATTGAAAATGTCGTAACTTTAAAAAATGTGATGTTAGAGCATCTTTATCATAAGCCGTTACTTAACGCGGAAGATATTTACAATACATTAATGGAATATAAAGAAATGATTAAGCCGTATGTAACAGACACTTCCGCATATCTGCATCAGGCATTAAAGGAAGGCAAGAAGGTTTTATTGGAAGGACAGCTTGGTTCTTTAAAAGACCCTGACCACGGTATTTACCCGATGGTTACATCTTCTTCCACATTAGCACCTTACGGCGCAATCGGCGCAGGTATTCCGGCAAGCTCCATTCAGGATGTTGTAACGGTTGTTAAGGCTTATTCATCAGCAGTCGGTGCCGGTGCATTTGTCAGTGAAATCTTCGGAGAAGAAGCGGACGAATTAAGAAAGCGCGGCGGTGATGGCGGTGAATTCGGTGCGACAACAGGACGACCAAGACGTATGGGATGGTTTGATGCCGTTGCAACACGTTATGGTGTCAGAATGCAGGGAACAACAGAAGTTGCATTGACTGTTATTGATGTATTAGGTTATTTAGATGAAATCCCGATGTGTGTCGGATATGAAATTGACGGTAAGGTGACAAAGGATTTCCCGACAACTGCACAGCTTGAAAAAGCAAAGCCGGTATTAAAGACATTCCCTGGCTGGAAGTCAGACATCAGAGGTATTACAAAGTATGAAGACCTTCCGGAAGCATGTAGAAATTATATCGAAGCCATTGAACAGGAAATTGAAGCACCGATTACAATGGTATCAAACGGACCGGGAAGACATGAAATTATTCACAGAGTAAGCAGTTATTCAAAGTAAAATAAATTGCAAAAAGGGGCTGTCACATGAAGAAATATGAAAATATTTCAACCGTGTGACAGCCGTATCCTTTTAATCGTCGGATTTGTGGGAGAGAATACGGTATACGAGCATCATGGCATAAATCACGATTGGAAAGATAATATCCGTAAAAATCAGACCGTTAAACAGTGTACGGGCAGAATCTGTATTGATAAAAGCTGTAATCAGTGTTACAAGCAGTAAAAGCCCCCATGCAATGACAGCAGTGAGTGCGGCAATGCGTTTGATTTTTTTCATTGTATCATCCTTTCTAGGTAATTATGATTTATTTAGTGTAACATAAAGTGAAAGAGAAAAAAAGAAGTCATTCAGAATATGAAATGGTGGAATGGAGATTAGTGTGAAAATATGCTATTAAGCATATTTTTCACACAGCACTTTGTGCCGCAGGCGCCACAAAGTCGCTTTTTATCGCAGAGCCAAATAAGATTTGGCTCGCGATTCCTCCGGCATTAAAATGCCTGCGGAATAGAGAATAGTGTGAAAAATAACGCTGATGCGCTTATTTTTCACACTGCTATTTGTTTCTGAGCGAAAACAAATAGCCATGATTGCAGATGAGAAATCGCCTACGCGAATTTCTCATCGCATCTTCGCGACAAGTCGCTCAGAAATGGAGATTATTATGATAAAAAATGTTTTAGAGTATCTGGAGCAGTCTGCGGCAAAATCGCCGGATAAAACAGCGGTGGCAGATGAACATAATGCCTTTACCTATCAGGAACTGCTGGACAATGCGCAGAGAGTGGGTGCGGTACTGCAAAAGGAAACACCGGTGCGTACCGCAGTTCCGGTTTACATGGAAAAGAGCTGTAATGCATTGGCAGCATTTATGGGAGCGGCAAAGGCAGGCTGCTTTTACTGCCTGTTAGACCCCACACAGCCTGTAGAACGTATCCAGATGATTCTTGCAACACTGGGTGCAGAAATTATGATTATAGATGAAAAGTCTGCAAAGAAGCAGGAAAAGTTAGGATTTTCCGGTAAAGTATTAAAGATTGAAGAATTACTGGAACATACACCAGACGAAAAAGAAATGAAGCAGCTTGATATCATCCGTGAAAATGCGCTGGATATTGATCCACTGTATTCGATTTTTACTTCCGGCTCAACTGGTGTGCCAAAGGGGGTTATTGTAAACCACCGTTCAGTTATTGACTTTATTGACTGCTTTACAGATACGTTCCACATTACGGAAAATGATGTCATCGGCAATCAGGCGCCGTTTGACTTTGACGTATCGGTAAAGGATATTTATTCAACCTTAAAGACCGGTGCAACGATGCAGATTATTCCAAAGAAGCTGTTTTCATTTCCGATGCCGCTGATGGATTATCTGGACGACAGAAAGGTGACAACCCTGATTTGGGCGGTATCGGCACTCTGTATTGTAACGACCTTAAAAGGCTTTGACTATAAAAGACCGGGGTGCATTAACAAAGTTATTTTCTCCGGAGAGGTTATGCCGGTGAAGCACTTAAATATCTGGCGGGAAACGTATCCGGAAGCCATGTTTGTCAATGTGTACGGTCCGACAGAAATTACCTGTAACTGCACCTATTACATCGTAGACCGTGAGTTTGCACTCGATGAAACACTGCCAATGGGAAAAGCGTTTCCGAATGAACGCGTCTTTTTATTAGATGACAATGACAATCTGATTACGCCGGATATGCCGGATACAACCGGTGAAATTTGTGTATCGGGTACGGCGGTGACACTTGGATATTATAATAACAGGGAAAAGACGGATCAGGCATTTGTACAGAATCCGTTAAATGACAAATACAACGAAATTATTTACCGTACAGGTGATTTGGGCTATTACAGCAAGGCGGGCGAGCTTTATTTTTCATCACGCAAGGATTTTCAGATTAAGCATATGGGACACCGCATTGAGCTGGGTGAAATTGATATGGCAATCAACGCGGTGGAAGGCTGCGTGCGTGCCTGCTGTATCTTTGACAAAGACAACAATAAGATTATCGGATTCTATGAAGGAACACCGGATAAGAAGACGATTACCCATGAGCTGATGAAAAAGCTTCCAAAGTTTATGATTCCGCAGGAATTTGTTCAGGTGGCATCCATGCCGGTTACAAAAAACGGTAAGATTGACAGAAATGCCTTGATGGAGGGAAGAAAAAATGCTTGAGATTGCTAAAATTGTAGAACTGGCAAAGGAACATGCCACGCCGATGTATCTTTTTGATTTGGACGAATTACAGTCCAGAGTACAGGCAATGAAAGAAATTTTAGGAGAAGACATCCGGCTTTGTTATGCGATGAAAGCCAATCCGTTTCTGGTAGACAGCATGAAGCAGGCAGTTCACAAGTTTGAAGTCTGTTCACCCGGAGAATTTGCAATCTGTGAAAGAGAGCAGGTCGCAATGGCTGATATTGTACTTTCGGGTGTCAATAAAGAAAAAGCAGATATTCTTCATGTGATGAAGGACTGCGGCGGCGTGGGTGTGTATACAATCGAATCCCGTACCCAGTTAGAACTGCTTCAGGCATGCGCAAAAGAAACGAATCTGACAATCCGCGCACTGATCCGCGTGACAAGCGGCAACCAGTTCGGTGTTGACGAATCAGAACTGGAAGATATTATTGCAAACCGCACACAGTACCCGAATATTGACTTTTACGGTATCCAGTGTTATACAGGCACGCAGAAGAAAAAGATGAAACAGATTGAAGAAGAACTGACACATTTAGACGGATTGTGCGACAGCCTGAAAGAAAAGTACGGCTGGATGGCAAAGGAATTCGAATACGGACCGGGGCTTTTAGTTTCTTACTTCGGAGAAGAAGCATTAAATGACGGATTTGACGAATTAAAGGAATTCGCGGCGCTTCTTGCACCAATCCGCGGCAAATATGAAATTACGCTTGAAATGGGACGTTTTATCGCAGCTTCCTGTGGTGTGTTTGTTTCATCGGTAGTGGATTTAAAGACGAATAAAGAGCAGAATTACTGTATTATTGATGGCGGAATCAACCATATTAATTACTATGGTCAGACTATGGCAATGAAGATTCCGGCATATACTTATGTAAAGGCAGACGGCAGCATAACGGCAGGCTTTGACATGGCAGCACGCAGGAAGCTTGCACAAGCCGGAGCAACCGAGAAATGGACAATCTGCGGCTCACTGTGTACGGTCGGTGATGTCATTGTAAAAAATCTGCCGGTAGTAAAGCCTGAAATCGGGGATCTGATACTATTCTATAATATCGGTGCATATTCTGTGACAGAGGGAATTTACCTGTTTTTAAGCAGAAGAATGCCAAAGATTGTGGCGTACTCAAAAAAGGAAAAAGCCGTTGTATACAGAGATGTCATGGCATCGGACACAATAAATTCACGGATGAGCCTGGTACGGAAATAAAAAAGGTACTTGACGAACATAGTGATGTGTTGTATTTTAAATTCGATACAGACAGCAGGTCTGTAAAAAAAGGAATGAATTTGAAAACAGAAAGGTTAGGTTTTACAGATGGATCAGTTAATGGAAATTTTAACAGAGGTTAATGCAGATGTAGATTTTGAAACATGTGATACACTTATTGATGACGGGATTTTAGATTCTTTTGATATTGTATCTATTGTTGGTGAATTAAACGATACATTTGATATCGATATCACACCGGCAGATATTGTTCCGGAAAATTTCAATTCTGCAGAAGCAATGTGGGATATGATTCAGAGACTTCAGGATCTTTAAGATTAATTTTATTTGATATCTTGAAAATGTGTGTTATAATATTGATATAGGAGCAGTCCAAGGGTATTTTTAAGGAAGGTGGTTTGTATGTCATCTATTTCATTTTATAATTCAGAGTCCATTAATATGCTGCTTTCATCCGGTTCAACGACCAGAAAAAGCAACAGTATTTTTGGCAGTCAGGGTTACGCATTTTCAGGGATTGATTTATCCACATTGTCATCAATCCGGAATGGCTCTTATCACAAGCTGTTAAAGTCTTATTATGAAAAAGAGGACAATGACGGCACAACGGCGGATAGGACCAATAAGAAAGACACAACGGCGGATACGGCATCACAGAAGTTAAACGGCGCAGCAGTCCGTGATAAAGCGGCCGATGTGGTGGATTCCGTATCTGATTTAAAGAAGACGGCACTCTGGGAGAAAAAGAGTGTAACGGATAAAGAAGGCAATACCACAAAGGAATATGATACCGATGCGATTTATAAAGCTGTATCAGACTTTGTTTCCAATTATAATTCGCTGGTAGAAAAGACGGGTAAGTCTGACGATAACAGCGTATTAAGAAATGCATCTTCCATGGTAAGCTATACAAAGGCAAATCAGTCATTGTTGAAGAGTATAGGCATTACAATCGGAAGTGACAATAAGCTGTCTGTAGATGCAGAAAAGTTCAAACAGTCAGATATGGCAGTTGTAAAATCTACATTTACAGGAAGCAGTTCTTTTGGACAGACTGTATCAAGAAGTGCTTCATCGCTTTACTCGTCTGCTGTTTCGCAGATTGCAAAGCTGGATTCAGCGACAACATATTCAAGCACGGGTTCATATTCTTATGTAACCAGTGCAACCTATAACAAATACTTATAATACACGAGAGGCAGGAAAAAGATAAGCATGGCATTACTTGAAACATGGCGTAAGTTAGCATATGAAACAGAGATGAATCAGAATCAGGCGACGGAATTCTGGAACAGTTATTTTGTACAGGAAAAGGCAATTTATGAGCAGATTCTTGCAACACCGGATGCACCGGTATCCGGCACAGTAAAAGAACTGGCTGATAAGTTTGGTGTAGAAGTATTAATGATGACAGGATTCCTTGATGGTATCAATGACAGTTTAAAGAATCCGAATCCGATTGAAACAATGGAAGAAGATACGGCGGTCAGTCTTGATTACGATAAGGAAAAGCTTTACTATAACATGGTTGGCTGCAAGGCAGACTGGTTATATGAGCTTCCTGCATGGGACAATCTTCTTTCAGAAGAAGAAAGAAAGGCACTTTACAAGAAGCAGAAGCTTTCAGGAACAGTTGTCAAGGCAAAGAAAATCGGAAGAAATGATCCATGTCCTTGCGGCAGCGGCAAAAAGTACAAGAAGTGCTGTGGAAAGAACGCGTAATAGCAGGTAATACAGAAAAGCGGAATGCGGGATTGTTGTGTGAAAGCATATCAGTTCCGCATTTTTAAAATGGAGGGATACAATGCAGGCATATACAGGATTTGCGTATGTTTATGATGAATATATGGATAATATTCCTTATGAGGAATGGTGTGAATATTTAGTGGAGCGGTTAAAGGAACAGGGCGTTACACCGGATATGGAAATTGCTGATTTAGGCTGCGGAACGGGTACGGTGACACAGCTTTTAGATAAGGCGGGATACAGTTGTGTCGGTATTGACAATGCGCCGGATATGCTTACGATTGCCGCAGAAAAACTCTATGAGAGCGGACAGGAAATCGTCTATAGTTTACAGGATATGCGCGATTTTGAACTGCCGTATGAGGTTGATGCCATGGTGAGCATTGCGGATTCCATGAATTATATTACCAGCAAAGAGGATATTACATCGGTTTTTGAGTGCGTAAAAAAAGGCTTAAAGCCGGGTGGTGTATTTATCTTTGATTTAAAGACGATTCATTTTTTCAGGGATGTCCTTGCGGAAAATACGTATGCGGAAAACCGTGACGATTCTGCCTTTATCTGGGATAACTACTATGATGAGGAAACACGCAATAACGAATATGACCTTGCGGTGTTTATCAAAAATGAAGATGAAAGCTTTATCCGTTACGAGGAAAATCATTTCCAGCATGGATTTTATATGGAAGAAGTACTGGAAGCGGCAGAAACGGCAGGCTTGGAAGTTGAAGCCGTCTATGATGCATTTACAACCGATGCACCGAAGGAAGACAGTGAGAGGTTATACTACATATTAAGACGCCGGTGCGCAGCACGGAGCAATCCGTAGGCGGCTTAGTTGGGGCTTTTGCCTCAACATCAAAAAGTTAATAATAAGAGGAGAATAGTGTGAAAAATAACGCTGATGCGCTTATTTTTCACACGGCTATTTGTTTCTGAGCGAAAACAAATAGCCATGATTGCAGATGAGAAATCGCCTGCGCGAATTTCTCATCGCAACTTCGCGACAAAGTCGCTCAGAAATGAGGATTATAATGAAAGATTATATTGTAAGAGCGATTGCGGCAGACGGACAGATTCGTGCTTTTGCTGCAACGACAAAAAATATGGTAGAAGAAGCGCGTACCCGTCACAATATGAGTCCGATTGCGACAACGGCACTGGGCAGACTGATGACAGGCGGTGCAATGATGGGAACAATGATGAAAAGTGATGCGGACGTGCTTACCATTCAGATTAAGGGTAACGGCCCTATCGGACAGATGACCGTGACTGCCGATGCAAAGGGCAGGGTGAAAGGATTTGTGGCAAATCCTGAGGTCATGCTTCCGTTAAAGGACGGTAAGTTAGATGTAGCAGGAGCAGTTGGAATCGGTGTGTTAAGTGTTATTAAAGACATCGGTTTAAAAGAGCCGTATGTCGGTGATACAATTTTAATTACCAGTGAAATTGCAGATGATTTAACATACTATTTTGCAACGAGTGAACAGGTGCCATCTTCTGTCGGACTGGGTGTGCTGATGAATAAGGACAACACTGTGCATGAAGCAGGCGGATTTATTATCCAGCTGATGCCGGATGCAACCGAAGAACTCATTGACAAGCTCGAGCAGCGTATTAAGGAAATTACTTCCGTTACGGAAATGTTAGAGCAGGGCATGACACCGGAAGAAATTTTAAATCACATTTTAGGGGATATGAACCTTGAAATTTTAGATACTGTACCGACGGAATTTTACTGTAACTGTTCAAAAGACAGAGTCAGTAAAGCAGTTATGAGTATCGGTGCAGAAGAATTACAGAAAATGATTGATGATGACAAGCCGATTGAAGTCAACTGTCATTTCTGCAACAGCCACTATACCTTTACAGTGGAAGAATTAAAGCAGATGTTAGAAGCGGTGCGCAGATAAAAAGTAATAGAAATGAGGAGAAACTTGAAGAATATTATTTTGATAGGAATGCCCGGAAGCGGTAAAAGTACCATTGGGGTTGTGCTGGCAAAAAAGATGGGATACCAATTTATCGATTCAGATATTGTAATTCAGCAAAAGTACGCAAAGACCTTGGAACAGTTGATTGATGAACACTCAGATGCAGGATTTATTCAGATTGAAAATGATGTGAATAAAGAAATTAAAGCGGAACATACAGTCATTGCAACCGGCGGCAGCGTGGTGTACGGCAGGGAAGCCATGGAACATTTTAAAAAGACCGGTGTAGTTGTATACTTAAAAGTGCCGGAAGAAGAATTAAAAAAACGTCTTGGCAGCTTAAAAGAACGCGGTGTGGTTTCAAACGGCAAGGCAACTATTGCAGAGATTTTTGAAGATAGAAAGGCATTGTATGAGCAGTATGCGGACATTACCGTGACCTGTGCAAATGAAATGCTTCGTTATTCTGTAGAAGATGTTTATGCGAAAATCAACGCGTATTTTGCTGAAAACTACGTTACAAAAGAATAAAAATATGGTATCATAGTCAGGGACATACGTGAGTAGTGTGAAAAAGCCTTAAATCAAAGCTTTTTCACACAGCATTTGTGCCGCAGGCGTCACAAAGTCGCTTTTTATCGCAGAGCCTGATAAAATCAGGCTCGCGGTTCCTCCGGCATTAAAATGCCTGCGGAATACGTGAGTAGCAGGGAAGGAGACATCCGATGATCAATATTTTTAAGACAGAGCAGTCGGTTATCCGCACAATTGATGCATTTGAAGACGGCGCATGGGTACAGATGGTTGATCCGAGTGTACAGGAATTGAATAAAGTTTCGGAAGCATATGATATTGAAGTCAGTGACCTTGCGACTGCATTGGATGAGGAAGAAAGTTCACGTATCAGTCTGGAAGACGGCTATACCTTGATTTTAGTGGATATTCCGTCCCCGGAAGTCCGCCATGAAAAGAAAATGTATACAACAATTCCACTCGGTATCCTGATTAAGCAGAATGCGATTATTACAATCTGCAAAGAGGATACACCGGTGTTACAGTATTTTATCCGTAACAAAGTACGGGAGTTCAGTACTAAGAAAAAGATGCGTTTTATTTATCAGCTGCTGCTGCGCTCAGCAGCGCTGTATCAGGCGTATCTGCGTGGAATTGATAAGAAACGTATTGAAATAGAAGAACGCATTGACGGCGATACACAGGATGTTGATATCATTGAACTGCATGAACTGGAATCCACACTGGTATACTTTGCAACGTCCCTGCGTTCAAACAGTATCGTACTGGAACGTCTGCGCCGGTACAAAAGACTGGAACAGTACCCGGAAGATATGGAACTGCTCGAAGATGTTATGGTCGAGTACCAGCAGGCGATAGAGATGACCGCTATTTACAGGGATATTATTGATGGTACAAGGGAACTGTTATCATCAGTGGTTGATAACAGGCTGAATAATGTTATGAAATATCTGACGTCGATTACGATTGTCATGGCGATACCGACAATTATTTCCGGCATTTACGGAATGAATGTATCGGGTATCGGTATGCCTCTGGCATCGTCACCGTATGGGTTTGGCATTATCTGCGTGCTGATACTGCTTATCTGTGTAGCGGCGTTGTGGATTTTAAAAAGGAAGAAAATGTTATGAGTCAGGAATTAGAACAGGAAACGGCAAAAAAGAAGATTCAGACGGTTATTTTCGATTTGGACGGTACACTGTTAAATACGATTGAAGATTTAACGGATAGTGTCAATGCAGTCTGTACGCAGTATGGCTATCCGGTATATCCGGTTGAAACAATAAAAAGTTATGTTGGAAACGGTATCAGAAAGCTGATTGAGCGTGCAATTCCGCAGGGGGCAGAGAATCCACAGTACGAAGGAGTTTATGAATCATTCTGTGCATATTATCAGAAGCATTGCTGTGTTAAGACAAGACCGTATGACGGAATTTTAACCATGCTTAATACGTTAAAGGCGCAGGGGATTGCAGTCGGCATTGTATCCAATAAGAATCACAACGCGGTTGTGGAATTAAGGGATACCTTTTTTAAAGATGTGATACCGGCAGCAATCGGACAGAGTGATACCACAAGAAAAAAGCCTGCACCGGATACGGTGTATGAAGCGATGAAACAGCTTGGCGCGCAAAAGGAAACAACCGTTTATATCGGGGATTCCGAAGTGGATAAGCAGACCGCAGATAATGCGGGGCTGCCGTGTATTCTGGTCAGCTGGGGTTTCAGGGAACGTATAGCATTGGAAAAGCTGGGAGCATGGGGAATTGCAGATACTCCTCAGCAGATTCTTGAAAAAATAGTATAAAGTGAAACAGGTAGTGGAGAAGAAGATGAAATCAATATTAGTGATTGGAGTAGGAAAGTTTGGACATCATCTGGTAAATAAGCTTTTGGAGCTGGATAATGAAGTTATGATTATAGATTCCAATGAAGACCATATCCGGGATATGTTTACAAAAGTAAACAGTGCCAGGGTGGGGGACTGTACCAATGTTGAAGTTTTAAAAAGCCTTGGAATCCGTAATTTCGACGTGATTATTGTCTGTATTGCAGAAGATTTCCAGAATAGTCTGGAAGTGACAAATCTTGTAAAAGAGCTGGGCGGCAGACATGTTATCAGTATGGCAAGCCGCGATATTCAGGCGAAGTTCCTGTTGAAAAACGGTGCGGACGAGGTACTGTATCCGGCACGTGACGTGGCATATAATCTTGCTGAAAAATGCAGCGCAAATCATGTATTTGATTATATCAAAATGACCGATGAGTATTCCATTTATGAAATACCGATTATTGAAAGCTGGGCAGGAAAGACAATCCGTGAAGTAAATGTCAGGGCAGAATATAATGTTAATATTATTGCGATAGTGTCCGGCGGGGAAACACTTATTATGCCGTCTGCCGAATATGAATTTCAAAAAGGAGATCACATTAAAGCGCTTGGCAAAAAAGAATGTATTGATAAAATAGTGAAAGAAATTCATTAAAAAAGCTGTCTGGGAATGCCCATCAACATTCTCAGACAGCTTTTTAGTACACCTTGCGGCACACGTCAATTATTTATAAATTTCCTGCCAGCGG
This sequence comes from Lachnospira intestinalis, assembly GCF_040095895.1. Lineage (NCBI taxonomy): Bacteria > Bacillati > Bacillota > Clostridia > Lachnospirales > Lachnospiraceae > Lachnospira > Lachnospira intestinalis. The sequence continues at coordinate 100,255 of NZ_JBBMFS010000006.1, forward strand.
GATACCATCTCTAAAGCATCAGACTCGGAAGAAACTTTTGTTACAATGACACCGTCAAGATAAATTTCATATACTGGAAATTTTTTCTGACTGTCACCATGACAGACCTCTACTTTGTTATACTTTACACGTTCCATCAGGGTAAAAACCTCCTCAAAGTAAATTAATGTAGCTGCTGTGATTCCGGACTTAACAACATCTAGAAGTTTAGCATATTAGAAAACAAAATGAAAGTCACAAAATGCAAATGGTACTAAAGGATTATTTGTGAAAAAATAGAAAGGTAAACGTAAGAAAAATGAAGCTGATTCATTGTGCAGACATTCATCTGGACTCGGCGCTCGCTACCAGTCTTACAAGGCAGGAAGCACGGCGGCGCAACGATGAGCTGCTTGAAACATTTATAAAAATGATGGACTATGCACAGCGGGAGAAGGTGCGTGCAGTCCTTGTAGCAGGAGATTTATTTGACAGTGAAAACGGGCGGGAAGCCGTGAGAAAAAGGATACTCGAAGCAGTGGCGGCACATCCGCAGGTGGATTTTTTAGTGCTTTCCGGCAACCATGATGGGGAACAGCTTTTTAACACAGCCCCAGACAGTGGTTTCAATATGACCGTGAATGGGAATTCACTGCCAAAGAATCTTAAATTGTTTCCGGGAGCAGGAAAGGCATACCGTTACGGAAATGTGGTGATTACAGGCTTAAACAGTTTAAAACTGCCGTCAAATCTGCATTTAAAACCGGAAGATACCAATATTGTCATGATGCACGGACAGATTGACCGGTTCGGCAGTTTTGCCGGGAGAAATATAGATTATTTGGCACTGGGGCATATCCACAAATATAAAAAGGGAAGCATTGACAGTCGCGGGGTATACTGTTACAGTGGCTGTCTGGAGGCACGTGGTTTTGATGAATGTGGGGAAAAGGGATTTGTCCTGCTGGATACCGCAGCGGCAGTAAGCGGCAGTGCCGGAAGCGGCACAGAAAACATCGCGGCAGAAAGCCCGGAATGTGGCACGGCGCGTAAGATAGCAGCTCGTTTTGTGCCTTTTGCCAAAAGAAAGGCGTGGGGAATCACAGTGGACTGTACGGATATTGTGACGACACCGCAGTTATATGAAACGGTAAAAACGCAGATTGCAAAGAGGGCATTGGAAGAACAGACAGAGCCGGCAGACAGCCAGGATATGATACGGGTGGTTCTTACCGGTGCAAAGCAGTCACAGGCGGCATATGATATGGATTATATCAAAAAATATCTGGAACAGGAGTATTACCTGGTGCGGCTTAAAGATGAAACCGCCAGTGTGCGGGAAGAGAGCGGATTTGAGGCGTATTTGGAAAAATATATCATGGACAGTGATGAAACAGAGGATATGAAGCAGGAGATACTGGCATGTGTAAAAGCAGCGCTGTCGCAGAACTGAAATAAATTCGGTTCTTAATTCCTCCGGAAAGGCGAAGAAGATGAAGATTCAGGAGTGTTATGTGGAAAATTTTGGCGGGCTGAGTGGGTATCATTTCTGCCCGGAAGAACCGTTGGAGTATCTGTGTGCGCCAAACGGCAGCGGTAAAACGACATTTGCAGCATTTGTGTGCGCCATGTTTTACGGGCTTGGTTCAGCAAGAACCCGTAAAAATTTAGAAGAAGTACCGCGTAAAAAGTATAAGCCGTGGCAGCAGGGAACATGGGGCGGATGGATTCGTTTTGCAGCAGGCACAAAGCAGTACCGGATTGAACGAACCTTTTCGGAAAAGGAGCGGGAGGATACTTTTGCGCTGATTGATTTAGATACCGGAATGGTATCACAGGATTACACGGAAAATATCGGGGAAGAACTGTTTGGCATGACAAAAGCGACGTATCAGGCAACAGCATTTATGAGCTGGAATCATATGCGGGTAGAAGTCAATGAAAATATGCGTATCGGCTTTTTTGACGGCACGCAGGATACGGGATTGTTAAAAAGCAAACAGGCAGCCGCCGCAATTGAAGCGGAGTACAGGGAATACAAAAAAACGGGAAACCGCGGGGAGCTTGCGCAGGTTACGGAAGAATTAAACCGTCTTTCCATGCAGGAGTGGGAGCTTGAAAGGCAGAGGAAGCAGTTGTCAGAGCAGAAAATGCCAATATCTTTACAGACGGAAAATACAGGGGAGGACATACAGGAGGAAAAGCCCGGCAGTAGTACAACCGGACTTACGGCAGAGGAAGAAGAACGGCTGGCATTTTTAGACGACTATTTTGCAGCCGGTTTAAACCACACAGACGGATGGGAAGAAAATCTTATAAAACTCCGGGAACAAAAAAAAGAGTGCAGATCAAAAATCCGGCAGGCAAAAAGACTTTCCGTTGCGGCGGTTTTTCTGGCAGCGGCAGGGGTTATACTCGGTATTTTATCAATGGCAGTGCTGCAGAAGCAGCCGGCAGCAGTCTTTGGCGGGCTGGCCGGAATTGCCGGTGTGGCAGTGTTTTTTTGGCTGCGAAGGCGCACGGCACAGTATAAAGAGCAGCTTGAAGGATTAAACGGTGCAGAAGAAAAGGAACGCACCGGCGCTGCCTATGCAAAAGAGTATCAGACCCTTTCACAAAAGGAAGAGTTTTATAAGCAGATACATCATGCTTTTCAAGAACAGCAGCGGGAAGAAAAGTGTAAAATGCTGGAGAAGCAGCAGATACAGGTTTTACAGAAAAAACGGCAGACCGGACAACAGAAAAAGCAGATAGAACATCGTATGGAGGTGCTTGAAAAGAGCATGCAGTATCTTACAGAGGCAAAGCAGGCATATATCAGTCATATGGCAAAAGATTTATCAGAACCTTTTTATGCGTATCTGTCCGCATTTGATGAAGAACTGGGCAGGAAAGTGCAGTTAAACGACACCTATGAAATTGGAATTGTTGACCATGGAATTCTGCGGCAAATGGATTATTACAGCAGCGGAATCAAAGACGTTATCTGGTTTTGTGAGCGTATGGCATTTATACAGAGGCTTTCTGTAAAAGAAAAACCGGTGATTGTTCTTGATGATATCTTTCTGGCACTGGATAATCAAATGCAGAAAAAAGCATTTAATATGATTGGAAGAATTTCACAGGATTTCCAGATAATATATTTATCCTGCCATGAATATGCTGTACTATAAAAAGTAAATGGGAAATATGCTTGTTAAAAATGACGGCATGAAGTATAATTAATTTAGATTTTTTGTGCTTGTTGTCACATGGGGGTTATTAAAGGAGTTCGTAGGTATGCAGGAATCAAAAGATGTTTTAAATTATGAAAAAATGCATAGCATAGATAAAAGACGTGCTGCCATTGACAGCAGATACCGTGCATTTGTTACGAATAAGGCGTTTACGGATTATTTTGAATATGAGCATTTTTATACAATTACTGATTTTGTGCATCCGGATGAGGTCGGACGGTTAAAGAAGTTTATCGATGAATTTGCGGGAGATACGCAGGAACAGGTTTTCCGCTTCCGTTTTAAAGATGGCAGTTACCGTTACAATCTCTTACGGCTGCTTTGCAAAAAGACAGGAATGGACGGCTTGGATAATATTGACATTGAGATGATTGATGTACAGAGCATAGAAGCGGTCATTGAACATTTGACATCGGATGTATCAAGACTGCGCATGTTTCTTGGCATGACACAGGAGTATGCATTTTCCTATAACCGTTCAGACAATATCATCTGTATTTTCCGGTATGAGCAGTATCAGAAGGTTACCATTTATAAGATGGATATTGATGAATGGAAACAGGAGATGATTGATAAATCGTATATTGATCCGGAAGAGTATTCGCTGTTTGTGACGATGGTCAGCGATATTAAATCCTATGTGCAGTCGTTTAAGATTAAGATGAATTCGTGTCTGAGAACGCAGAGTAATATTATGGAACGGCTCTGCTTCTGCGGCAATCTTTTTAACGGTGCAGGTCATGAACGAATGATGGTCGGCAGAATCATACCGGAAGATACCATCGCCCAGCAGAAGGCAATTGAAGTCATTGATGAGCTGCACTATGATTCACTTACCAAAGTCTATAATAAAAAGACGATTACGGATTATGCCAAAAAGACACTGGCAAAAGCAAAAGAAACCCGGGTGACACTGGTAATTCTGGATATAGACCATTTTAAATCCGTCAATGATACCTATGGACATCTCTACGGTGATAAGGTGCTTTCAAGAGTCGGGTATAAGTTAAAAGAGATTGTCGGGGACGACGGCGTCGTAGGACGTATTGGTGGCGATGAATTTTTAATTGTAATAGATAATATTAATGATGATCAGATTCTGCGGGGAATGCTGCGTGCGATCCGTACCCAGATTAAATGGGAATTTGCAGGGGATTTTGAGGATTTTGCCATTACCTGCTCTATCGGTGCATCAATTGCACCAAATAATGGAAAAGAATTTGAGGATTTGTTCAAAAAAGCGGATTACTGCTTGTATATTGCCAAAGAAAAAGGCAGGGACCGGTATGTATTTTTCCGTGATGAGCTGCACCGTAAGTCATATGAAGAATCAATTACGCGTGTACAGCATGTGGGTACAAATGGCAGAGAAATTCAGGAATTAAAGGCAATTGCGAAATTTATGTCCGATGTGACAGAAAATCAGGCATTGGCATACCGGGAGATTCTGCAGCATATGCTTGAATCGTATCAGCTGGATACCATTAATATTTATTATGGAGAAAATTTATCAAGAGTTTATACAGTGGGGTTTGAACAGAACTATTCGGACAATGCACAGTATGTAAAGACACAAGAATTTAAACAACTGTTAGAGGAAAAGGATTATATGGAAACGAGCTTTGTTGCCGGCATGTTTAACAGTGCACCACAGTTTTGTGCCGCCATGAAGCAGAAAAGAGTTTTTTCAACCATCCAGTGTATTATCGGGACACCGGATGATATCAAGGGGCTTGTCACTTTTGATAAATGCAAAGAATCCGGGACATGGGCAGACTATCAGATTGATTGTGCCCGTATATTTGCATCATTTTTAAGCATGCAGGCAATGGGAATCCGGAAGAAGTAAGGAACAGTTTAACAACTATTTCTTCACTATATGTTGTGTGCTTGCATTGACTTGATATGCTAGATATAGTATAATTCGTCTTGCCCGTGAGAGCGGGCAGGACTTTTTTAACGCAATTTTGTGAGAAAAGGAAAGGATTGGAAAAATGAAAATTATTAAGCGTAGCGGAACAGAAGTTACATTTGATATTGCAAAGATTATGGCAGCTGTTTCAAAGGCAAATAAAGAAGTTGTACACAGTGAAAGACTTTCAGATGAGCAGATCAAAAAAATTTCTGTGAATGTAGAAGAAATCTGTCAGGAGATGAACCGCTCTTTAAGCGTAGAAGAAATTCAGGATCTGGTGGAAAACCAGATTATGAATCTGAGAGCATTTGCAGTGGCAAGAAAATATATTACGTATCGTTATAAAAGAGCGCTGGTACGTAAATCCAATTCAACAGATGAACAGATTTTAAGCCTGTTAGAATGTAATAATGAAGAAGTCAAACAGGAAAATTCCAATAAAAATCCGACTGTTAACAGCGTTCAGAGAGATTATATGGCAGGTGAGGTCAGCAAAGACATAACAAAGCGTCTGCTCCTGCCGCAGGATATTGTAGATGCCCATGAACAGGGACTGATTCATTTCCATGATGCAGATTATTTTGCACAGCATATGCACAACTGTTGTCTGGTAAATTTGGAAGATATGCTGCAAAATGGTACGGTTATCAGTGAAACCATGATTGAAAAGCCACACAGCTTTTCAACGGCATGCAATATTGCAACACAGGCAATTGCACAGATTGCAAGTTCCCAGTACGGCGGACAGAGTATCAGTCTTGCCCATCTTGCACCGTTTGTACAGGTCAGCCGGGAAAAATTTATCAAGCAGGTTCGTGAAGAATTTGACAAAGTGGGTCTGGCATACACCGAAGAAAAGGTGCGTGAGGTTGCGGAATTAAGAGTGCGTGATGAGATTAAACGCGGCGTGCAGATGATTCAGTATCAGGTTATTACACTGATGACAACCAACGGACAGGCACCGTTTGTGACGGTGTTTATGTATCTGGACGAAGTGCCGGAGGGTCAGACAAGAGATGACCTTGCGATGGTTACGGAGGAAGTACTCCGCCAGAGAATCCAGGGGGTTAAAAATGAAAAGGGTGTATGGATTACACCGGCATTTCCAAAGCTTATTTATGTGCTGGAGGAAGATAATATCCATGAGGATTCAAAATACTGGAACCTGACACAGCTGGCGGCGGAATGTACTGCAAAGAGAATGGTTCCGGATTACATTTCCGAAAAGAAGATGAAGGAATTAAAGGTTGATAAAAACGGTGAAGGACACTGCTATCCGTGTATGGGCTGCCGAAGCTTTTTAACACCTTATATTGATGAAGAAACCGGTAAGCCAAAGTATTATGGCAGATTTAATCAGGGTGTTGTAACAATTAATCTGGTTGACGTGGCATGCTCATCAGGCAAAGACATGGACAAGTTCTGGAAGATTTTTGATGACAGACTGGAACTTTGTAAGCGTGCGCTGATGTGCAGACATTACAGATTAAAGGGTACGCCGTCTGATGTTGCACCGATTTTATGGCAGAATGGTGCACTTGCACGTTTAAAGAAGGGTGAAACAATTGATAAGCTGCTCTATGGCGGATATTCTACCATTTCATTAGGATATGCCGGCCTTTGTGAGTGTACAAAATATATGGTCGGTGTTACCCATACACAGCCGGAAGGTACAGAGTTTGCCTTAAAAGTAATGCGTCATCTGAATGAAATTTGTAAGAAATGGGCAAAAGAAACGAATATTGATTTCAGTCTGTACGGTACACCGCTGGAATCGACAACATATAAATTTGCAAAGAATCTGCAGAAACGATTTGGTAAGATTCCGGGTGTAACCGATAAGAATTATATTACAAACAGCTATCATGTACATGTAACGGAAGATATTAATGCATTTGACAAGCTGAAATTTGAATCACAGTTCCAGGAGCTTTCACCGGGTGGCGCAATCAGCTATGTGGAAGTGCCGGATATGGTTGATAATATCCCGGCGGTATTGTCTGTCATGCAGTATATTTATGAGAATATTATGTATGCGGAATTAAATACCAAGAGCGATTACTGCCAGGTATGCGGCTACAATGGGGAAATCCGGATTGTAACCGATGAAGATGGCAAACTTATCTGGGAATGCCCAAACTGCGGCAACAGAAATCAGGATAAGATGAATGTTGCAAGAAGAACCTGCGGTTATATCGGCACGCAGTTCTGGAATCAGGGACGTACACAGGAAATTAAGGAACGTGTACTGCATCTGTAAGAACAAAAAATATGTTTTTTTTGAGTAAATATGCGATTTATCCGCTTGTACAAAAGAAAAAAATGGTTTATCATATGGTGAATCAAGAGGCAGAAGAAAGGAGTTATCGGATATGAAATCAATTAAAGTAAAGATATTAGGACCGGTTGCGGTGCTTGCCGTACTGGTTCTGGTTACAAGTGCGTTTAGTATTTTAGGTGCAGGCAACATTGAAAAAAAGGGGCGTGTTATTTCTGACGAGTATCTGGCAACAATACAGGATGTATCTGCAATGTCGAAAAATACACAGACACTGATGCGTTTATCGTATAATTATATTCTGGCACAGGGCGATGCAGCAGAGAAAAAGGTGGAAACTTCCATCAGCCAGACTAAGCAGACACTGGAAAATCAGATGGCAGATTTTTCAAATAATCTGACACCGGAAGAAACAGAAGCATTCCAGAAGTTCCAGAGTGATTATCAGGCATACCTTTCCAAGTATAATGCTATGGTAAAATATGTACAGACCGACCAGAATGAAAATGCTTCAATTGTTGCCAACAACGATCTGGTTGAAATGAGCAGCCAGATTGAAACAGATTTGGAAAATATGATTGAACTTGAATCATCACTGGCAGATCAGGCAGTCGCAAATATGGAGAGTGCCTATGCGTCATCAATGGGTGTTGGCATTGTATGTCTGCTGTTAGGCATTGTTGCACTTGTCGCAGCCATAATCATTTCAAACCGCATGGTTGTAAAACCAGTTGTTGCAGCCAATAAAAAGCTGGGAGAAATCGTATCGCTGATCGAAGAGCACAAGGGTGATTTAACAATGCGTGTGGAATCCGGTTATCAGGATGAAATTGGTGCGCTTGCAGATGGGATTAATCTGTTTCTGGATAAGTTACAGAGTACGATGGGTGTGATTGTAAGCGGTACACAGAATCTGACCCGGGTTGTCAATATGGTTACGGAAAATGTGTCGGCGTCAAATGACAATGCACAGGATGTTTCCTCAGCAATGGAAGAACTGTCTGCAACGATGCAGGAGATTGCCGCAACGGTACAGACAGTGACGGAAAATACAGAGTCTATCAGCGGTGAAGTAAATGATATTGCAGACAGAACCGGGCAGATGAATGCATACTCTAAAGAAATGCAGGAGCGTGCAGATACGCTTGCAAAGAATGCTAATGAAAATAAAGTACAGACTGATGCAATGGTTGGAAATATCGTCGGTACATTAAAGCAGGCGATAGAAGAAAGCCGCAGTGTAGAAAAGGTCAATGAACTGACAGGCGAGATTTTAAATATTTCAAGCCAGACCAATCTGCTTGCATTAAATGCATCGATTGAAGCTGCAAGGGCAGGCGATGCCGGAAAAGGCTTTGCGGTAGTTGCGGATGAAATTCGTCAATTGGCAGATTCAAGCCGGGATACGGCAAATAATATCCAGGCAATTAATGAACATGTTACAAAGGCGGTTCATGCATTAATCGATAATTCAAATGCGATGATAGCATTTATAGAAGAAACGGTGCTGCCGGATTACGGTACATATGCGGATTCCGGAGAACAGTACAATGAAGATGCAAGCTATGTCAGTGAAGTGATGAATGAATTTACGGAAAAGACAGAAAACTTAAAGAATATTATGAATAATGTCGTAGAGTCCATTGAGGGTATTGCAAAAGCAGTAGAAGAAAGTGCCAATGCGGTTACAAGCTCCGCGATGAGTACCGGTTCACTGGTAGAAGATATGCACACCATCAATGAACAGATGGGCAGCAGTAAGGAAACCGTGGAAAGCTTAAAGGCAGAAGCGGATGTTTTTAAAAAGTTTTAAATTGACTTCTTGTCAGACAATGTTATAATAAAGTTAATATTTTCCGGGGAGCAAAAGGACCGCGGCGAAAGCCGCGGTACTGCTGAGAGGGAATCGTATCCGACCCGTTACCTGATGTGGATAATGCCACCGTAGGGAGTTCTTTTTTAATGACAGAATACCGTATCTTTTAAGATGGAGGATATGCTGTCGGAAAATAGCGCATTCTTTAGGACTATCAGGAAATTTCGGAAAAAAGTTCCCTATTTTTACATAATAGTAAAGTGAAATATTTAAATCATAATAATGATAATATGGATAAACCCGGCGATATATCTCCCACGGAAAAAATCAGCATGTACAAGGTACAGGAATGGAGGCTGTTGTGAGTTATACGACACAGATGGATGCTGCAAGACAGGGGATTGTCACCCCTGAAATGGAAATTGTTGCAGCAAAAGAAAATATGGGCGTTGAAAAATTAAGAGAACTGATTGCAAAGGGACAGGTGATTATTCCTGCCAATAAGAATCATCAGGCATTAAGCCCGAATGGTATCGGTTCTGCCTTAAAGACAAAGATTAATGTCAATCTGGGTACATCAAGGGACTGCGTAGACCTGGATATGGAAATGGAAAAGGTGAACGAAGCCGTAGCCATGGGCGCAGAGGCTATTATGGATTTAAGTTCTTTCGGCGATACACAGAAGTTCAGAAGAAAGCTGACCGCAGAGTGTCCGGCAACAATAGGAACAGTTCCTATTTATGATGCCGTGGTATATTACCACAAACCGTTAAAGGATATTACAACCGAAGAATGGCTTTCAATTGTTGAAATGCACGCAAAAGATGGTGTGGATTTCCTGACAATTCACTGCGGTATCAATAAGAGTACAGCAAAGCGTTTTAAGGATGCAAAGCGTCTTACCAACATTGTATCCAGAGGCGGTTCTATCATTTTTGCATGGATGGAAATGACAGGAAAAGAAAATCCATTTTATGAAAATTATGACTGGGTACTAGACATCTGCCGCAAGTATGATGTTACCATAAGTCTTGGTGATGCATGCAGACCGGGCTGTATCGAAGATGCTTCCGATATTTCACAGATTGAAGAGCTGGTAACACTTGGTGAACTGACAAAACGTGCATGGGAAAAGGATGTACAGGTTATGATTGAAGGACCGGGACATATGCCGCTGAACCAGATTCAGGCAAACATGGAAATCCAGAAGACCATCTGCAAGGGCGCGCCGTTTTACGTATTAGGCCCGCTTGTAACAGATATTGCACCTGGCTATGACCATATTACATCGGCTATCGGTGGTGCGGTTGCGGCAACTTACGGCGCATCCTTTTTATGCTATGTAACACCGGCAGAGCATTTGCGCTTACCGGACTTAAATGATGTAAAGGAAGGGATTATTGCTGCTAAAATCGCAGCCCATGCAGCCGATATTGCCAAAGGTATTCCGGGGGCATCCGACTGGGATAAAAAGATGAGTACGGCAAGAAAGAAGCTGGATTGGGAAGAAATGTTTGATCTGGCAATTGACCCTGAAAAAGCAAGAAGATACAGAGAATCCGCAAGACCGGAAAAGGAAGATACCTGCTCCATGTGCGGTAACTTCTGCGCCGTAAAGAACATGAATAGAATCTTAGACGGCGAAATCGTAAGCATTTTTGACGAATAAAAAATTAATATAGAAAAATACACCGAAGCCAGACACCACGGCTCGGTGTATTTTTCGTTATAATAAAGTAAAGAAACAGCCACTTGAAACGTACCGTCTGAGAGGTTTCAATACAGGAAAATAAGCCGAAGTTAAGTAACACGTTGAGGCGTTTTTCCTGTATTGAAACCATCTTCCGATAGTCGGGTTCAAGTGGCTGTTTTTTAAATTTACTGCATTTCAATTTCCTTGTCGCGGCTTTTTTTTAAAAGGCGGCTGTAGTCGGTGGCGTACACGAGGGTGTACATCACTGCCATTAAAATTGAAGCGCCGATAACATCTGTAATGGAGTGCTGTTTTAAAAGCACGGTTGACATGCAGATGGATACACAAAGAATCAATGAAGCAATGTCAAATGCCTTATGCTTTTGAAACCATTCGCTCCGGTGCAGTGCGATGTGGACGGCAAGGGAGTTGTATACGTGGATACTTGGGAATACATTGGTTGGTGTATCACTGGCATAAATCGTATTCAGCAGCATGCCGAAAAAGTTGTCCGGTACGTCATTCGGGCGCAGTGTCAGACCGCTCGGATAAATCATGCAAATCAGTAAGGATACGGACATGCCGATTGTCAGACATAATGCGAAACGCAAAAATTCCGTATCGGATGCTTTAAACAGCATATAAATACAGGCACCGATGACATAGATAAACCACAGCATATACGGAATGATAAAATACACACAAAACGGGATCATGTCATCAATGGCATTGTTGATAATGTGCAGGTTCGGTGTTTCCATGGTAATCTTTTTTTCAAGGTAGAAAAACCACGGCAGGTATATAAAGATATAACAGCCGAAACACAGCCGCCAGTTTTTTTTCAAAAAATTCATAAGAATCCTCATTTCTGCGCACAAATCCTGCCATATAAAGAGGAGCGGTTTTTGTGCAGGCAAAAAGCACATACCGGATCCTAAAATGGCAGAAAACGAAAACGTGCCAGGTGCGCATTGACACAAAATCGTATTTTACTCATCGTGTAGTATTATTTTAATCCATAGATTAATAAATTATACCATGTTGCAGGCAGTAAAACAATTGTAAAATACAAATCTTATCAAAACAAGCAGACAATTCTAAAAAAAATCTTAACAGAAATCTTTGCACGGGCGATTCACAGATTTACAAATACCAATTTACAAATGCCATAAATATGTAATATAATAAAGTACATATGCCAGACTGTAAAAAAGCTGGCAGGATTGGAGAAATGATATGTTACAGATTCATCATCTGAAAAAATCCTATAATAAAAAAACAGAAGTACTTTCTGATATTGATTATACATTTGAAGAAGGAAGGGTGTATCCGGTCCTGGGTGGTATCGGTTCCGGCAGGACAACATTGTTTGACTGCCTGTCAGGGGATTTGCCAGTCGATGCGGGAGAAATTGCAACAAAGGAAAAGACAACCATTTTCCATGCAGCAAAACAGAGCATCCTGCCGATGTACATAACGGCATATGAATATATTCATTTTTTGTGTGATTTAAAAAATGTACCCGTTCCCGCAGACGAATTTCTTGATAAAGTCGGCATGGAAGAAAATGCCAAGGATACGCTGATTTGTGAACTGAGTTTTGAAGATAAAAAACGTGTGCAGCTTGCCGCATTTTTAGTGCAGAAGCCCTATGTTATATTATTTGATGAGCCGTTTGACTATTGCAGTGAGAATTATATCCGTACCTTTTTGCAGGTATTGCAGACGGTAAAAGAAAACCATATTATATTAATATCCACGGGACTGCTTGAAATTGCCAAACAGATTTCAAATGAGATTCTGCTGCTGCATAACGGCAGATTTGAGGTTGTGCCGTCAGAAACCTTACAGGTACAGGAACTGCGCAGAGCGGTACTGGATATTATCGGGGAGGCAGATCATGGAAATCTTTAAAAAAATGTTTGCAGAAAAAATTTTGAGTTTTCACGAAGGCACGAACAGAAGTCTGGAAATTCTGACAAAAATGCCGCTGGTGGGAGAATATATCAGCAATCAGGTGATTCATAAGAGAAATTCAAAGATGCGCATGACCATTGGTGTCATGGCAGTGCTTGTGAGAATGATTGTGCAGTTTATTAAGAAATATTTATACGTGGCAGTTTTTATTTATTTGCCGTATCTGTTTATGGCACAGTTTAATCCATTAATCCGTGATCACAAAGAATCTGCGGTATTGTTTATGTTTTTTATGCTGTCTACGATTTGCGGAAGCCTTGCCAACAATACACTGCTTGCCATGGGTGACAGGGATTATCTGATGGTGCGCGTGGTGCTGGTAAGTCCGTATATGAATTTCCTTGGCAGGCTGGCAGTTAAAATGGTCACAGATTTTGTGTATTTCACGATTATTTTAAATTTATTTGGTGTATCGTTTGTACACAGCCTGCTGTTAAGCCTTGTGACGATGTGTATCCGTCCGGCAGGTGAGATGATAGCGGTGCTTTGTTTTGACCAGATGCAGTCGATGTATAACAATAGAAATGCTTTTAACGGAACGGTGATTGCACTCAGTGTTTTTGTGGCATACGGTATGCCGCTGTTAAAGCGGCAGATCAGTTCAGACTGGCTGTTTTTCATTCATCCGGTTTTTGTAGTGGCAGCACTGTTTATCGGTGTGTTTTCAGTGTATTATTTATGGGATTATCCATCTTACAGAAAAATTATGCAGGAGGCGCTGCATATTAAAAGAGAAGTATAAGAAAGCCCGGACAAGCGGCAGAGATGGCGTGTATATTGTAAAAATTAAGAAATGTAACGGAGTGAATCAGTAATTAGGATAGGAGTGGACAGGATGAAAATAAAATTTAGTAAATCACCGGTAATGATGCTGGCAAAGCTTGCACTTGCGGGACTGTTGTGTCTTGTTATTGTGTTCATTGTTCATTCCAATTATAAGAGCAGACAGGGAAGTCGGATTGAGTTAAAATCCCGTTATACATTTTCTGTTCGGATAGACAGTGACGGAAATGTACTGGATGAAGCGTATAATGAAGGTGAGAAAAGCGAATATCAGGAATTTGAAACGCCGCAGTTAAGTAAAATGGCAGACATCTGGCTGACACAGTTTACGGGACAGTTTACCCAGAAGTATCTGCCGTGGTCAAAGGCACTGCGAAAGGTTTCATGTAAGGATTCCAAAGTGCTTGACCGTGAAACCGGCACGGTGCTTATCAGCTTTTCGGCAGTTTTAAAGGATAGTACGTCGGAGTATTTCCAGTCGTGGGACGGCGTGCTTGACAACGGCAGAATGGAATTTGAATGGGTTGTGACATTTGCACTGGACAACCACTATGACGGTACGGCAACGATTTATGTGGAGAATATTGTGACACCGGAAGAATACGGTATTTCACAGTATAATGAAAGCTTAAAAGACAGCGTAACCGGCGGCTCGGAATCGGCAACGGCGGCTTCTTCCAATACGCTTACAAAGTATGAAATTAAAGAAAATACGTTACAGATTACATATGACGGTGGTGCAAAATATGTCAATGTTCCGGTAGACTGTACGAATCTGCCGCTTGTGGAAAATTCATCCACACAGCTTATGGATGGAAGCTGGCAGTTAGACACGAATAAAGCAGCGTTTCTTTACGGCGGCAAAAATGCAGAAAACGGTAGGGTACCCCTGACGTTGTTGTTTTCCAATGATAAAGGCAGTAACTGGGTTACTAGTGAAATTGATACGATTTATGATGCCAATTATTACTATGTAAAGTTTTTTGATGAAATGACAGGCGTAATCGTTATCGGTTACGGTAAGAATGGCAGTCAGCAGGCATCGCGTATTTATACAACAACAAACGGCGGTGAAAGCTGGATAATGATAGGCAGCGGACCGGCATTAAATGTATTAAAGGGCGTGGTCTTTGCAGATGCAGATACAGGATTTTTCTGCTATAACTATGTAGATGGCATGGACAGTAACCTGTATATGACAAAAGACCTTGGAAAGACGTTTTCAAAAGTGACACTGGACCCGCAGGAGTTAGACAGCACGGCGGCAAATGCGCAGACAACGGAAAGTGACAGCACGCAGCAGGAAACAAAAGCCGAGGAAGAAACAACGGCATCAAAACTTTCGTGGAGTGACGTTTATAAAGAGGCACTGGTGCCGGTGGTAGATGATCAGGGCATGATTACCGTTTATCTGACACAGGGCAGCAACGGTGTGTATAACAGTGGTAAAACAGCGGCGAAATATCAGTCATCGGACGGCGGTGAAACATGGAAATATATCGGGCAACTGGAAATTACCTCTTGAAATAAAGGTTATAGTGTGATAAAATTTATTAAATTTGAGAAAAAAAGACATTTTTGTGTCTTTTTTTTTGCGCAAAAGTAGCAAAATTTAATAATACGAAAGGAAATTAGGTGGCATTCATGAAAGCATTTTTAATTCTTGAAGATGGAACAGTGTTTAATGGAACGAGTATTGGTTCTACCCGCGAAGTAATCAGCGAGATTGTCTTCAACACATCAATGACAGGATATCTGGAGGTACTGACAGACCCTTCTTATGCAGGACAGGCAGTAACCATGACATATCCTTTAATTGGAAACTATGGCGTATGTTATAAAGATATGGAGTCTTTAAAAGCATGGCCGGATGGATATATTGTCCGAGAACTTTCCAGAATGCCGAGTAACTTCCGATGTGAAGACCCTATCCAGAAATTCCTTGCAGACAATGATATACCGGGTATCAGTGGAATCGATACCAGAGCGCTGACAAAGATTTTGCGTGAAAAAGGTACAATGAACGGTATGATTACGACAAATGAGAATTATAATCTTGATGAAGTTCTGCCAAAGATTAAGGCATACTCTGTAAAGGGCGTCGTTGATAAAGTAACATGTAAAGAAAAGAAAGTCCTGCCGGGCAAGGGATATAAGGTTGCGCTGATGGATTTTGGTGCAAAGAACAATATCGCAAAGTCCTTAAATTCAAGAGGCTGCGAAGTTACAATTTATCCGGCACGTACAACGGCAGAGGAAATCTTAAGCACGAATCCGGATGGAATCATGCTTTCTAACGGCCCTGGCGATCCAAAGGAATGTGAATTTGAAATTGCAGAAATTAAAAAACTCTATGACAGCAATGTCCCGATTTTTGCAATCTGTCTGGGACATCAGCTGATGGCACTTGCAACAGGTGCAGATACGCATAAATTAAAATACGGACACAGAGGTGCAAATCATCCGGTAAAGGATTTACAGACAGGAAAGGTTTACATTTCTTCACAGAATCACGGTTATGTCGTAGATGAAACGACACTTAATCCGGCAGTCGCAAAACCGGCTTTTGAAAATGTCAACGATAAGACCAATGAAGGTCTTGAATATATCGGAAAGAATATTTTTACTGTACAGTTCCATCCGGAAGCATGTGCAGGACCACAGGATACAGCGTATCTTTTTGACAGATTTATTGAGATGATGAAGAAGGAGGACTAAAAAATGCCAAAGAATCCGAATATTAAAAAAGTATTGGTAATTGGTTCAGGACCGATTATTATTGGACAGGCAGCTGAATTTGACTACGCAGGTACACAGGCTTGCCGTTCTTTAAAAGAGGAAGGAATCGAGGTTGTTTTAGTAAACTCCAATCCGGCAACCATTATGACAGACAAGGATATTGCTGATGAAGTTTATATCGAACCACTGACTGTTAAAGCGTTAGAGCAGATTATTTTAAAGGAAAAGCCGGACAGCATTCTTCCGACACTGGGCGGACAGGCAGGATTAAATCTTGCCATGGAAATTGCCGAAACGGACTTTTTGGAAGAACACAATGTGAAGTTAATCGGTACAACAGCGCTGACAATTAAGAAAGCAGAAGATCGTTTAATGTTTAAGGAAACCATGGAAAAAATCGGTGAACCTTGTGCGGCTTCCTTAGTTGTTAATAATGTAGAAGACGGTGAAGCATTTGCAGCTAAAATCGGTTATCCGGTTGTACTGCGTCCGGCATATACACTGGGCGGCAGCGGCGGCGGTATCGCACACAACGTTATGGAATTAAGGGAAATCCTTGAAAACGGTTTAAGACTTTCACGTGTCGGTGAAGTTTTAGTAGAACGCTGCATCGCAGGCTGGAAGGAAATCGAATACGAAGTAATGCGCGATGGTAACGGCAACTGCATTACTGTATGTAACATGGAAAATATTGACCCTGTCGGCGTGCATACCGGTGATAGTATCGTAGTTGCACCGTCACAGACACTTTCCGACAAAGAATATCAGATGCTTCGTACATCTGCTTTAAATATTATTGACGAACTGGGTATCACAGGCGGCTGTAACGTACAGTATGCCTTAAATCCGGACAGCTTTGAATACTGTGTAATCGAAGTAAATCCGCGTGTAAGCCGTTCTTCAGCACTGGCTTCCAAGGCAACCGGTTATCCGATTGCAAAGGTAGCAGCTAAGATTGCATTAGGCTACACACTGGATGAAATTAAGAATGCCATTACAGGAAAGACTTATGCAAGCTTTGAGCCGGCACTGGATTACTGTGTTGTAAAGATGCCGCGTCTTCCGTTTGATAAATTTATCTCTGCAAAGAGAACACTGACAACTCAGATGAAGGCAACCGGTGAAGTTATGAGTATTGCCAATAACTTTGAAGGCGGTCTGATGAAGGCAATCCGTTCTCTGGAGCAGCACGTTGACAGCCTGATGTCGTATGACTTTACAAAGCTGACAGACGAAGAACTTTTAGAAGAGCTGGCTGTTGTTGATGACAGAAGAATCTGGAAGATTGCAGAAGGTTTAAGAAGACATATTCCGGCAGCCAAGATGCATGAGATTTCAAAGATTGACTTATGGTTTATTGATAAATTACAGATTATTGTCGATATGGAAAATGCTTTAAAGAGAGGTCCTTTAACAAAAGAACTGCTCACAGAAGCAAAGAGAATCGAATTCCCGGATAACGTTATCGGTGAACTGACAGGAAAGACAGAAGCAGAGGTTAAGGCACTGCGTGACGAATATGGAATTCATGCGGCATTTAAGATGGTTGATACCTGTGCGGCAGAATTTGCGGCAGAAACACCGTATTATTATTCAGTATTCGGCAGTGAAAATGAAGCGGTTGAAACAAAGGATAAGAAGAAGGTACTCGTATTAGGCTCCGGTCCAATCCGTATCGGTCAGGGTATTGAATTTGACTTCTGTTCTGTGCACTGTACATGGTCTTTCAAGAAGGAAGGCTATGAAACGATTATTGTAAACAACAACCCTGAAACAGTTTCAACGGACTTTGATATTGCCGATAAGCTGTATTTTGAGCCGCTGACACCGGAAGATGTCCAGAATATTGTTGATTTTGAAAAGCCGGACGGCGCTGTTGTGCAGTTTGGCGGTCAGACAGCAATTAAGCTGACAGAAAGCCTGATGAAGATGGGCGTGCCGATTTTCGGTACAAAGGCTGAAGATGTCGATGCTGCGGAAGACAGAGAGTTATTCGACGAAATCTTAGAGCAGTGCGGTATTCCAAGAGCCAAGGGTCAGACCGTATTTACCGTAGAAGAAGCATTAAAGGCAGCCAATGAATTAGGCTATCCGGTACTTGTAAGACCTTCTTACGTGCTCGGCGGACAGGGCATGCAGATTGCCGTATCTGATGAAGACGTTGTTGAATTTATGAATATCATCAACAGAATTAAGCAGGATCACCCGATTCTTGTTGATAAGTACCTTATGGGTAAGGAAATTGAAGTTGATGCGGTATGCGATGGTGAAAATATCCTGATTCCGGGTATTATGGAACATATCGAAAGAGCCGGTATTCACTCAGGTGACAGTATTTCCGTATATCCGGCGAAGTCACTGACACCTAGAATTACGGATATGATTGTTGATTATACAGAAAAGCTGGCACGTTCCCTGCATGTAAAGGGTATGATTAACATTCAGTTTATCGTATACAATGATCAGGTTTATGTCATTGAAGTCAATCCGCGTTCAAGCCGTACTGTACCGTATATCAGCAAGGTAACCGGTATTCCGATTGTACAGCTTGCAACAAAGGTTATTACAGGAAGCAAAATTACAGATTTAGGATATGAACCGGGCTTACAGAAGAAGTCAGATTACTATGCAATCAAGATGCCGGTATTCTCCTTTGAAAAAATCAGAGGCGCAGATATCAGCCTCGGACCGGAAATGAAGTCTACAGGTGAGTGCCTTGGTATTTCAAAAGACTTTGATGAAGCATTGTATAAGGCATTCCAGGGAGCAGGAATCAATCTTCCGAAGCATAAGCAGATTATCATGACACTCTGCGATGCAGATAAGGAAGATGGTGTGGATATTGCACAACGTTTTGAAAAGCTGGGCTACAAGATTTACGCTTCCCGCGGTACAGCAAAAGTATTAAAGGAGCATGGCGTCAATGCAATTCAGGTCAACAAGATTGGTCAGGAAGCACCGACACTCTTAGATTTAATCTTAGAGCATAAGATTGACCTTGTGATCGATACACCGGAAAATGGTATCGAAAGAGCTGGCGACGGTTTCTTAATCAGACGTTATGCGATTGAAACAGGTGTACACTGCCTGACAAGCCTTGATACAGCGCACGCGCTGATTTCAAGCTTAGAGCATGCGTTTAACAATAAAGACCTTACAATTGTCGATATTGCAACGATTGATAACAGAAAGTAGATACCAGGGGTAGTTGCCCCAGCATCATAAAAATAAAGTACCCGGCAGAGGAGATTTTAAAAATTTCTTTTGCCGGGTGTTTTTTATTTGCGCAGGATATACGTACAAGCAGTCATATGCGTGAAACAGCGTTGCATTTTCAAGGTAAATATGATACAATTTAAACAGTATTTTGTTCCTGTACAGATACAGGAAACGACATTTTGCAGGGAAGGAACAAGGACAATGGATGCAAGACGGGCACAGGATATATTAAGACATATTATTAATGATGAAGATTACGGCGCAGCGATGTTAGATAAGATTTCAGTTACTGAAAGTATTGAAGTGCTGACCAAGATGCTGCCGGATTGTGTGGCAACGGCACAGAATGATAACAATATCAATGATGCGGGATTTTTCAGCCAGATGATTCATAACTACTATCCGCTGATACTGGATAAAATTAAGAATGCAGAGCATTTATGGGTGGTTTACAGTGACAACACCG
Organism: Lachnospira intestinalis; assembly: GCF_040095895.1. Lineage (NCBI taxonomy): Bacteria > Bacillati > Bacillota > Clostridia > Lachnospirales > Lachnospiraceae > Lachnospira > Lachnospira intestinalis. The sequence goes on from NZ_JBBMFS010000006.1 coordinate 120,356, forward strand.
GCTATCCGTACATGATTGACGGTGATTTGTTCGTATTATATGATTATGCAAATCATGCGGAGCTTGAAAAGAAACTTAATACAGCAGGGTATCAGGTGGCACTGGAAAGTGTGACACCTACAGATTTCCGAAATGAAGTGGCGCATATGTACCGCAACGGCTATGAAAAAATCCGCTTTACAGACGGAAAGGGCGAACCGTTTGTTGTTGCCAAGGAAGATTTATACAGCTTTGAGGATTTCTTCAATGAAGAATACATGACCAATCCGGGGCTGCAGCGTGCAATGATTGAATTTTTCCAGGAATTCCGTAAAAATACGGCAGCAGATGCAGGGCGTGAGGAGATTTTAAAGAAGCGTGAAGATGCGATGATCCGCACAATGGTACACGCAGAATATATGGTGCCTTGTATCAAAGAGGAAACAGAAGACATGGTTGAGATTTCACATCCGTTTATTGATTTGACAGACCGGATTCAGGATAAGGAAGAAGGCGAGCGTGTGATTGCCATTCCAGCATTCACGGACGGTTTTGAAATGGATAAGTGCTACGAAGGACATCATGAGAATATGCTTTATCAGTATGACGAACTGGTAAATCTCGTGGAAGAACTCGGCGCATCCGGTGTTATCATAAACTGTCTGGGTATCAGCTACTATATGAAGCTGGAACTGATGCACAAAATTAATATGTAGGATACTATGTGCCAGTGGCACATGTTTAGCACGGACCGAAGCAAAGCGTAGACGTGGGAGTGCGCAGCACGGAACAATCCGCAGGTATCCCAGTTAAGAACGTTCGTTCTACAATATTATAAAGAAAGCTGCCGCAGGCACATATTTCATTATAAATATGTGCCTGCGGCATTTTTTGTCTGACGGGGGATAAAACAGTCCTGTTTAACCGTCTTATTTTAAAAAGTCCTGACGCATCGGATTAAAGACATCGACCAGCTTGCCGTCTTCAAGGGCAGTAACACCGTGTTCGACGTTGGAAGGCATATAGACACTGTCGCCTTTTTTCACAACCTTGGTCTCCCCGCCGATTGTAAATTCGAAGCTGCCTTCTGCCACGTAAGTAATCTGCAAATGTTCATGGTGGTGGAAATTTCCTTTAGAGCCTTTTTTAAATGTAATTTCACACATCATCAGTTCGTCGGAATAACATAAAATTTTTCTGGTAACACCCGGTTCGCAGTCGGTCGGTGTTACATCTGCATTAAAACGAAACATACTTAACTCCATTCTGAGAACGCAAATTTGTCAGTAATCTGCGGCGTTCACGGCACAAATTACTATTACTTCAATGTACTACAAAATAAGTGGTTTGACAAGAGGATTGCGGGGTTATTATAATAAATGGGAAACACAAAAAAGCTATGCTGGCAGGCATTAAAATGCCTGTGGAATGGAGAATAATATGTATAAATTGTATTATATATGGCTGGTGCCCGCGGTATTTTGTCTGGTTTATTATGTCTGCTGCGTGGAATATGCGGGCTTTGCATCATCTTTTATTACGATATGGCCGGTAACGGCAGTCTTTTTTGCAGGGATTTTTGCGGTGCGTTATGCACAGAATAAAGGTATTCTTATACTTCCAATGTGGATAAATGTGCTGTCTGCGGCAGGTTTATTAATACTTATCAGCTCATTTTGTCTGGTTCAGGCATTAATAACCGTGCAGATGAAGCAGAAACCGGAACCGGATTGTGAATATCTGCTGATTTTAGGCTGCCGCGTGCGGGGACTCGAAATTACAAAATCACTCCGCTACAGACTTGATGCGGCACTGGCATATCTGGAACAGAATGAAAAACATAGCAAAGATAATACCCAAAACAAAACGATACGTATTATCGTATCGGGCGGTCAGGGACCGGGAGAGGATATATCCGAAGCACAGGCGATGAAAGACTATCTGTGCGCACATGGCATAGAAGCTTCACGGATTTTTATGGAAGCTCAGTCCACGGATACGGAAAAAAACATTGCCTATTCGGCACGTTTTATTCCGGATAAAAATGCGAAAATCGGGGTGGTTTCCAATGACTTTCATCTGCTCCGTGCCGGAATGCTTGTCCGTGCGAAGGGTTTTCACAATGTCAGCACGATTGCGGCGCGGTCAGATGAAGTATTGTTTTTAAATTACAGAGTACGCGAATATTTCGGTGTATTAAAAGATTTATTTGGTGTAAAATTCTTTCACTTTATCGGAGAATAACAGACCCTTTGTGTAGCCGTCATGGTATAAGGCTTTGATTTTCTCCTTGTCTTTTTCCAGACGTGAAAAGCCGTCGGTGTTATCCGGACGGATTACAATGACCTTCTTTTCCTTTTCAAGCTGTTCGAGCTTCTTTAAAGAACGGTTGTAGCAGTCAGCACGGGAAAGGAGGTCTTTCCCGAGTTCCGGATACTTCCAGAAAGCATGCGCCAGAGCCTTTGTGGTGGCGCCGGTTTTCTTTTTGTATCCCTTCTGGCGGGTTAAGACGACAACAACGCGGTCACAGCCGTCTGCGAAAGCCCGCTCATACGGAATCGAATCGCTTAATCCGCCGTCTAAGTACGGAGTATCATTTAAGTAAATATATGGGAAAAGGGCAGGGAGCGCACACGTTGCCTGAAGCAGCTTGTTGGTGCGGTCCTCGGTTGTATAGCGCATATATTCCGGTTTTCCGGTTAAAACATTGGTAACGACTGCGTAAAATTCGCCGCCCCACGCATTAAAGGTATCGTAGTCAAACGGAACCAGTTTATTCGGAATCGTGTCATAGGCAAATTCCAGTCCATAGACACTTCGGTTTGTCTTATCGGTCATATTGTGCATACTCATGTAGCGTTTATCGTCACGGTAATCTAAAAGAATCTGTAAATTTCTTCTTTTTTGTCTGGAAGCGTAGGAAACACCGTAGGCTGCACCGGCAGATACACCAATCATATAATCCGGCATAATATCCCGATCTAAAAATGCATCCATAACACCGCAGGAAAAAATTGTGCGGAATGCGCCGCCCTCAAATACAATTCCAGTTTTCATAATTGTCCTCATTTCTAAATGAATTTATTGTAATGTTTTTTGCCATCAGGCTGTAATTCCTGAAATTACAGTAACATTTTAGTACATTTGATGTGAAATTTCCATATGAAAATACAGATAAATATGATATGATGATGTAAAAGTTGAAAGAATGAGGAAACTATGACACAGGAGATAAGGACACGCCTGCTTTTGATGGCAGATGCACAGTACGGGAGTTTTTCCAAAAGTCTGATTCCTGAATGTAAGCCGCTGTTAGGTGTGCGGCTTCCGGCACTTAGAAAAATGGCGCAGGAATTTGTAAAAAATAAAGAATGGAAAGAACTCGTACAAACAGACGGCGCAGACGATGCTTATTTTGAAGAAGCCATGCTGCGCGGTATGCTGATCGGTTACGGCACGGCAAAAGAGCAGGACAATGAAGAAGCAATGCGGATGTTTGATAAATTTGTGCCGTTTGTTGATAACTGGTCGGTGTGCGACAGCTTTTGTAACAGCATGACAATTGTTTCGGCATACCGGGAAGAATGGTGGGAACATTTACAATCCTTTTTAGCTTCCCAAAAAGAATTTGAAGTGCGCCTGTCTTTGGTCTTATTGCTGTCGCAGTTTTTAAAATGGGACGATGCGGGCAGAAAAATCCCCCGCAGGCGCGTGATTACAGAGGCGGATATTATGCAGAATATTGCATGGAAATCAAAAAAACAGGCACAGAATGACAGCACGGAGGATTCAGGCAATCCATATCTGGAAAAAATTTTTCCAGTGCTTGACAGACCGTTTACACAGGGGTATTATGCACAAATGGCGGCGGCGTGGCTGACGGCGGAATGTTTTGTCATGTTTCCGGCACAGACCATGCGGTTTCTTATAAAATCCGGCATGGATGATTTTACATATAATAAGGCACTGTCTAAAATATGTGAATCCAGAAATCCGGCGCCGGAAGTAAAGGCACGGATAAAGAGCATGAAAAGATGATGTAAAAAGGAAATGGAGAAAAAGATGAGTACATCAACGACAAAAACAAAAGATATGGTAACAACGGCAATGTTTGTGGCAATTATTCTTGCAATGTCGTTTGTGCCGTATTTAGGCTATATCCCGCTGGGATTTATGAATGCAACAATTATTCACATTCCGGTAATTATCGGAGCGATACTGTTAGGACCGGCGCGCGGTGCATTTTTAGGCGGTATTTTCGGACTAACCAGCATGATTAACAACACATTTAACCCGAACCTGACTTCTTTCGTATTTTCACCGTTTTACAGCCTTGGAAATGTGCATGGAAATTTTAAGAGTCTGATGATCTGCTTTGTGCCGCGAATTCTGATTGGCGTTGTGGCATATTATGTATATACAGGGATTGTAAAGCTTGTAAAGAAGAAGAAAAACGACGGAAAAGGCAGTGCTGCTGCACTGGCGGCAGCCGGTGCGGCAGGAGCGCTTACGAATACACTGCTTGTTATGAACGGCATTTACTTTTTGTTTGGAAGCAGTTATGCCAATGCAAAGGGAATTGCCACAGATGCCCTGTACGGTGTGATTCTTGGTGTGATCGGAACACAGGGCGTACCGGAAGCGATTGTGGCGGCGGTGCTGACTGCGGCAATCGGAAAAGCACTGCTTCATATCAGACGGTAACAGAAATGTTAATATTTTAAGAAACAAAACAAAAGGAAAAGAAAATGAAAAGACAAAATCAAAAAGGCATGATTCTTGCGATTGATATGGGGAATACTAATATTGTAATCGGCTGTGTAGACGATGAAAAGATTTATTTTGAGGAACGGCTCTGCACGGATTATTCAAAGACGGAATTAGAGTATGCAATCGGTTTTAAGACTGTTTTGGAGTTATATAATATTGAAAGTGAACAGATTCACGGTGCAATCATTTCATCGGTCGTACCGCAGCTTGTAAACGTTATCAAGTCGGCAGTTGAAAAAATCATCGGCATTACGCCGTTAATTGTAGGACCGGGTGTGAAGACGGGATTGAATCTGTTAATGGACCAGCCAAAGCAGGTCGGTACGGATATGGTTGTAGATGCAGTTGCGGCTATTCACGAATATGGTGCACCGGTGCTGATTATTGATGTGGGAACGGCAACGACCATCAGTGCGGTTGACGACAAGAAAAATTATGTGGGAGGTGCGATTCTTCCGGGTATCCGCGTATCGGTGGATTCACTGGTATCCCGGACAGCACAGCTTCCGCGAATCAGTCTGGAAGCTCCAAAATCCGTGATTGGAAAGAATACGATTGCGTGTATGCAGAGCGGTGCGGTTTACGGGAATGCAAGCTGTATCGACGGCATGGTTGACAGAATCCGTGAAGAACTGTGCAAAATGACGGGTGCAGAACAGGAACAGGTCAAAGTCATTGCAACCGGCGGACTGGCAAGGGTGATCGTGCCATACTGCCACAATGAAATTATATTAGATGATAAACTGCTTTTAAAAGGTTTAAAAATCATTTACGATAAAAATGTGGAATAGGAGAGGACTATGTTAAAAGGGAAAAACGTACTGCTTGGCGTAACCGGCAGTATTGCAGCATATAAAATCGCAACACTTGCCAGCAGCTTAAAAAAGCTGGAATGTAATGTAGATGTCATGATGACACAGAATGCGACCAATTTCATCAATCCGATTACATTTGAATCCTTAACCGGTAATAAATGTGTTGTCGATACATTTGACAGAAATTTCCAGTTTCAGGTAGAGCATGTATCCCTTGCAAAAAAGGCGGATATTGTGATGATTGCACCGGCGAGTGCCAACGTGATTGGCAAGCTGGCATCGGGAATTGCAGATGATATGCTGACAACGACATTTATGGCGTGTACATGCAAAAAAATGGTCGTTCCGGCAATGAATACCAACATGTATTACAATCCGATTCTACAGGATAATATTGCAAAGTTAAGAAGGTTTGGCATCGAAGTGTTAGAACCGGCAAGCGGGTATCTTGCGTGCGGTGATACAGGTGCGGGAAAAATGCCGGAGCCGTCTGAACTGCTTGAATACATTTTACGCGATATTGCCCTGACAAAGGATATGAAAGGATACCGCGTGTGCATTACCGCAGGTCCGACACAGGAAGCGATTGACCCGGTGCGCTACATTTCCAACCATTCAACAGGAAAAATGGGATATGCGCTGGCGAAAAATGCGATGCTGCGCGGGGCAGAGGTGACACTGATTGCAGGTCCGACAAACCTTCCTGACGTGCCGTTTGTTAAAATGGTGCATATTACATCGGCACAGGATATGTATGAAGCGGTTACAGAGGCGGCAAAGGAATCAGACATTATTGTAAAAGCGGCAGCAGTTGCGGATTACAGACCGGCATCAGTCAGTGATGAAAAAATCAAGAAAAGCGACGGAGAGATGAGCATTGCCTTGGAGCGGACAAAGGATATTATCGGAACGCTCGGAGCGATGGAAAACAAACCGTTTTTGTGCGGATTTTCAATGGAAACGCAGAATGTACTGGAAAATTCCAGAAAGAAGCTGGAAAAGAAAAATCTGGATATGGTGATTGCCAACAATCTGAAAGTAGACGGTGCAGGATTTGGAACGGATACAAACGTGATTACGATGATTACAAAGACGGATTGTAAGGAATTTCCGAAAATGAGTAAATTTGAAGTGGCAGGCTGTATTTTTGATGCGATTATAAAGAATATGAAAGCACGGAGAACAGACGAAAAATAAAATATCAGGAAAAGGGGAGTTTATGAGCAAAAAAGCAAAATTACTTACAGGGGTGTTATCAGTGGCGGCAGTGCTGCTGGTTGCATTTGCCTATTATTATGTGGTGCTTCCGCCAATCAATATCCATGCACCGGGCTTCTGGATATTTGTCATTGTGCTGGCGGCGGTATTTACGGGTGTTGTCGGGCTTTGCAGTATGACAATGACAGAATACTACAAGGAATGGGCAGGCAGACAGTGGAAGCAGTCAAAGCCTGAATTTAAGAGCAAAAAGGCAGAACGTTTTTTCTATTTATGTGCGGTACTTACAGCGGCACTGGTTGTTATTTTTCTAATAGGCGGACTGCTGTCATCTGAAATTGTTAATGCTTCGGCTTACCAGAAACTGTTAAATGTGGAAACCAGAAGCTTTACCGATGATATTCATGAGGTGTCCTATGACCAGATTCCGGTGCTGGATAAAGATTCGGCAACGACCATAGGCAACCGTGTTATGGGAACAATGGTGGATATGGTTTCCCAGTTTGAAGTCAGCGATATGTATACACAGATTAACTATCAGAATAAGCCGGTGCGTGTGACACCGCTTCAGTACGGCAGCCTGATTAAATGGTTTACCAATCACAGTGATGGAATTCCTGCGTATATCCGTATTGATATGACGACACAGGAAGCGGAGTGCGTGCGTCTGGAGCAGAAAATCCGTTATTCGATGAGCGACCATTTTGGCAGAAACATTTACAGACATCTGAGGTTTGCGTATCCGACCTATATGTTTGATGACATCAGCTTTGAAATTGATGAGAGCGGTACACCTTATTGGATTTGTCCGGTGAAAAAATATAATATCGGACTGTTTGGCGGTGTGACGATTGGCAGGGTGGTGCTTTGTAATGCAGTCACCGGGGAAATGACGGATTATGCCGTGGAAGATGTTCCGCAGTGGGTAGACCGTGTGTATTCGGCAGATATGCTTATTTCGCTGTATGATTACCACGGTACGTTAAAGCACGGTTATTTTAACAGTGTGTTAAGCCAGAAGGATTGTCTGGTAACGACAGACGGCTATAATTATATTGCACTGGACGATGATGTGTGGGTGTATACAGGAATTACCTCAGTCGGACAGGATAAATCCAATGTGGGCTTTGTGCTGATGAACCAGCGGACAATGGAAACGCGCTATTATGTGATTTCCGGTGCAGAGGAAAATTCGGCGATGTCTTCGGCAGAGGGAAAGGTCCAGCATTTAGGATACAAGGCGACATTTCCACTGCTTATTAATGTGGGCGGACAGCCGACATATTTTATGGCATTAAAGGACAGCTCGGGACTGGTAAAATCTTATGCCATGCTTAATATTGAAAAATATCAGACGGTGGCAATCGGCGATTCAGTCAATGAGTGTGAGAAAAATTACCGTCAGCTGATGGTAGACAGCGGCATTGTAGATGAAGCTGAATCAGAAATGAAAAAGGAAAGCAGGCAGATAACCGGCAGAATCGAAAAAATGGTGCAGACGGTATTGGACGGCAATTCGCATTTTTATATACTCTTAGAGGGTCAGTCCCGTATCTTTGATGTGCCGTTATCGGATAATGCGGATATTGTACGGTACAATACAGGCGATACTGTTACATTTTCATATCATGAAAACGAGTCATTAAATGAAGTGACGAAGGTGGAAGCCGCACAGCAGACCGTGCAGTAAAGAGGAAAAATCAAAAAATTAGTGGAAAAGTGTCTTTTGTATGCAGGATTGTGTGTATAAAAGGCACTTTTTTAAAACAACTTAGAATTAAGGAGTAGTATATAAAGAATAAATAACACATATTTTAAATAATTAAACAAAATTTATAATAATAATTGCAATCTGAATAGAATTGTGATATTCTTCTAATAGAATATATTCTAAAAATAAAACCGCAAACAACGGTTGATTTCTAAAACTTGAAATTTTGATTAAGGTTTTATCCGCGTTTTAGGGATGAAATTTTGATTAGAACGGATAGTTTATCCCAAGTAGTATTTTCTATTGACATTTTTATGGGTTCATCTGTTTAATATCCCTTAAAATCCAAAAAGATTTAGAAAATTCATGAAAATCCTTGCCGGCAGTTCAAGTAGTCTATTATAATAAAAGAAAGGAAGAAAGCATGGTAAATACACCTTACGATGATGTGTTCCGTACCCTGTTAACGGATTGTACGGCACTGATTATACCGGTTGTAAATGAACTGTTTCACACAAGTTACACCGGAAAAGAAACAATACATCTGCTTCAAAACGAGCACTTTATAAAGCTGCCGGACGGCAGTGAACAGGAGCGCATTACGGATTCCAGCTTTGAAATCCTTGGTAGAGAAAGAAAGCGTTATCATGTTGAGTGCCAGAGCACGGAAGACGGAAGCATGATAGTACGTATGTTTGAGTATGATACACAGCTTGCATTGGAAAACAGAGAAGTTACAGCGGGTGCACTGGTAGTTCATTTTCCTGATTCCGCAATCGTAGCCCTGCGCCATACGAAAAATACGCCGGAGGTGATGACGGTAATGATACGCACACCGGGCGGGGAAGTATCGTATGCTGTTCCGGTATTAAAAGTCAGACAGTATACAGTAGAAGAAATCTTTGAGAAAAAGCTGTACTTTCTGATACCGTTTCATATTTTTGTTTATGAAAAGAGTTTTAAAGAACTGGAAGAAAACAGCGAAAAATTAGCGAAGCTGGAAGAGGAATATACAGCAATAGTAAACCGTCTGGAAGAAGACCGTAAGAACGGTGATTTAAACGAATACGAAAAGGTTACAATTCTTGAAATGTCAGATACAGTAATAAAACATCTGGCGGCAAAATATGAAAAGGTCAGGAAAGGAGTTGGAGAGAGTATGGGTGGAAAAGTATTAGAGTATGAAGCAAAGGATATATTAAACCGCGGTCGTGCCGAAGGACGAGATGAAGGACGTCGTGAGGGACGTGCCGAAGGCGAAATCACCGGAATGAAAAAAGCCAAAATGCAGTTAGCCGTAAAATTATTGCAGGCGGGGAACAGCGTTGCATATGTGGCAGACCTGACGGAACTGCCGGAAGAAACGGTGCAAAAGTTGTCGCAGGCAGTCGAGTGTGAAGATGAATAGGAAAAATAAAGCATTTTATCAAAGTAACAGGCGGCTTATCTGAAACAAAAAAGCCGCCTAACTCTTAAGTCTCTATTTTCCTAGTACCAAAGTAGGAATTTCGCAAAAACAGTCTGGAAAAATCTCATTTTAAACAATAAAATTTATCAATAAGACTTTTTTGTTGCACTTGCGCAACAAATTGGGAAAGCAGGAAATCAAAGGGATTGTTAAAGAAAACAGGTAAAAAATACCGTTGTTTGTTGCAGGTTTGCAACAAAAATGTCTGCTTGCCAAAAACAAATGTCTGTGGTACACTGCCACTGCAAACGAAAGATAGGCTTTGAAGCCTATTTTTTTAAGTGCCACAGTTAGACAAGACTAATGGAAGTTATCAAAACAAAACTATGCCATAAAACAAAAAACAAAACAAAGCATTAGTACATTCGTAAAATCAACAAGGCACGATAGAAACAAGTAAACAGGGACAAAGCAGAAAGGAAAGAAAAATGAGAAAGACCAGCTTTAAGTTATTATCTGCTTCATTAGCAGTCGCAATGACAATGAGCAGTATGCCGTACAATGTATTGGCGGCAAGCCCGGAGCAGACATTTGCACAGGCAGTACAGCAGGCACAGACAACAGAAGCGGACGGCTTTGAAACAGCCGCACCGGCAGAGGAAAATCTCGTAACAGCAGATGCAGAAAGCACAGAAAAAGTAACCTACACAGTTACACCGGGTATTTCATACGGAAAGGGAAGTATCAAATTAATCTCAGGTGTGACAGAAAGCACCGGTGATGATGGTGAAAAAGTATACACGGCTGAAAAAGACAGCACAATTACATTTGAAGCTGTACCGGAGGACGGCTGGGCATTAGATTCTGTTATGTACATGTCATCAAGCTTTACAACACCGGACTTAAAGATTACAAAGGTAGACGGCAAAGAGAACCAGTATACATGCACAATTCCTGACGATGCATATGCTTACGGCTCAGTAGGAACATTTATGATATATGTGCAGTTTGCACCGGTTCTGGAAGAAGGACAGTATGAGATAAAATCAACAGGCGAATATTTAAGTGTAGATAAGTATGGTGCAAAGCCGGGTGAAACCGTAAAGATTACATCAACAAGTGACAGTTCAACAAGAAATTATGTGCCGACTGTTGCAGATGAAGACGGAACCGGTATTGATACAACACTTGAAAGTACAGTGATTGATGAAGATAAGATTGTACAGGTATACACCTTTGTAATGCCGGAGAAAAAGGTTACAATCACAGAAAAGAGTAACCGTTATTGTGCAATTACATTAGAAACCAATGACGACAGTAAATTTGCAAGCCATGTAAGTTACAGCAGCCGACAGATGATGAGTGGTAATATGAATGTTGTAGCAGACAGCATTATCGATGGCAAGTATTATAAGCATACAGTAACAGTAACCGGTACACAGGGAAATACAACAGTAAAGCCGGGAGAATTATCATCACTTGCAAGCGGAAAAGCAACATATACCGTAGCAAAGAAATTCCCGGTAGCCGTTACTTTAAGAGTAGACTTCGTTGAAACAGATGCGTATAACATTACAAACCAGTCTGCAAATATTGAAGGTGCCGATTTTACCGTATCAAATGGTGAACTTGCGGCAGAAGGCGATACCGTAACATTACTGCTTTCCACAAATACAGCAGACGGATATTACTATGACGGTACAACACTGCCAAAGGTAACAGACGCAGACGGCAACGAAGTAACCGTAACAGCAGATGCAGGAAACACAACATCTTCTGCAAAGTTTACATTTACAATGCCTGAAAAGGGTGTCACAACAAGCTTTGATGGTTCTGCAATTACACAGAAAGAATTAAAGGCTGTTACCGTTGCAGATGAAGCAAAGTCTTATATTGCACTGGATAAAGCAGAAGCAAGAGAAGGTGAGAATGTCACAATTACTTTGACAGACGAAGCAAAAAAGGTTTTATTTATCAAAGTGATTAAGGAAGACGGCAGTGTCGAATATATAAGAAACTCTGCAACGAGCTTTACAATGCCGGCAGGCGCAGTGACAGTATCGGTAATTGCACCGGACAACTGGTTTGAAGAAGGACGTTATGATACAGATGTATATGCGGCAACATCAAGCACACTGATTGTTTCCGATGCGGCAGACCTTGCGGCTGTCGGTAAATTAATGCGTGATAATCCAAGCGCACTTACGGATAAAACCATTAATATTGTAAAAGATATTGATATGAGCGCATATACATGGGTGCCGATGACATATACAAATTACAATAATACAGTAACCTTTAACGGAAACGGACATACCATTAAGGAACTGAATGTAGAAGGCATGACAGGAACAACATCAAGTTCATGGGTATATTCAAGTGCATTTATCGCACAGATAGGCAGTTTCACAGATGTCACTATCAACGACCTGACATTTGAAGGAACACAAAAAGTCCATACCGTTGCAGGCACATTCTGCTATTTAGGTGGTATTGCTTATGGCGGCGGTTCTTACAACAAGGTCGTAAACAATATGAATGTGACCATTGACGGTGCGACAGGCGGTACGGTATTGCATTACCCTATTACAAATAGTGCAACACAAATTGTAAACGGTGCGGTAACCGGCAAGACAACACTGGAAAATGTAAATTTAACCGGATATTATTCATATTATGGACTTTCAGACAGAGCAGTCAACAGCTATGATATTTCAGAGATTACCATGGGTGAAAATGCAAATCCGGCAAATGTATCTTATTACGGTGTGGACTCTACTTTACAGGCAAAAGATAAGACTGCAAACTGCTACACAGGTACAACATTAAATAATTTCCCTGAAAATGCCCAAATTTACGGAATTGCAAAGACTGTTACAGGAGAGAATCTGGATTCTCTTAATCAGAACTTTACATACATCACACCGGTAACAGCCGAGGGTTATGAAAATGACAACTTAATGTCTGTTGACAGCACAACCAACAAGGTCGGCAGGATTGCACTGGTTACATACTTAAACAGCTGGGTTGATGAGAACCAGACAGAGGATAACAAGTATTGCAAGTGGGAAACAGACAAGACAACAGGCAGACCGGTATTAAAGGCAGCCGAAGAAACGGTTGTTTCACAGAAATATGCAATCACTTCAAACGTAACAGGCAGTGAATACGGCGAAACAACCGTTGACGAAGAAGCCGCAGAAGGCAGTAAGGTAACTGTATACACAGCACCGAAGTCATTCTGCAAAGTAAAGAGCATTTCCGTAGAAACAGCAGACGGAAAGAAAGTTGACGTAACAGACAACGGTGACGGAAGCTACAGCTTCACAATGCCGAAGTCCGCAGTAACCGTAAGCACAGAGTATGCACAAGACTCTTATGTAATTACAACAGAAACCAACGGCGAAGGTACAGTCAGCGTATTAACGGCTGAAACAAAGTCTTCCGATAAGGCAAAATCAGGCGAAACCGTAACCGTTACCGTAACACCGGACCGCTTAAAGTATTACACAATGGACAGTGTAACCGTAACAACGGCAAGCGGCAAGACGGTTGAAGCCACAACAACGCAGGCAATTAACGGAACAAATGCCCATGAGTATACATTTACCATGCCGGAAGAAGCTGTAACGGTTATGGCAAACTTCAAAGACGTCAGCAGCTACTACAACGAAGACGGTTCTTTAAAAGAGGGTACATACAAAATGCAGGCAGTATTCGGCAGTACCTATTACATTGACACCGACAAAATCGAAGGTGCAATGGGCTATGAAGAACAGTACACAGACATAACCGTAAGCGTTGATGCAGAAGGCAATGTAACCGTAGACGATTATGAAATGCCGGGTGTAAAAAGCCCGATTGGATACGCAGGCGGCGGTGAACTCTGGATTAAGTCCACACCGACACCGGATGCTAATGATAACGGCAAGATTAAGGGTGCAGATGATGCAGGCGTTGCAGAATCCAGCGACTATGCCGAAAAGTATGAAAACTATACAAAGGTATACACCATTTCACCAACCGTTACAAAGACCGGTAAGATTAATCCGTCAACCAACGTAAAGACAGAAAACACAGGCGATTTCTACTTTACAAAGGTTATGCAGGGAAGTAAGCAGGTCGGCGGCTTCTATAACAGTGAAAATGTAGAATCCGTTACATTGGATAAACTCGCTTCATCAACAAGCAGTAAGGTAGCACCGTTTAACCTGACATTCTCCGGTATCAATTACATTAAAAACGATGCGGACTATGCAAACCAGAATGTGTTATTTACAACATACATCACAGAAATGGCTTACATTTCAGAAGTATTGTTCCGTATGGACTTCTCAACGATTGAAAAAGTCGGTGATACAGACCAGGGAGAAGAAACAACACAGGCATTAGATGTATCTGTTTATACAGCGTGCGAACCGGGTGCCACAAAGACACCGCCTGCAAACATTGATGCAATCAAGAGTGCAACACTGGTAACAAAGACAGACGGAAGCAGACAGCTCGTATTTGACTTAGGCGAAACAATCGTATTCGGCTTACACGGACATATGGGAAGCCTTCGTGTATACAATGCAGACAGCATGGAAAATGCATTTAAGGCAATCTCAAAGAATGATACAAGCGGCTTAAAGTCAGCAATTTACAGCGATTGGTATACAGACAAGATTAATTCCGAAGCAGACAGCGTGGCATATGATAAGACACCTGTAGAAGTAACAGACAGCAGAGGATATGTATACTACACAACAGACGGAACAGAATTTACAGCGACATCCACAACAACAGACCTTGAAAATGCGCTCGTATATCCGGGTAAGGCAGTTGTAGATGTACCGGACTATTTCGACCTGACAGACAACAATGAAATTTATCTGACAGGCTTTATCGACGGTATGTCAAAGGATACGAACTTAAAGTTAAAGCTGACAGCAAAAAATGAAGACAACACACCGGTTGTAAAGACAGGTACAGCCCATATTTCACAGTTCGGTGAATATGATGTTACTGTCAACGTAACAGTTACAGATGATGTTATCACAGACATTGAAGTAACAGGTGCAAATTTTGCGGGAACTTATGCTGAAACCAATAAGATGATGCTTGAAAAGGCAGTCAACGGCTTAAAGGGCAGCTACATCAATAAGTCCGCAACCGATGTAAAGGAAATCACAGGTGTTGATGCGGTTTCAGGCGCAACGTATTCATCCAATGCAATCCGCGATGCGATTTTAAATGCACTCGAACTAAAGCAGGAAGAAGAAGTCATTAACCTTCCGACAGAAAAGCTTGCAGAAGGCGAATACAGCGTAGAC
Source organism: Lachnospira intestinalis (assembly GCF_040095895.1). Taxonomy (NCBI): domain Bacteria; kingdom Bacillati; phylum Bacillota; class Clostridia; order Lachnospirales; family Lachnospiraceae; genus Lachnospira; species Lachnospira intestinalis. The sequence goes on from NZ_JBBMFS010000006.1 coordinate 135,572, forward strand.
ATTGCATACTACACAGATAAAGTAAAGCACAGTCTTGTGGAAAATGACAAGACAAAGGCAAAGATTGTCGTTGATAAAGACGGCAGCATGACACTCGTAACAGACATTATTAACGGAACATCAAAAGAACCGTTATATATCTATGGCTTCAACGGCTACTATGAAGGCAATGATACTTCTAAGAGCTTAAAGGAAGCTGCGGTCGAAATGAATGACATTCAGTACAGCGATGATGTATTCGGTGAAGATGAAAAGGTTGTAACAAAGGTTTCCTTCCCGTTAGAAGGTGATTTTGCGGCAATCTACAACACCAATGCAGATATCTATGTACCGGCAATGAAGAATTTAAACGGCTTCGTTTCAGGCATTGACTTCAAGCAGGGACGTTTCAGCGCAGACTGCTTCGTAAAGGTTTACTGGGACAGCTTAACAAAGACATCATCTGATAATAATAAGTCCGATGATACAACAAAGGAAACAACTTTCGGTTCAGCAAAGACCACTCTGACAGCAGGTACTTATTCAATCCCTGCAAGCTTAAAGAATGCCGGAAATGTTTCACAGGATTCTATGGCGGCAGGCTGCATTAAGAGTGCACAGATGACTGTTGCGGCAGACGGAACAGCAGCTGTAACCGTAGATTTACAGTCCGTATCCTTTGCGGGACTGACAGCTTACGCAAGCAACTGGAAGATTTATCAGGGAACGTCAGCAGATGGTAAGACTGTAGATGCACAGTACACAACAGACGAAGAAGGCAGAGTGACACAGATTACATTTACACTGCCGGACAACAGCTATGACGGTGTTTATGTCAACATGTTTGTCGATGCGATGAATTACAGCCCGGATGCTTATCTGGCACTGGATTATGCAAATGCGGTAAAGACAGCAGAACCGGACCCGGCACCAACACCGGACCCGGTAGTACCGGACCCAGACCCGACACCGGAACCGACTCCGACTCCTGATCCGACACCGGATCCGGAACCGACACCAACTCCGACACCGGACCCTTCTGACAATAAAATTGCTGACGGTAACTACTATGTACCGATTGCATTGTGGAATGCGGTATCCGATAAGGCTTCTATGGGTAATGCGGCATTTGAAAAGAACAGCAGTGCTTTAATCACCGTAAAGGATGGCAAGGTTGTAAAAGTTCAGATTGCCATGAATCCGGTAACCGTAACATCAATCTACAGCGCCGTTACGGCATTTGAGGTAGATGGCGTAACTGTTACAATAGACAAGACAGAAAAGATTACAACTTCCGCAGGAAATGAAGTCGATGCAATCAGACTGGTAACATTTGAACTTCCTGAAGGTGCACAGCCTTCCGTTGCAGATATTACTTATGCAGATGTAAGCTTTAAAGTACCGGATACACCAATGGGCGACACCATGATGAGTGCGAGATTAAGATTCGACTGGTCAGCACTGACAGCAACAAGCGATACTTCTCTTGTACCGGCAGAAGACCAGACAGAAGAAAAGTCACCGGCAGTTGATGTGACGGATGAAAAGACAGGCATTCATGTATCAGCCGCAGAAGGTGTCCTTCCGGAAGGCTCTGAGTTAAAGGTAACAAAGGTCAGTGCAGGAACAGAATATACAAAGGCGGCAAATGCACTTGTAGATGTCGGCAGCAGCTTTGAACTGTATGAAGTTCATTTTGAAAAGGACGGACAGGAAGTTGAGCCAGACGGCAGTGTTGTTGTGAAGTATCTCATTCCGGCAGGCATGAATGCAGACAACGTTGTTTTATACCGTATCAATGATGACGGTTCAAAGACCCTCATTAAGGGCAGTGTGGAAAACGGCTATTATGTTGTGACAACAAAGGGCTTCAGTTATTACGCACTTGTTGAAAAGGCATCAACAGATAACGGCAATAAAAATAATAACAACATTGATAACAATGGTAACAACAGTGGTAATAATAACAGCGGCAATGCAGGCACAACCGACAACGGTTCGGCAGCAGGCGGTAATTCAAATACGGCAGGCGGCTCAGCCAATACGGCAGACAACAGCAACAGCGGCGTAAAGACAGCGGATTCTTCCGCAATGGGCATGTGGGCAGCAGCATTCTTTGCTTCCTTAAGTGCTGCAGGTCTTGCAATCTTTAAAAGAAAGAAAAGACCGGAAGAAAAAGAAGACTAAGCTGTAAAAAAGACAAAACAACGGCATCCGTTCCGAAAAGGGGCGGGTGCCTGTTTGTCACATATAAAAATGAAAGCAGGAGTACAGACATGGAACAGAAATTTAAAATGCAGATTCAGCGGCTTGTAAAGCATGCAGCGGCAGTATTGACGGCAGTCACCGTGGGCATTTTATCGGCGGCGGCAGTATTTTCACAAAACAGTAATCCGGTATATGGAGCAGAAAACGGCATTTATCTTGCCGGTGCAAATCCAAGCTATCGTAATCCGTCCACCGGTGCGATTGAAGATTCCGGCGGAGAGGGTTCGGCGGTTCTGGGACAGTCCATGACAGAGAGCGCGACTTACGGCAGGGCACTTATCGAGGTAGACCCGGCGGGAAACACTTATGCCACAATCCGTATGCAGTTAATGGACAATATCGAAAATCCGCAGTTTCAGGTAGATGGAAGTCCGGTATCCGCAACGTTAATGCAGGAGGATTACTCAAGCAATACCGCAGATTACAGATTCCGCATCAACAGTGAAAATTCGGTTGTACGTGTAAATATGTACGTAACTGCCATGGGTCGTGATATTATTTACTATATTACATTTTCGGGACTGAGTGAAGGCGCAGGCGACTTTATTACCAGTGTGACCGTTGAAGAAAAGGGCGGCAGTGCCGGTCCGGACAGCGCAGAGGGTGGCAGTGAAGAAAGCAACCCGGGAGAAAGCGGTTCAGGAGAGCGCGGTGTAAGTGCGCAGGCTGAAAATACCGAACCAGGCACGGACAGCTTATCGGGTGAAACCGGTGTGTCAGCCGGAACAGACGGCAGTCAGGAAAATGCCGGAACACAGAGCATAGAGCAGGCAGAGGGTGAAAGTGCAGAAAGTACGACAGAAGCCGGACAGACTACATCAGCAGAAGCAAATGCCGTACAGGCAAAGACTGCAGAAAACACACAGACGAAAAATGCCGGAATTCAGGAATATGATGCGGCAGGAAAACAGGTCAATGCAGAAGCGCAGGAGAGCAAAAAAAACAGCAGCACCGGCATTTTTATCGGAATGGGTGTTGTAATTGCCATTGTTGTGACAGGTGCGGCATGGTACATGCTTATGTATCGTAAAAAGAAAAACTAAAGGAGCAGACAAATGAAACGACAGGTAAAAAAGATTGTTCAAAAAGGACTTTGTATGCTGCTTGCAGGCATCGCCGTACTAACCGCCTCAGTTTCACTGACAGCCTGCGTAGACCAGCACCCGGATTCCACAGAGGGACAATCACAGGCAGACAGTGTGCGTCTTGTGGCAACGTCACCGGCAGCTGCACAGATTTGTGACAAATTGGAATTAGATTTAGTGGGCGTATGCCAGACCTCCGGTACACTGCCGGAGCGGTATAAGGACGTTACACAGGTCGGAACGGCAATGTCGCCGGATATGGAGATTTTAAAATCTTTATCGCCGGATTATGTGCTGTCCCCGAACAGCCTGCAAAGCGATTTACAGCCGAAATATGCGGCAATCCAGGTGAAATCCCTGTTTTTAAATTTAAAAAGTGTATCCGGCATGTATGCTTCAATTGCAGATCTCGGTGAAAAATTTAACAGACAACAGCAGGCACAGGCAATGGTAGACGAATTTAACACATTTATGCAGGAATACAAAAATAAAAATGCAGGAAAAGAAGCCCCGAAGGTTCTGATTCTGATGGGATTGCCGGGTTCTTATATCGTGGCAACCGAAAACAGCTATGTCGGCAGCCTTGTGGAAATGGCAGGCGGACAGAATGTATACGCAGGTACTGATGAAGAATTTTTAAGTGCTAACACAGAGGATATCAAAACGAAAGAACCCGATGTGATTTTACGGGCATCCCATGCAATGCCCGAGCAGGTACAGCAGATGTTTGCCGATGAATTTGAAAAAAACGACATCTGGAAGCATTTTGCGGCAGTACAAAACGGCAGGGTGTACGATCTGGATTCGTCCCTGTTCGGCATGAGTGCAAATTTTTCATATCAGCAGGCACTCGAAGCATTACAGCCGATGTTGTATAACAACTAAAATTCTGTAGTTTTTCATAAAATAAAAAATAATCGGTTGCTTATCTTTTTTTTGTAGTGTACAATAATAAAGACACAGTACATATTTAATAAGGAGAAAAGCCGTGGATATTATAGTAAAGTATATTGATGAATTGTTGGAAAAAAGCACGCCGGAAGCGCCGATGTGGAATATTGAAAAGCTCAAGCAGGGCTTAAAGTCTAAGTGGAATTACATTGACGGTTGTATGATTAAAGCCGTACTTGAGATGTATGCCATTTCAAAGGACGAGAAATATTTAAAGTTTGCAGACGATTTCATTGATTATCGTGTAGCAGAAGACGGAACAATTGACGGATACAGCATTGGTGAAAAGAATATTGACAATGTCAATGCCGGCAAGACTTTATTTGAATTATATGATATCACCGGAAAAGAAAAATATAGAAAGGCAATCGACCTTGTATATTCTCAGATTGCTATTATGCCTCGCTGTGAATCCGGCAACTTCTGGCACAAGGATATTTATCCGAATCAGGTATGGCTGGACGGAATGTATATGGGACAGCCGTTTTACATGGAGTATGAAACAAGATTTAACGACCGAAAGAATTATGATGATATTTTCTCACAGTTTAAATTCGTTATTGAAAACATGAAAAATCCGCTCAACGGTCTGTACTATCATGCAATCGACACATCAAAGCAGATGTTCTGGTGTGACAAGGTCACAGGTCTTTCACAGAATATCTGGCTGAGAGCAATCGGCTGGTACTCTATGGCACTGTTAGATACACTTGATAAGGTGGACAACTCTGACCACAAGTATGACAAAGAGTGCAGGATGTTACAGGATGCATATGTAGATTTAATGAATGCGATGATCCGTTATCAGGACGAAAGCGGTATGTGGTATCAGGTTGTCAACTTCGGCGGCATGGAACGCAACTATCTTGAAACAAGCGGAAGTTCTATCATGGCATATTCCCTGTTAAAGGGTGTACGTCTTGGCTTCCTGCCTGAAAGCTACCGTGCATACGGTGAGAAAGCCATTGACGGTATCTGCAAGCGCTATTTAAAAGAAAAGAACGGAGAAATGTCACTTGGTGGTATTTGTCTGGTTGCCGGACTTGGCGGTAAAGACAATCGTCCGGGTACATATGATTATTATATGTCAGAACCGGTTGTAGAAGATGATGCAAAGGGTGTCGGACCATTTTTACTTGCCTATACAGAATTATTACGTTACAAGAAAAATTAGTAAAAAGATACGAGGGAGTCTGACAAAAGCAGGCTTCCTTGTTTTTTCATGCCGCAGAGCCAAATCTGACATTTGGCTCGCGATTCCTCCGGCATTAAAATGCCTGCGGGATGGAGAATAGTGCGAAAAATCACACGGATGTGCTGATTTTTCACATAGATGTTTGCTTTGGAGCGAAAGCAAACACCTATGATGGCGGATGAGAAATCGCCTGCGCGAATTTCTCATCGCTGCTTCGCAACAAAGTCGCTCAGAAACGAGGATTAAGATGAAACCGTATATTACGAAAAAAGAAGTAGAAGAAATACAAGGGAAGGATGCACGGACACAGCGCTTTTTGACGGCAGAAAACGGCTGCCTTGGCGGTTGTACTTCCGGGACAACGGTTTATGCCGGCTATGAGTTTAGTGCGCATCCGGGCGTGCATGAAGACCAGGAGGGCTTTTATGTGCTTGAGGGTGAGGGCTATGCCAGACTTGGTGATCTGGAGTTTCCAATTGAAGCAGGTGATTCATTTATTGCACTTCCGGGTGTGCCGCATACGATTAAGACAAAACCGGGCTGTCAGCCTGTCAAGGTATTTTGGTTTCACAGTGCAGTCTGATGCGGACTGCTGCTGATAAAGGAGTGTGTTTGTTTGAACAATGAGGAATTGGAAGAAAAAAAGAAATGGTTTTTTAAAGAAAATATCCGACTGGAAGAACTACGGAAAAATCTGGAGCAGCAGCAGGGAAAGCTAGAGGAAGAAGAGCAGGTTGTGGAGATTCAGAAGCAGATGCTGGAAAAGCAGAAACGCAGTCTGGATTTGCTAAGAAAGCAGTTAGATAATCAGAAGCATCTGTTTGACCAGCAGTGGCAGATTCTGGAACGGGAAACCAGACAGCTTGCTATTGACCGCGAAAAATTTAAGCGCGACAAGCTGATGTACCGCGATGAGGTGTACCGTGAGGCCAGAAGAAAGTTTGCCATGGTACAGAATATCAGTCATAGCGGTGTAAATCTCTTCTTTAAAGGTGTTGACAGCAGTGCAGCATTAAAAAAGCGCTATAAGGCATTGTTAAAAATTTATCACCCGGACAATGCGGGCGGTGATAAAGAAGTGTTACAGGCAATCAGCGCAGAATATGAAACATTAAGCAGGAATATTGAATAAGATAAGAAAATAAAGCAATTCATGCAAAAAAAGCCGGATATATTGATAAAAATACTCATATTTATAAGTTGTTGTCTGTACGAATATGGTGTATAATTCAGACATAACGGCTTGTCGGACGAACAGGCAGCTACGTTTAGAAGTACACGAAATGAAGGAGAATGAGATGTTTAAGATTAATGACAATTATTTAAAGCTTCCGGGAAGTTATCTGTTTTCCACGATAGCCAAAAAGGTTCAAGCCTTTCAGGCTGCTAATCCGGACAAGGAAATTATAAGACTGGGTATCGGTGATGTAACGCTGCCGCTTGCGCCGGTTGTAATTGATACATTACACGGTGCAGTTGATGAAATGAGCAAGGCAGAAACATTTCACGGTTATGCACCGGATTTAGGGTATGATTTTTTAAGAAATGCAATTGTAGATTTTGATTATAAAAGACGTGGTGCCGACATCAGTGCCGATGAAATTTTCGTCAGTGACGGTGCAAAGTCTGATTCAGGAAACATTGGCGACATTTTTTCAGTAGACAATAAAATTGCAGTATGTGACCCTGTATACCCGGTATATGTAGATACCAATGCAATGGCAGGAAGAACCGGGGATTATTTACCGGATCAGCAGAAGTGGAGCAATGTAATCTACATGCCGTGTACGGCAGAAACGAATTTTGCGCCGGAGCTGCCAAAGGAAACACCGGATATTATCTATCTTTGCTTTCCAAACAACCCAACCGGTTCTACGATTACAAAGGACGAATTACAGAAGTGGGTTGATTATGCAAATAAAGTAGGTGCGGTTATCATCTATGATGCAGCTTATGAAGCATACATTTCAGAGGAAAATGTACCGCATACGATTTTTGAATGTGAAGGTGCAAGAACCTGTGCCATCGAACTGCGCAGCTTCTCAAAGAATGCCGGATTTACGGGAACAAGACTTGGATTTACCGTTATTCCAAAAGATTTAAAGAGTGGTGATGTGACATTACACAGTCTCTGGGCAAGACGTCACGGCACAAAGTTTAACGGTGCGCCATATATTATCCAGAAGGCGGGTGCAGCTGTTTACACAGAAGAAGGACAGAAGCAGACCGGTGAGCAGATTGCATACTACATGAACAATGCAAAGACAATTCTGGAAGGCTTAAAGTCCGCAGGCTATACCGTATCAGGCGGTGTCAATGCACCGTACATCTGGTTAAAGACACCGGATAACATGACATCTTGGGAATTCTTTGATTTCCTGCTTGAAAAGGCAAATGTTGTCGGTACACCGGGTTCAGGTTTTGGTCCAAGTGGTGAAGGCTACTTCAGACTGACCGCTTTCGGTTCTTATGAAAATACCGTAAAGGCACTTGAAAGAATTAAGGCAATCTAATTGTTATCATAATATTAAATACACACACCCGCGGGAACAGGCTGAAAAGCCGGAGATTTCCGCGGGTATTTTTATAAATTTTTATAATCCTGATTTGTGGATTTTTATGTATGAAGCGGGATACAGTACGGCATAAAACATTAAAAACAAAATAGTGAAAAAACTTTTATAAAAGAATTTTGTAAAATGAATAGCAATTTCCGGGAAAATAGTGTATGATAAGGACAGTGCAGAAATGCAGAACATAAAATAAAGCATGTAATAATGAAAAGCAGTAAATCAAACAGTAAAAATGGAGGTTTCAATATGTGGCAGGCAGATTTAGGAAATGGAAAGTACCGCAACCCGATTCTATACGCAGATTATTCAGACCCGGATGCAATCCGTGTCGGTGAAGATTATTTTATGATTGCATCAAGCTTTTGCAATGCACCGGGGCTGCCGATTTTACATTCAAAAGATTTAGTCAACTGGAAAGTAGTCAATTATGCATTGGACGAGTTACCGGAATTCCGTTACCGCAATCCGATTCATGGCTGCGGGGTATGGGCACCGGCAATCCGGTATCATGAAGGAACCTATTATATATGTTTTCCGATGCCGGATGAGGGCATTTACATGACAACAACAAAAGACCCGTTTGGCAAATGGAGCAAGCCGGTGAATATCCGTCCGGGAGCAGGCTGGATTGATCCGTGTCCGTTCTGGGATGATGACGGAAAGGCGTATCTGGCAGCAGGTGTTGCAAAGAGCCGTATCGGATACAAGAGTGTACTGCATATGGTAGAAATGCAGCCGGACGGTATGGGATTAATCGGCGAAGAAGTCAAGATTTTTGACGGCAATGAAAATGATCAGGTAACAATTGAAGGCCCGAAAATGTACAAGCGCAACGGCTGGTATTATGTATTTGCTCCGGCAGGCGGTGTAAAGACCGGCTGGCAGACAGTACTCCGTTCTAAAAATCCTTTTGGACTGTATGAATATAAGGTCGTAATGCGTCAGGGTGATTCACCGGTCAACGGTCCTCATCAGGGTGCATGGGTGGACACGGTGACAGGTCAGGACTGGTTCTTACATTTTCAGGATGTCTACGCAGGCGGAAGAATTGTTCATTTACAGCCAATGCACTGGGAAAATGACTGGCCAATAATTGGTATCAATAAGCCGGGCAATGATTACGGCGAACCGGTTATGGAGTACACAAAGCCGGATATCGGAAAGAGTAATTCATATCCGGTTTGCGAGCCGGATACGAGTGATGACTTTACATCGGATAAACTCGGTATGCAGTGGCAGTGGAATGCCAATCCCCAAAAGGACTGGTATGAGCTTACCGGATCAAAGTTAAAGTTAAATGCACTGGATACTGTGCCGCTCCGCCCGGTTAGTGATTACCGCAATCTGCTGTTACAGAAATGGCCGGCACCGGAATTTACCTGTGTGACAAAAATGCAGCTTTCCGGCATGGAAAACGGCGATGTGGCAGGCGTTGTATCACTGGGAACGGAATACGGCGCGCTGGCGGTTGAAAAGCGGGATAACAAATATACGGTCAGACAGATTTTGGGAACACAGTATTTTGACTGTGATATGCCGTATACAACACAAAACAGCAATGATTTTGAACTGTCCGAAAGTGATTTTAAGGATACCGGGAAAACAGTGACATTCCGTTACACGGTAAAATGCACCGGTCATATTGACCACATGGAGTTAAATCTTCCTGTAAAAGCAGCACCGGTCGAGGAATTAACACTGGAATTAAGTTTTGACGGCAAAAACTATGAAAAAGCCTTTTCATTTGCCTCCAAAGCAGGCAGATGGGTCGGTGTGAAAAACGGCATTTTCTGTGCCCATGACAACACTGTAAAAAATGACAAGACAGGATATGTACTTGTAGATTCTGTGGAATATATGCCAAAAGAAGATTAGTAGAACGATATTTTATAAAGCGGTCCTTTGCAAAAGAATGAGCCAAAGTCAGATGATAATGGAGCATTTCTTTTACAAAGGACTTTTTTATTCAATCAGTAGAAAATATGGTCGCCAATCACCGTGCCATAGGTGTCGATACCGCTGCGGTATACGTGGAAATACAGCGCATTAATCGTAACATTTCCGTTTAAAACCTCCTGCGCCGCCTGAACGCACGAAGCGGAAGCACCGCGGGAGAGCACAATCGTAAAACGGCCGCTGGCAACCGGTGTAAATTGTCCAGAAGCATAGATGACACCGGAAATGGAGTTGGCAAAACGTGGGCTGTTGACACGGTTTACAACAACACTTCCGACAGCTAACTTACCCTCGTAAGACTGGTTGCCCGCTTCACATTCGATAATTGCGGCAAGCATGGCAAGGTCAGAGGTGTCATATGAAATCGGTGTTTTATTAATATTAGAAGTAATGTCACCGTTGCCGGAATTATTATTCCCTGCGGCGGCAGCCGCGCGGCTTGCAGCCTCGGCTTCTGCGCGTTCCTGTGCCAGCTTTTCTTCTTCAAGCTTCTTTTCATAGGCAAGTGCGGCAGCTTCGGCCTCGGATACGTTGTTGGAAGACGTATCAAAATCCTGCTGGGTTTTTGCAAGCAGTGTCTTTAAATTTTCCTGTTCATTTAAAGCAGCTTCCCGTAAGGACGACAGTTCGGAAACCTCGGTATCCAGCTGTTCTTTTGCTGCCTGCTGGCGTTCATAATTGGCTTCCATCTCATCTAACATATCACGGTCATACTGTGATAACTGGTAAATGTATTCGCTTTTTAACAAAAGTTCACTCATACTTTGGGAAGTTAACAGCAGTTCAATCACATCCGAGCTGCTGCGTTCATACATATACCGGATACGCAGTTTCATGGAATCGTACTGTTCGTCCATTGTCTGGGACAGCGACAGCAGTTCTTCATTTAAGGCATCAACATCTGCCTGTTTGTCATCAATCTGTTCTTCTAAGGAAGATAAACGGCTTCCGGCGCTCTGGAGCTGACTGTCAATTTCGGATAAATCCGCAGACAGACTCTGCTGTTGTGCCTTTAAGCTTTCCAGTTCCCGGTTGGCATTGTCTAAATCGTCCTGCGTGGTTGCATAGGACAGATAAGGAATGGTCAATGCGGTACTGCAAAATACACAGCACAGACAAATCATGAATTGTTTTAACTTTTTCTTATTATTCAATGCAAATCTCCTGTTACAATCTAATCGTTATTCCAATCATTTATGCTGGTATCAGTATAAAATGCAGACCGCAAAAATGCAAGCGTCAAACCACTTTTATGCTTTATGGGGCGGGGTTCGATTTTTTTTTCACCGGCGGACAGGCACATGTGGGTTTGGAACTTTTAAACATGGTATTATTTATATCACGATACATAATAAAATATTACAGTAAAATATCTCCTGTTTTAAGAGGAAATTCATAAAAAATAATAAAATTAAGCATTATTTAGGCAGAGGCATAGACATTTCAGCAGAAACGTGAAATAATGAAGAAGTAAGTTGTTAGAAAATCAAAATAAACCGAAAAAACGTAAAGAGAGGAAAAAAGATGCTTGAATTAAACAACATCGTAAAGGATTATATTTCCGGAGATACCAGGGTAACGGCATTGAAGGGAATTAATCTGCGTTTCCGCGACAGCGAATTTGTATCAATTCTGGGACAGTCCGGCTGCGGAAAAACAACTATGTTAAATATCATCGGGGGGCTTGACCAGTATACAAGCGGTGATTTAAAGATTAACGGACGTTCTACGAAGAAATTCAAGGACCGTGACTGGGATGCATACCGCAATAATTCGATTGGATTTGTCTTCCAGAGTTATAACCTGATACCGCACCAGACCGTGCTTGCCAATGTCGAACTGGCACTGACTTTATCCGGTGTATCCAAGTCAGAGCGCAGAAAGCGCGCAATAGAAGCACTGGAAAAAGTAGGCTTAAAGGAACAGATTCACAAGAAACCCAATCAGATGTCCGGTGGACAGATGCAGCGTGTTGCGATTGCAAGAGCATTGGTAAATGACCCGGATATTTTACTGGCAGACGAGCCGACAGGAGCACTGGATACAGAAACCAGCGTACAGATTATGGAGATTTTAAAAGAAATTGCCAAAGACCGTCTGATTATTATGGTTACGCATAATCCTGAACTGGCAGAGCAGTATTCCACAAGAATTATCCGCCTTTTAGACGGACAGATTACAGACGATACCGATGCTTACAGTGAAGAACAGATGAAAGCGGATATACAGGAAAAGGAGCAAAAGCTTTCAGATGCACAGACAGGAAAGAAGAAAAAGAAAGCAAAGACATCGATGTCCTTTTTTACAGCGCTTTCTCTTAGTATGAATAACCTGATGACCAAAAAGACCCGTACCCTGCTTACCGCATTTGCCGGAAGTATCGGTATTATCGGCATTGCGTTGATTCTTTCCATTTCAAATGGTATTCAGGACTATATTGACAGGGTACAGCGCGATACACTGTCGAGTTATCCGGTCCAGTTACAGTCCCAGACCATGGATATCAGCAGCATGATTGAAATGATGGCCGGGTCTGATAAGGATTCTGTTGACCATGACAAGGATAAAGTGTACAGTAATATGATTATGTCGGAAATGATGAATACCATGATTTCCGATGTGAAAAATAATAATTTAAAATCCTTTAAAAAGTATATAGATGATAATAAAGATGAGATTTCAACATATGCAAGTGATATCCGGTACAGCTACAATGTTGATATCAATATTTACGATACAGACACAAGCGACGGTGTGACACAGCTAAATCCAAGCACTATTATGAATACGATTTACGGTACGAACACTTCACAGGGCAGCATGAGTGCGATGTATACCAATGCAGATGTATGGAACCAGCTGCCGGGCAATCAGGATTTACTGGATTCCCAGTATGATATGGTAGCGGGAAGATGGCCGCAGCAGTACAACGAAGTGGTGTTAGTTGTTGATGAGAACAACGAAATTGATGATTATACCCTGTATTCACTGGGCTTTAAAGACCCTGACGAGGTAACGGCGATGTATAAGCGCATGATGACAGGCGAAACCTATGACACCGAGGAAACAGAGTATACTTATGATGAAATTTTAGATAAGAAATTCCAGATGATTCTGCCAACCGATTATTACCGGTACAACGCAGAAAAAGACATCTGGGAAGATATGCGTGAAGATGAAACGTATATGAAAAATGTAGTAGACAACGGCACACAGATTCAGGTGTGCGGTATTATCCGTCAGAAAGAAGATGCGGTCAACACGGCAATCCGGAGCGGTGTAGGTTATACAAAGGAACTGATGCAGTATCTGATGCAGGGTGTCAACGACAGTGAAGTGGCAAAAGCTCAGCTTGCCGATGAAACAACCGATATTTTTACGGGAATCCCGTTTGACAATGACAAGGATACACCGATTACAATGGATGATGTCAATGCATATGTTGCAACGCTTTCAGAGCAGGAACAGGCACAGATGCAGGCTTATATGAGCCAGATGACAGAAGAACAGATTTTGCAACAGTTTTCGCAGTCTTTAAAGGCACAGACAACAGAAGCCACATTTGAGGGCAACAAAGAAAAGTTAGGCATTACAAACGAAGACAACCCGTCAGAAATTGATTTATATGCTGCAAGCTTTGAGGCCAAGGAAAAACTGGAAGATATTATCAGCGATTATAATAAGAAAGCAACTGATGAGGGCAGAGATGAAGATGTGATTAATTATACCGATTATGTTGGCATTATGATGTCTTCCGTCAGCACGATTATTACGGCGATTTCAGCGGTACTGATTGCGTTTGTTGCGATTTCACTCGTTGTTTCTTCTATTATGATAGGTATTATTACGTATATTTCCGTACTTGAAAGAACAAAGGAAATCGGTATTTTAAGAAGTATCGGTGCGTCAAAGAAAGATGTTTCCCGCGTATTTAATGCCGAAACACTGATTGAAGGCTTTGTATCCGGTGCACTGGGTATTGTGATTACACTGATTTTGTGCATTCCGGCGAACCGGATTATTGAAAATGTGACAACAATTGCAGGAGTTGCAAAACTTCCTGTTGCAGGTGCCGTAATCCTTGTTATAATAAGTATGGTGCTGACACTGATTGCCGGATTTGTTCCGGCGAAGATGGCAGCGAAAAAAGATCCGGTAGTAGCACTGCGTACAGAATAATAAAGCATTTGCGATACGCACGGAATTATTAGGAATAAAGGAAGCAGTCATGAGGAACGTTTACAAATTTTTAAGAGCCTCAATACTCATTTTAATACTGGTTGGCGGGACATATTTTATTGCGCAGGAATATTCAGCCGGTATTGAAAATGCAGTCAATACATCAGCAGGCGGTCAGAGTCTTACAAAGGAAACCATAACCAATCTCGGAGATGTCTTAGCGACGGTAGAAGCAGAAATCGCCGGCGGAGCCGGAAGTGAAAAAACGAATGATACGGTAAAGTCTGATTATCAGCCGGTACAGGGAACCGGACAGCTTGTGGAAGACAGCAAATCCCAGCAGACGGATACGACACCGGCGGCATCTTATGATTTTCCGGAAAATATGTATCCGTACAGAGCCATGCTTTCGGATACACAGAAGGAAGTTTATGACCAGGTGTACGGGGCAGCACTGGAATTAAAGGAAAGTGTGACACTGTGCCGTCAGCTTGACCAGAGCAGTATTAAAAATGTCATGAATGCGGTCTTTAACGATCACCCCGAGCTGTTCTGGCTGGATACCGGCTACAGCTACGGGTACACCAGCAAGGGAGCGGTCATTTCCGTGATGTTAAAATACAATGAAACGGCACAGACACTGCAGTCTGCCAGACAGAAGTTTTTAAATGCGGCGGCGAAGGTGATTAACGGCGCCAGTTCGCTTACGACCGACCTTGACAAGGAACAGTATGTTTATAAAGCCCTTCAGAATATGTGTGTCTATGATGAAAATTCAGACATGAACCAGAGTGCATACAGCGTATTCATTAACGGAAGCTCGGTGTGTGCCGGATATTCGAGGGCATTTCAGTATATTATGCAGCAGTTAAATATTCCGTGTTATTTCTGCACCGGATATGCTAACGGCGGTTATCACGCATGGAATATTGTCTATATTGACGGAAAGTATTATAATGTGGATTTGTCGTGGGACGACTCTCTTGGAGATGTATCCAATACATATTCCTTTGCGTACTTTAATCTTTCAGATAAAGCAATTTCTGTAGACCATACGCGCAGGGAACTGTCGGTGAATCTGCCGGAGTGCAAATAAAATGTCTATGGAACGGAGATTAAAATGAAATATTTAATTGATACACATACGCATACGATTGCAAGCGGACACGCTTATAACACAATAGATGAAATGACAAGAAAGGCAGCACAAATCGGGCTGCCTGCTATTGCGTTTACGGAGCATACGCCGAAAATGCCGGGCAGCTGCGGCAAACTGTATTTCAGCAACTTTAAGGTCCTGCCGCGGGAAAAATTCGGCGTGCGCCGTCTGTTTGGCTGTGAAGCCAATATTATGGACTATGACGGAACACTGGATATGCCGGACACACTGCTTGAAAAAATGGACATTGTTATTGCAAGCTTTCATATTCCATGTATCTGCCCCGGTACAAAGGAGCAGAATACGCAGGCACTGGTGCAGGTTCTTGAAAATCCGCTGGTTGACATCATAGGGCACCCGGATGACAGCCGGTATCCGGTGGACTTTGAAACGGTGGTGCGTGCGGCAAAGCAAAACAACAAGTTTCTCGAATTAAACAATACATCATTAAAACCTGACGGACCGCGCAGCGGCGCACGGGAAAATGACCTCTGTATGTTAAAGCTGTGTATGGAACACGGTGTCATGATAACACTTGGCAGTGATGCCCATGTCGAAGAGGATATCTGCAATTTTTCGTATGCGGAAGAGCTGTTAAAAGAAGTGCATTTTCCGGATCAACTGATTGCAAATTTGGATTTGGACAGATTTACTGCTTTACTATAACGTGCTAATGTGTTAAAATATCGGTATTGTTTGGAACTTTTGAAAAAATGCTGATGCGAGTTTATCAGCACAGAAAAGGGGCAGTTATGAATAGTAAATTAAAAACACCTGCGGTAGAGCAGTTATTTGATGCAATTTTAAGTCTTGAGAATAAAGAGGAGTGTGCTGCATTTTTTGAAGACCTCTGTACAATTAATGAATTGCTGTCACTTTCACAGCGTTTTGAGGTGGCAAAGATGCTGCGTGAAAAAAAGACTTATCTGGACATTGCGGAAAAGACAGGCGCTTCTACAGCAACCATCAGCCGTGTAAACCGCTCGTTAAATTACGGCAGCGACGGTTATGAAAAGGTATTTGAGCGGTTACAGATTCCGGAAGGCGGAGAAGGACAGCAGGAATAAAACATTACGGAACAGATACATATTCTGCCCGGAGAAAGGATTGAACGTCAATCTCCGGCAAGGCTATAAAAACGGAATGTGAAGAAGCACAAAACTTATCACATTCCGTTTTTGGTTGTTCCGTAAAAATTCTGCATGATTAAAAGCGGCTTTCTTTCCATGCTTTATATTTTTAAATTTTATTTTTCATTTCTGCGGCTTTTCTGCTCGGCTTTTTCGGCTTTGCGTTCCGCCTTTTCCGCCTTGCGCTCAGACTTTGTGTGCGGCACTTCCTGCTGGCTGCGCGAAGCAAAGTCGTCAATCAGACTTTCAATAATATTTTTCTTCATATAAACATCAAAACTTAGTAAAGATACCAAAGAAAAGAACTGTAAAAATTCGCGGCTGTCCGTATCTTCAACGGTAGAAAAGGCTTCCTCCGAAAGATGCGCTTTTTCAAGGACATCTTTTGAAATGCCGGAAATCTCTCCCTTGCACAGATTATAAATCTGCTTGTAGATGTCGTCTAAGCTGCCGGTATCATTTCCTTCAAAAAACTGTTCAGTCAGTGGATTTAACAGGGTCTGTATATCACTGATAGAGAGCAGATTTTTAAAGTAATAAATAAATGTCAGGACATATAAATGCTCCTTGGAATATTTCTTTTTTACCGGCGGCGGCAAAAGATTGTTTTTGGTGTAATTATTAATCATGGTTTTAGTCAGAATCTTATCGTCTTCGCGGCGTTTGCAGTCGCTTAAATGTTCGTCCATAAAGGTCGTGACCTGATCCATATAGAGGTCGATATTCGGCACCTCGCCCGGTTTGATATAATTTAACTTTGCCAGCCGCTTTAACAGCGTAGCAACAAATTGTGTATATTCAGTATTCATAACTTGTCATCTCCATTCACATAGCAGTAACTATATGACATTATATAGTATTTAAAACTAGATAGCAAGGGGCGGATATAAAACACCTGTAATTGTTTGAAAAATTGTTATAAAATTAATGAAATTTATGCAATATTGCGTGACAAAATAGGGGAAATATAATATACTGTAATTCATGGGGCAGATAGATAAGTGCCCGGTAATAATTGTGTA
This sequence comes from Lachnospira intestinalis, assembly GCF_040095895.1. Lineage (NCBI taxonomy): Bacteria > Bacillati > Bacillota > Clostridia > Lachnospirales > Lachnospiraceae > Lachnospira > Lachnospira intestinalis. The sequence continues at coordinate 153,069 of NZ_JBBMFS010000006.1, forward strand.
CCAATGGGTAGAATGGAGGATATTTACTATGGGAATTTTAACAAGATTTAAGGATATTATGTCTGCGAACATCAATGCTTTACTGGACAAATGCGAAGATCCGGAAAAGATGATTGACCAGTACATGCGCAACCTTGAAAGTGATCTGGGTAAGGTAAAGGCAGAAACAGCTTCTGTTATGGCAGAGGAAACAAGAGCCAAGAGAGAACTTGACGAATGTACAGAGCAGGTTAATAAAATGCAGTCATATGCTGAAAAGGCACTGACAGCAGGGAATGAAGCAGATGCACGTAAGTTTCTTGAAAAGAAGCAGCAGCTGGTATCTACACAGACAGCATTACAGCAGTCTTATGAAGCGGCAGCAGCCAATGCGGCAAAGATGCGCCAGATGCATGATAAGCTTGTAAAGGATATTGAATCCTTAGAATCAAGAAAGGCAGCAATCAAGGCAAAAGTTGCGACAGCTAAGGCACAGGAACGTTTAAACAGCATCGGTTCAAGTGTGACAGGTGCAAACAACAGTATGGCAGCTTTTAGCAAGATGGAAGCAAAAGCCAATAAGATGTTAGATGAAGCCAATGCAATGGCAGAGTTAAACCAGTCACAGGAAGATTCTGATATTGACAATCTTGCAGCAAAGTATGATTCAGCACCACAGGATGCAGCAGTAGATGATGAACTGGCAGCATTAAAGGCAAAGATGGGCTTATAATATAAATAACAGCAGAATGGAGAAAAGTCATGGGGTTATTTGGAAAACAGCTTGCAAATGTTGTAGAATGGGAAGAATACAGAGATGACTGTATTTTCTGGAAATGGACGAACCGTGAGATTAAAAAAGGAAGCCGCCTGATTATCCGTGCAGGACAGGATGCCATTTTTATGTACAATGGTAAGATAGAAGGTATTTTTAAGGATGAAGGAAGCTTTGATATTGAATCCGATATCATTCCGTTTCTGTCAACTTTAAAAGGCTTTAAGTTCGGATTTAACAGCGGTGTGCGTGCAGAAGTTCTTTTTGTGAATACAAAGGAATTTACCGTAAAATGGGGCACAAAAAATCCGATAGCCATTCCGGCACCGTCACTTCCGGGCGGTATGCCAATCCGTGCGTTTGGTACATTTAACATTAAGGTCGATGACTATCTTGCATTAATTGATAAAGTGGCGGGTGTGAAGCAGATGTACACGGTTGACGATGTCAGGGAACGTGTTGTTGCTGTTTTAGACCAGCTTCTGATGAAGTGGATTTCTAAAGAAGGCAAGGATATGTTTAATCTTCAAGCCAATGCGTATGATATCTCAGCAGGGATTAAAGAAGACCTTGATATGCAGATGATTAAGATTGGACTGACCATTACCGACTTTAACATTTCAAGCTTTTCGTATCCGGAAGAAGTACAGAAGATGCAGAACAAAGCCGCTTCCCAGTCTATGGTGGGCGACATGAATAAGTATGCACAGATGGCAATGGCGGACAACATGAGCAATGGTAAGTCCTCTAACATCGGTGTGGATATGATGAATATGCAGATGGGATTACAGATGGGCAGACAGATGATGGACAGCATGAACAGCATGAGCAGCGCGCCACAGAGTACAGGTGCGGCACAAAGCAGTACGTCAGGCAGTGCACCGAAGTTCTGTCCGGAGTGTGGTTCACCGACAAACGGTGCAAAATTCTGTTCCAACTGCGGACATAAATTAGTATAAAAATCCGGCGGCGGCTGTTTTATTTTCGCGAAAGCGGACAAATGTGCAGTCAAGCGGGGAAAGCTCTTGATAAGGGTGATATAAAAAGAGCTGTTATGCATAAAAGTATTTTTGGAATACTTGCATGACAGCTCTTTTTTGTTTATAATGACACATACTTGAAACAGTGCGTATGCAGTGTGTACATCTTTGGGCAGGATAGTCATAAAGAAACTGTATACACGCAGGAATGGAGGAACGGTTTGAATTTAGATGGATTAAATGACTGCCAGAAAAGGGCGGTAAAACAGACAGAGGGGCCGGTGTTAATTATTGCCGGGGCAGGTTCGGGAAAAACACGTGTTTTGACAAACCGCATTGCATATCTGATTGATGAATGTGGAATCAGCCCATATAATATTTTAGCAATTACATTTACCAACAAAGCCGCCGCAGAAATGCGTGAACGTGTGGAAAAGGTAACGGACTGCGGCAGTCAGGTGTGGGTAAGTACCTTTCATTCGACCTGTGTGCGGATTCTTCGCCGTTACATAGACAGAATCGGGTATCAGACCAATTTTACGATTTATGATACGGACGACCAGAAAAGCGTAATCCGGGATGCCTGTAAAAAATTAAACATCGATACAAAAATGCTGAAAGAGCGCACAATTATGAGTGCGATTTCATCTGCCAAAGATGAAATGATTTCGCCGGATGAAATGGAAGTGAATGCCGGGGGCGATTACAATGCCAAAAGAATTGCCGGTGTATATAGAGAGTATCAGAAGACACTTAAAGCAAATAATGCGCTGGATTTTGACGATTTGATATTTAAGACGGTTGAACTGTTAAACCGTGATGAGGAAGTGTTGGAAGCGTATCAGGAGCGTTTCCGTTATATCATGGTCGATGAGTATCAGGATACGAATACATCGCAGTTCCGCCTGATTAGCAAGCTGGCGGAAAAATACGGCAATCTGTGCGTGGTTGGTGATGATGACCAGTCCATTTACAAATTCCGCGGGGCGAATATCAGCAATATTTTAAATTTTGAAAATACATTTCCGGGTGCAAAGGTAATCAAACTGGAACAGAACTACCGTTCGACACAGACGATTCTTTCTGCGGCAAATGAGGTGATTGTGCATAATATCGGAAGAAAATCCAAGAAGCTGTGGACGGAAAACGGCAAAGGGGACAAGATTCATTTCCGCATTTATGAAGATGCTTATAAAGAAGCGGAAGGCGTGGTGGAAAATATCTGTGCCTGCGTGCGCGACGGCTGGAATTATAACGATATTGCAATTCTTTACCGTACCAATGCACAGTCCCGTCTGCTGGAAGAAAAACTGATAGTCAGAAATGTGCCGTACCGCATTTACGGCGGCATTAACTTCTACCAGCGAAAAGAAATCAAAGATATTCTTGCCTATTTAAAGACGATAGATAACGGTATGGACGGGCAGGCGGTGAAAAGAATTATCAATGTACCGCGGCGCGGAATCGGTGCGACAACACTGGAACGTGTACAGGAGTTTGCCGATGCCAATGATATGACGTTCTGGGATGCCTTGTGCAATGCCGCAGAAATTCCGAATATCGGCAGGGGACTTTCAAAGATTGAATCCTTTGTGACACTGATTCTGGGATTTCAGGCAAAGAAGCAGTTTTTGTCTATCCGCGAGCTGACAGAAACAATTCTTGAAGATACGAGGTATATGGAAGCACTTGCGGAAAACGAAACCAAGGAAGAAGTTGAAGCAAGACAGGAAAATATCGATGAATTTATGAATAAAATCATCAGCTATGAGGAACAGACCGAAGGTGATTTTTCAGAAATGCAGACAGACAGAGAAAATCCGCAGGCAGCTCCGACACTCAGCGGATTCCTTGAGGAAGTGGCGCTGATTGCAGATATTGACAATCTGGATCAGGACGGCAATCAGGTCATGTTAATGACCCTGCACAGCGCAAAGGGGCTGGAATTTCCGATTGTATACATGACAGGACTGGAAGACGGACTGTTCCCAAGCTACATGACGATTATGTCCGATGACCCGACAGAAGTCGAGGAAGAACGCCGATTGTGTTATGTCGGCATTACAAGAGCCCAGAAGGAATTAAATATCAGTGCGGCAAAGACACGTATGATTCACGGCGAAACACAGATGAATAAGGTGTCGCGTTTTGTAAAGGAGATTCCTGAAAATCTTTTAGAAGTTGAAAATCACAGCTACGGCAGTAAGAAAAGTGCCATTTCTTTTGGCGGCAAAGACAGCAGTGAATCACAGGGACACTTTGATTTCCGTGCAAATGCAAAGGCGGCGCTGTCCCGCTACGGAAGCGGAACAACCACTTACGGTCAGGGCAATAAAAAGGTTGCAATCAGTGGACAGAAAGGCATCGGCAGTGCCTATGCCACAAATTACGGCAGGACACCGACTAATTACGGTACAGGAAACTTTGCACAGCCGAATAAAAAAGTCGGTTTTGGGAAAGAATTTCCGATGGACATATTTGATTTAAAAAAGCCGGCAAAAACCACAACGTCCTATAGCATGCCATCAAAGAAAGCAGCCGGGGCAATTAAGTCGTCAGGACAGGCAGCAGGCGGGACAGGGCTTGGCTACCGGGTCGGCGATACCGTTTCCCATGTCAAATTCGGAACCGGACAGGTGCTTGCTATCGAAGACGGTATGCGTGATTATATGGTGACAGTCCAGTTTGAAGAATTTGGCACAAAAAAAATGCTTGCAGGGTTTGCAAAATTAAAAAAACAGTAGTAAATCGGGCAGGCATATGCTATAATGACAATAGAATATACGTGAAAAGAAAGGGGCTATGATGATGATGAGCAGAGATAAGATTGAGGATAAATTAGAAGAACTTATTGCAGCAAGCAGACTCAATGAGCTTTTAAACAAAAAAGAAGCCGAGGAAGAAAAGAAAAAGAGCAACTGCGTGATTGCAGTGCTTGCAGTCATCGGTGCAGTTGCGGCAGTCGCAGCGATTGCTTATGCGGTTTACAGATATTTCACACCGGATTATCTGGAAGACTTTGACGATGATGATTTTGAAGACGACGATTTTGAGGAAGATGACTTCGAGGATGAAGACTAATCCAATCGTAAGTGAAAAAGTTTACAAGGATGCCACTGGCTGGAGTATCAGTCAGTGGTATTTTTTAAGAAAATTTATGATTATGGCAGAACAGGAAAATAAAAAGAAAGCAAGAGCGAGGTATTCATGAAAAAAGGCGAAACATATACAGGACGCGTACAGCATGTGGATTTTCCCAATAAGGCGGTGGTATTTACAGAGTCGGAAAATCCTGAAGATAACGGACAAAAGGTTATTGTAAAAAATTCAATTCCGGGACAGAAGGTCCGGTTTATGGTCAATAAAAAGCGCGGCGGCAAATGTGAAGGCAGACTGCTTCAGGTGCTTGAAAATGCACCGTCAGAAACGGCAGACAGATGTAAGCATTTCGGAACATGCGGCGGCTGTGTCTACCAGAGTGTGCAGTATGAAGAACAGTTAAAGATGAAAGAAGCACAGGTTCATAAACTGCTGTCGGAAGCGGTTGACGGGGAATTAAACTTTGAAGGCATTATCGGAAGCCCGTGTCAGGAAGCGTACCGCAATAAAATGGAATTTTCATTCGGTGATGAAGTAAAGGGCGGCGAACTGGCATTAGGTCTGCATAAGCGCAACAGCATGTATGACATTGTGACGGTGGACGGCTGTAAAATCGTTGATGAAGATTATCATAAAATTTTAACGGCGGTGCTTGAATACTGCCGGAAAAAGGAACTTCCGTATTACCATAAAATGACCCATGAAGGCTATCTGCGCCACCTGCTGGTGCGCAAAGCCGTAAAGACACAGCAGATTTTAGTGGATGTTGTGACAACGACACAGATAGAGTTTGATATGGCAGAACTGGCGGGTATTTTACGGGAACTGCCGCTTTCCGGTACACTGACGGGATTTTTACATACACGCAATGACAGTGTCGCCGATGTTGTCAAAAATGAGGGTACAACGGTACTTTACGGCAGGGATTACATTGAAGAAGAACTGCTCGGACTGACTTTTAAAATTACGGCATTTTCATTTTTCCAGACCAATTCACTGGGAGCAGAGGTGCTGTATTCCAAGGCGCGTGAGTATGTCGGTACGACAAAGGACAAGGTGGTCTTTGACTTATACAGCGGCACGGGAACAATTGCACAGATTCTTGCGCCGGTTGCTAAAAAGGTTATCGGTGTTGAAATTGTGGAAGAAGCTGTGGCAGCAGCCGCAGAAAATGCAGAAAGAAACGGACTGGACAACTGTGAATTTATCGCAGATGATGTGTTAAAAGCACTCGATAATATCACAGACCGCCCGGACTTTATCATGTTAGACCCGCCGCGTGACGGCATCCATCCGAAAGCACTGGAGAAGATTATTGATTACGGTGTGGACAGCATGGTCTACATTTCCTGCAAACCGACTTCACTGGCAAGAGATTTGGCGGTGTTACAGCAGAGAGGATATAAGGTTGTAAAGAGCTGTTGCGTGGATATGTTTCCGAATACGGTGCATGTGGAGACGGTAGTTCTTTTGTCCCAACAAAAACCAGATGACACGATAGAGATCGACTTAGACCTGGACGAGCTGGATGCCACCAGTGCCGAGTTGAAAGCAACCTATCAGGAAATCAAAGATTATGTGCTGAAAGAATTTGGCTTGAAGGTTTCAAGTTTATATATTTCTCAGGTAAAACGCAAATGTGGAATTGAAGTGGGAGAAAACTATAATCTTTCAAAATCAGAAAATGCAAGAGTTCCGCAATGCCCGAAAGAGAAAGAAGATGCTATCAAGGCTGCCCTGAAATATTATGCGATGATCTAAGGACATCGCTGATTTCAAGGAGGAATAACACATGAAAAGCACATTTGAAAAAATGGGTGGAACCTACACACTTGGCGCAGACGGAATTTACTATCCGAATCTTGTCAGTACAGATGAAGAACCGCATTATGGGAAATATGGAATGATGCGGAAAACATATCTGAAAGAGCATCGTCCGGCAATGTATTCACTGTATATGCTGGAAGACAGACTGACAGAACATCTGAATACTGTGGACGATGAAGCACAGGAGAGAATGGATATTCTGGTGAGTCAGATGATGGAGAAGCAGGGCATTACGGAAGAATTGAAAGCTCGTGACCAGATGGAATGGGTTAGAGCGGTAAATAATGTCCGGAATTCTGCAGAAGAGATTGTGCGTCATGAAATAATTTATAAATAATAGCTGAGGGACTGTTGGACAGTCCCTTTGTTATTTCTTGGCAGCTAAAACTGGTGACAGGTATTAATGACATAATTCGCGTTAAATACATATATTTTATTTGATTTTTATTGAAATAAGCTATGGTAAAGCTGAAAATCGTAAAAAAATACGAAAATATAAGATAACTATTGACAGATTGGATGGGGGAAGGTATAATCCAAGATGTAGAAAGGTATGGTGTAATTATGTTTGTTTCATTTTCAGTAGGAAATACAGGTCCATTCAAGGAGATAACTGGAATCACAACCCTTGCGGAGAATTTGAAAAAAGAGTTCTTAGAGGAAAATACATTTGAAGTCTCTGGACAGAACTATAATAAAATTTCATACATTTATGGAGCAAATGGTTCTGGAAAAACAAATTATTTGGCAGCACTTACGAAAATGCAGAAGATGATAATAATGTCTACTGTGTTGGGAGCTAATAATAATAAGCTATTAGAAGTTCCTGCAATTAAGAAAGAACTAGCAGCACCAATCGAAACTTTTAAGTTTGATATTGATTGTAAAAGTAAAGAGACGTATTTTGAGATTCAGGTGATTATCGAGGAAATTTTATACACTTATTCATTTGCAATTCAGGATGGAAAAATTCAAAAAGAGCTTTTGACCAAAAAGAAGAAACGGACAGAAGTACTTATTAAGAGGACTTCTCCAAAATATGAAGACATAGTACTTCGCTCCGGATTGTCTAGTTTCAAGAATATGGTATCTGTTGTTAGAGAAGACGCATTATGCTTGGCAATGGCGGCTATGTTAAACAATCCTTTAGCAAGTATGATTCTGAATGAAATAATGAATTATCGTGTGATAAATATGGCTTCGGTTGGAAATGCACCGGATTTTGATGAAGAAAATACTAATGAGGAAGCAATAGAAAGATATCTCAAGTATTTAAAAATAGCTGATCCCACATTGACAAATTTAAAGGTTGATTTGGAATCAAAAATGGATAAACATGTATTGAGTGAAGACGATTTAGAGAACAAAGAGCTGGTCATCAAAAACATACATGTAAGTGTTCAATCACTTCATGCTACTTACAAAGATCATAAACAAGTTGGGGAGATAGAACTTCCATTTTTGAAGTATGAATCAAATGGAACTATTCGAATGCTGAGAGTTTTACCTGCTATTTTTGAGGCATTAGATGCTGGAAGTACGTTATTTATTGATGAAATAGAGAATGGTTTACATCCTAATTTAGTAAAGCTTTTAGCTGGTTTGTTTAATTCTAATGAATCTAATCCGCATCATGCACAGTTAATATGTACAACACATGACACACTGCTACTCGATGGAGTACGGAGAGATCAGGTATGGTTTACAGATAAGAACCAGTATGGAGAAACAAGCATGTGCAGATTAAGCGATTATCCAAATGTGAGAAGCAATGATAATATTGCTGCGAAATACTTACAAGGAGTATTTGGAGCGATTCCCAATACTCAGAATTTGTAATAAAAAAAGAACCAAAGCGCCAACTTTGGTTCAGGTGGTAGATATCTACCAAATGTAGTAACCATGGGCGAAATGACCATGGCGCAATATAAAATAATCCAAACCAATAATACCATGGTTACTACAAACTTTCAATAAAAATTTAATACAGGAGAGATAAAATATATGACGGAATTGTAGTAATATGGTAGCTATTGCGCCATTAAATTTATAAGTACTTTGGTCATTTCTCCTTTTCATATAGATATATTTTTTATATAAAATGGAGGAAATAATTTGATTATTAAAAAGAAAAGAATTAATAGTTTATCATGTTTGAACCATGTTGAAGAGGGAAAGAATCTGATGATGGTACTACGTGATGCAGCGAGATTTAAAGGGATATTAGTGAAACTGGGATTTTCGGAGGATTTAATTGAAGGCGAGAGAGTTTTACCATCCATGTTAAATCCGACGCTGAAGAGAAATGCAGAGCCTTTTTATATTAAGGATAAAACAAAACCGAAAGAACAGTATACACAAACTTTGTGGTGGACGCGACATGAGTGGGCAGGCCGTGGAGAGACAAGAGAGGTGACGGATTTTGTTACCATTCCTCGTGAGAGATATGCAAGAATAAAATTCGAGCCATACAGTGTGGAATTGTTCTTGAAATATGATGAACAAGGCCAGTTGATGGTAATGACGGATTTCATTTCATATTGTCATGATAATGAAAAGTTGCTGATAAATACGATTAATATTTTTCTTACTAATTTTGAAGAGTGTGAAATATTAACTGAGAATTTTGAAAATGTGATGCCTACCCGAACTATAAAGCTGAATTGGGAAGTGTTACCAAGTGGAGATTATCCGTGGAAAAGGATGCAAGATGATTTACAAAAAGTATCTGCTAAAAGTAGTAAGACTGCGAAAAAATTGCTAATTGATAAATGTGAGTTTATAAATTCTTTTCAGCCTGATTTTAGAGCATATGGGAAATCTGGATTTCATGGGTATGTGATTTTTGGATTCATGCATAGGAACATATATGTTTTGGAAAGCGTTTATCCGAACAATGCCACATATGTTTTTGGAAAAAATTGGGAAGAACTTTCAAAACTTACTAAAGCCGAAATTTTAAAAGAGAATTTGCAAGATGTACGAATAATTCATAATAATAATTGGCAACAAGAAATACGTGATTTGTTGGAGGTAGCATAAATGGGAAAAAATCAACATGTAACGCCACATAAAGAAGGTGGCTGGCAAGTTAAGGGTGAGAACAATACAAGAGCAACAGTTAGAACTGATACACAGGCTAAAGCTATACAGAGAGCACGAGAAATAGCTAGGAACCAAGAAGCTGAACTGTTTATTCATGGAAAAAATGGGAGAATTAGAGAAAGAGATTCATATGGAAATGATCCGTTTCCGCCGAGAGGATAAACTATAATAAGTAAACAAAGAGCTGAACAGATAGGACGAAAACTCCTATTTGTTCAGCTCTTGTGTTTATAAGAGGTCAAAGAAGAAACAAATTATAATTCCATATCATGTGACCTTTTCTTAGATCGAATAGGCTGATTTCGTCGCATCTCCTGTTTCCTCTGATATTCAAGTTCCCATGCACGATGAGAGAAAACATCAGGATCCTCCACATTGAGATAATCCACCTCATCGGCTGCAATATCACGGCGGTGATAGTCATAATACTTACCGAAAGTACCTTTGAGCTGTTCGATCAGCTTATCCCGAAAATCAGGACGTATCTGGATTCTGGTGTCCAGCAATTCTGTATACTGTTCAGGTTCAGGACGAAATTTTTCTTCTCGGAAAGCGGCAGCATCTTTTTCAAGCTGTTTTTTGAGCGAGATGTCCTGAGAATCTAGGATATCAAGATTGTTCTTCATCTGGTCGTATTTCTTGGATAGATTCGTCATATCTTTATCTGTAGAGCATTCTGCCTGGAAGATTAGCTGCTCTTTCCTTGATTTCAGTTCTTCGATTTCTTCGGTAATAGTGGTAAGCTGCTGATTTAATTTTATATGCTGGATGGGATTCAAAATACTGGTTTTATCCTTTTGCACATTCAGTTCTTTCCGTTCTGTAACTTTAGCTTTGAGTTTCTTTTTAACGGTGTTGTATTTATTCAGTATTGGATTAAAATGATTCATCCAGTCATGGATCACTTTTTTTTGCATCTCATTGTGGAGCAAATGATATTGTGTAAAAATCATGTGATTTCGGATTGCTTCCAATGTTTCTGCAATTATTGGAATAGACTTTTCTACAGCTTCAGCCAGTTTTGCTACTTTTGCTTTTAATTCTCGGAGCATTTTGTTATCCGCACGAATCTGACGGTTGATTTCACAGCGGTCTGCTATCATGCCTTTCTTTTCCATATTCTGGGCAATGTAGCCTTCATGGATAGTTGGCTGTTCGGTGATTCCCTGATCTGCAAAGCTGCGGTGATCAATGGTAGCATTTATCTGATTACGTGCAAGCATTTTATTTACAGCATCTGCCCAGTTTGCCCGCCAGATGCAAAGTTGTTCATCACTGTTCCATTGTTCGGAAATAGGATTCTGTCTGCCATATCGGCTGCTCTTGGGGTGTTTATCAATCCGTTCATATCCTTTTTCCTGTGCGGCAGAGGAAGTCAGATATTCTTTCTTTTTCCCAACTTTATAGCGATATTGCTTTTCCCATCCCTGTTTCTGAGCAGTTTTAAATTCAGAAGCAGTAAATCCTTTTTCTTCTCCATCTTTGATACAGAGATATTCTTTTTCTGTTTTATACTGCCATGTTCCATTTTCATTTAGTGGTCGGACAGTAAGAAGAATGTGTGCATGGGGATTGTGACCATCTGTATCGTGAATGGCAAAATCAGCACACATCCCCATATCTACAAAATTCTTTTTAATAAAATCCTGAAGAAGAGAAATATTGCTGTCTTTATCCAACTCAACAGGGAGTGCGACAACAAATTCTCTTGCCAGTCGGCTGTCTTTGGTCTTTTCGGTTTCTTCCACAGCGTTCCAGAGTTGTTCCCGGTCAATCCATTTGGATGGAGCAATTGGAGGAAGCATCACTTCCTGATAGATCAGCCCATGCTTTCTGGTATAGTCATGCTGGATATCATCATAATCATTGTACATCCGGCTACAACTCATATAAGCAGAAGCAGCAACAGCAGATCGACCGGAACCACGGCTGACGACTTTAGCTTGCATATGATAAATTGCCATATCTGGCACCTCCTTTCGATGTTGCCTGCAACAGCGGATAAAGCCCTCGGCAGAGCGCACGAGCCCCGAAGGGGATACCACTGCCTGATTTATCAGGTGGTGAGTAAGTGCGCCCTTCGGGAGTAGAACTTGTGCGTTTACATTCCCCGTAGCCGGATCATCAGCTCCCGTTTCAGGGAATCTAAATCCATTTCTTTAATATGGGGAACAATACTTTCCAGAATGGCTCCTTCCTGGACTAATCGGTGTGTTCTGGCATCACGTTCTTTTTTGCGATTTCTTGCTTCAGCTTCTTCCTGGCGGTGTCTTGCCTGTAAAAGTGCTTTTTCTTCCGGTGTCATGATTCTTTTATCTGCCATACCTGGCACCTCCTTTTTATGCCCGTATCCGGGCATTTTTGGTTTTAAAATCTTTTGGTTTGGTACTATGGTTTTAGATAACTGACAGTGGCATGTTCTTGGTGAAAAATAAGGAAAGATAGTAGTACCACTGTCAGTGAAAAATAATCATTGCGTTATACTTCTTTGAGTCAATTCTGGTTCGGAGCATGATTGTTCAACAGGATTTTTTTCGCCCGTTTTAAATTATCTGTTGCATTGTCCTGACGGATATTCCGGTTATTGATACGGACAGGAATACATCTCTCCAGAATACGGTCATAAATTCGTTTGTGTGCGATATCAGCGGCATTATTCAGCTCTGATAAAGTGAGATTGGTCGTTATGATCAGGGGCTTTTTACTGCGGTAACGACTGTCGATCACATTGAATACCTGTTCCAGTGCAAAGTCAGAGTTCCGCTCAATTCCGAGATCATCAATAATCAGAAGACTGTAGCGGTTTAAGCTGTTGATGAACTGGTTTCTGTCTTCAAAATGCATTCCGGTAAGGGTATTCAGAATCTGGGAAAAGTTGGTCATCAGTACAGGAACGCCTTTTTCCAGCAGGGCATTGGCAATGCAGCCTGCAAAAAAAGATTTTCCAGTACCGACATCACCCCAGATGAGAAGTCCGGAGGCGTTTGCTTTCATCTCTTCCCAGTTGCTTACATAATTGTGTGCCAGTTTTATTTCCGGATTGATGCCGTTATCCCTGGCAAAAGTGTAGTCATAGAGTGCTTTGTCCTGTAAGCCGCTGGTTTTAAGATGCTCTATTTCCATTTGTTTTTCATGAAGTTTTCTCTGGGTTTCTTCCTGCTCAAAGATTTCCTGCTGGCATTTACAGCGGATGGAAGGAATAAGAACCTTTCCCTGTAATTCATGCCGGCATTGTCTTGGCGTATTGCATTTGGAACAGTAGATCAGGTGGTCTGTTTCGTTAAAATATTCATCAGGCTGAAGCTCTCTGTTTGGTGTTATAGCGGTTGCTTTTTCTGTAAATCTTGTCATAGTGTTTCGTATTCCTCACTTTCGTAATTTCTTTGCCAGGAAGCAGGATGATCCTGTCTTGCCCAACTGATGATGGTAGCTGCATGGTTCTGATATTGCTTTCCGGTAGAAGCCATATAACCGGATAAGCGTTCAATATAATCCTTCCAGTCAGGGATTGTCTGCCGGATATCTTCAAGCTCTTTTTCTGACAGAAAAACATTTTGAAATTTTCCATAGGGTGAGAGTGGCTCCTTACTCCCTCTTATTGCTAAATTGTTCTTTTTTATCTCTTTCTTATTACCAGACAGTTTTCTGTCTGTATCAGGGAAAGAATCCTGTCTGTCAATAGGACAGTTTTCTGTCTGTCTTAGGGAAAGAAATCTGTCTGTATAGTGGATGGTTTCTTTTGGGAGTTTTACATAAATTCGATTGGGCTGTCCGGGTCCCTGCCGTTTTCGGAAGATAAGCTCCTGTTTTTCCAGTACTGCCAGAGCAGTTTTAATCGTCATCTGGCTTTTGTGGAGAACTTCTGCCAGTGCTTCAATTGTAAAGTAAATGAACACATGACCATCGATATCTGACCAGCCCTCATTTTTCTGGGAAAGCCTTGCCCGGTCGAGCAGGATAATATAAAGCATTTTGGCAGTTTCGTTTATTTCCATGTCCAGAAGGAAACGGGGAAACATCATATAAGATGGCAGGTTGGTGTCTGCTGTCAGAAAGTCCGTCATGTGTTCACCTCCAATCAGTTATTCTCCAAGAAAATCCCAGTCTACATCATTATCCGGCTGTGAATTTTCAGGTGTTGGAAAGGACGCCCTGATTTGGGGCTCCCTTTGCGCCATGCCTACAGTCAGTCCGGAAAGAAAAAGTGGCAATTCCTGTTTCAGACTGTTTTCCACTGCATCTACAATCTGTTTCACAAAAAGTTCTTCCCGTTCTCTTGTTTCCAGATAAGGATCAGCCTGTGTGCGGTAGTAGCGGTCAAAATAATCTACCAGTGCAAGAGAGATTACCTGACTGTAAGATTTAAAATCCTGCCTGTCCATCGTCTGTAAATATTCCCAGGCTCTCCGCTGTTGTTCTTTGTCCAGATTAAAGCGCAGGTTTGTGTTGCGGATATTGTTCTGCATGGTTTATCCCCTCCTTTTCAGGCTCATATAAGCCAGAGATTCGTAACCTTTGGCAGTGGCGCAGATGTCATCAATGATTGTGACTCGTGATTTGTCATACGTTCCGAAGTTACGGATCAGGCATCCACCGCCGCCAACCACATACAGGTGCATCAGGTCAGGATTATATTCATATTTGCGGAGCGTGGAAAAAAGTTCTGCCACATACTGTCTGGCAATAGAACTGATACAATCCAGATATGGTGCTGAAATGTCAGCTGTTCCAAACCGCAGAATCTGTTCTACTGTGGATTCTTCAATTTTCACTCCGAATTTGTCCAGAACAGCGTTCTTTGCGGCAATCATGCACTGGTTTACACCAAGTTTTTCTGTCCAGCATCGGCTTTCTTGCGCTTTCTTATTGTTAATATACAGAATGTTCATGGTTCCGTTTCCGATATCTGCAAGGAGATTAGTTCCCTTGAAATTTCCAAGGTGGTTTACAATAGCCGGATATCCCTGTGGGTAAAGGCTACATCCCGCAAAGTGGAGATGATATTCTTTGCCGTTGAAACGGTAATGGACTTCTGGATTCTGGAGCAGATAGGAACGAAAAGCTTCTCTTTGATTTCTGATCCATGTCAGAGGAAGTCCGGCAGCCAGATGAACATCTGCTTCACGGATGGAAAAGACATTCAGTTCCCTTGCAATAGCCATTAGCGTCAGAAGATAATATTCTTCGTCCATAGCTTTATCCGGGATAAATTCTTTGTGTCCTTCGCCAATCCGGTAGTAAATGCCGTTATATTCCAGGATATTTCCAGTGGAGATTGGTTCTGTTTCATAGGCTTTGATTCCGGTTGGCGTGACGGTGTTTGCTGTTTTCATATTGCCATAGCCATGATCTACAGCGATGATTTTTGTGTTTTTGAGTTCTCGCATAAAAAATACCTCCGTTTTCGTATTGATTGATTCAGCAGGTCATACCGGTGTGGTACTGCTTTGCTGTGAGATAAGCATACGAAAATCGGAGGTAAAAGACATTGAGTGGAAATTGAGCTGGAATTGAGAAAAAAGATATATTGTGCGTACATTCTTCATGTACTCTTGTTGTGATTTCATTGTTTTTTATCGTATAATATGGATACTGGAGGTGGTTTGGATGAAATACAAGATTTTAGTTGTCGATGATGATAAAGAATTGGTGAAAATGCTTTGTAGTTATTTTGATATGAAACAATATGAAACCATTACGGCTACAGACGGAATGGAAGCATTAAATAAAATAAAAATGAAACCGGATATTATTTTGTTGGATATCAATATGCCACGCATGGATGGGATTGAAGTATGTCGTCTGATACGCAGTAAAGTGTTATGCCCGATTTTGTTTCTAACAGCAAGAGTTGATGAAGATGATAAAATTAATGGGTTGCTTTCGGGTGGGGATGACTATATTACGAAACCATTTAGTCTTCGGGAGTTGGAAGCAAGGATTGTCACAAACATAAAGAGAGAAGAAAGGCATCAACAAAAAACGGAATACCGTTTCATGGATGAAATGCTGATTGATTATTCTGAAAAAATAGTAGCTATAGCCGGACACAGGATGGAGTTCACAAAAATTGAATATCAGATTATTGAATTCTTATCCATGCATCCAGGGCAGGTGTTTGATAAAGAACGTATATATGCACAAGTCTGTGGATATGATGCGGAAGGGGACAGTAGAACGATAACGGAATTAGTACGGCGTATAAGGAAAAAAATAGCGGATTATTCAGAAAAAGAATACATAGAAACTGTATGGGGGATTGGATACCGATGGAAAAAATAAGAAACTTGTCACTGAAAAAAACAATTCTGCTTTATTTTGTGATCAGCTTAACGGCAGCATTTCTGTTATCTGGATTTACAGTTCATTTTGCAGGAAATATGCAGAATAAAATATGGGAAAAATATATTGATTATGCAGATTATACGGACGTGTTTCAGCAATATGGAAAGAAATACGAGATTGAGATATCAAGACCTAATCAATCGCAGATGAATCGTTTGGACTATCATCTTTCGGAAATGTGTGACTTTATGGAAACATATTCGGTACTGATTTTTTCGATTGTTGGGAGTGTTGCTGCGGTATTCTTTTTTTATAAAAATAAGTTAAAGACACCTCTACAGGAACTAAAAGATGCCTCACAAATGATTGCAGATAATGAACTGGATTTTCATGTGTCCTATGAAAATAAAGATGAGATGGGAACTTTGTGTAAAGAATTTGAAATGATGCGAAGTGATTTAGCAGATAACAACAGAAAGATGTGGCGAATGATTGATGACGAGAAGGCTTTGCGGAATGCAATTGCACATGATATACGTTCTCCACTTTCCATATTGCGTGGGTATCAGGAAATGCTCTTAGAGTTTGTTTCTGCCGAGAGTATAAAAACAGAGGATGTTATTGATATCTTACAAACAGGCATGTATCAGATTGACCGTATAGAGCATTTCACGGAAAACATGAGAAAAATGTCCCATTTAGAACAGAGGGAACTGCAATGCTCAGAGATAGAGTTATCGGAACTGGCAAAAAAGATTGAGGCAGAAGCTGCCATGCTGTCCAAGAAGGAAAGTAAATTATGTAAGGTAGAAAGAGTGCAGGAACAAAACATTGTGAAAGTGGATGAGGAACTTGTCATGGAAGTGACAGACAACTTACTGGAAAATGCGGTTCGATATGCACAAAAAAGTATTGCTTTGCAGATAAAGAAAAAGGATGGTTTTCTTATAATTTCTGTTGAAGATGATGGAATAGGATTTGTGGATACTGAGGAAAAAGTAACAGAGCCATTTTATCATAAGAATCCACAAGATGATTTAAAGCATTTTGGCCTTGGTATGTATATTTCTCGTATTTTCTGTGAAAAGCATGGAGGAAATTTGAAAATATATAATGCCAGACAAGGCGGTGCTCATGTAGAAGCTCTTTTCAAAGCTGAATAAAAATACTTTATAAGGCTGAAATCACAAATAAAGTGGTTTTAGTCTTTTTTGTTGTGAATTTATTGAGAATTGATTTGTATGATGTTGTTAAAGAAATAAAGAAAGGAAGAGATACAATGAAAACAATCATAAAAAGAAGTATACTTGATTATTTAAAGAACCCTGTTTTGTGGATTGGCTTGATTATTATAGTTGCCAGTATGTATCAATGTCTGTCATCGTATTTGCAAATTCATTATATCAAACAGAATGAACAGATCACACAAAATGACGTAGCATTGGAAGATGCTGATGTCATGGATGGGTACATTCCCACATCTGATGATAAAGAAAGAAGAAGGGAGTGGGAAGATACGATCAAAGAGACGTTAATGGACACCTCCAAAAATGGTTTTGGATTTAGCAGGCAGGAAGCAGATCATGTAATGAAAGAAATTCAGAATATGGATGTAAAGACTGCTTCTGAGTTTTTGGAATCCCAATATGGCTATTATAATGCAATATATGCTTATGAGGACCTTGAAATTCATAAGGGGACAGCAGAAGAAATCAATCATTATATCGAGCGGAAATTATCCGAACATTCTTTTTCCTGGTACTTTGCCAAAAAATTTACGGATTTTGCAGGATTGCATATGGCCTTTTTTGCAACAGTCTTGCTATCATTTTTATTTATTCAGGATACACGAAAAAGTACCTATGAATTATTACATACAAAGCCTGTTACGGCAATCCAATATATATGTGGGAAAGTAATAAGCGGATTCATTAGTATGCTGGGAGTATTAGTGATTTTGAATGTTATATTCTTTATGCTGTGTTTGAAAACGTCTTTAGAATCGGGCTTTCCAGTAACACCAATTGATTTTTGCGTGAATTCTCTGATCTATATTGTTCCGAATCTTTTGATGATATGTTGTGTCTATACAATTACAGCATTAATATTTAAAAATCCGCTTCCGGCAGCACCAATCTTGTTTTTACACATTATATATTCAAATATGCTGACCATGAAGAATGATATTTATTATATGAGACCGTTCTCTATTATGGTGCGATTCCCTGGCAGATTTTTTGAAACACATGTAGCCAAAATGTCAAACATAAATCAGATTATTCTTGTAATTTCATCAGTTATATTAGTATGTATTTCTGTTACAATCTGGAAAAGGAGGAGGGTTCATTGAAAACG
The DNA here is from genome assembly GCF_040095895.1 of Lachnospira intestinalis. Classification (NCBI taxonomy): domain Bacteria; kingdom Bacillati; phylum Bacillota; class Clostridia; order Lachnospirales; family Lachnospiraceae; genus Lachnospira; species Lachnospira intestinalis. The sequence continues at coordinate 171,474 of NZ_JBBMFS010000006.1, forward strand.
GAACTAAAAAACTGCCTGTCGTTATATAAGATTTTTTATTCATGTGCATTTATACTGATATTGTGTGCTATTCATCCGATTATATACTATGAAGAAATCGGTTCAGCGATTCAGTCGCCAATAGCATTTTTAACAATTATTTTTTGTAGTGACACATATTTGATGGAAGTAAAAAGTAAGCGTGCCGATGTATTTCATTTGTATGATCAAAAAAAGCAGTTAAAAGTAATATCGCAGAGAGTGGGCGTTCAAATATTATATTTATTAATACTTTCCTGTGTTGGATATGTTTTGTTTTTCTGGCAAAAACCGGGCAGTGTAAACGAAGGCATTTCGGGTATTCAGATATTTCTTTTATATTTCATTGCAATGTTTGGAACTATCTGGCTTTGGAGTATATGCTCTGTGATTTTGTGTACATTGCTTCGAAATATGTGGGCAGGTATTGGATGTTTATTTGGAATTGTCATTGGACTTATATCAAAAGCGGGAAGTTCATTTTTCGGAAATCTGGGATTGTTTTCTTTCAGCTTTTGTGAACCTACTCAATTAATGTCCGAGAGTTGGATTTATGGAACGCTTGTGTCTTTTATAGCGGGGCTGTTTTTATTTGCAGTATTACCAATGACTTTAAAGAAAAGGGGATAGATTATGAGTATTAGAATAAATGATTTAACAGTTAGATTTAAAAATGGTGTAGTTGCAGTAAATAAGGCATCTCTTGAAATACCTAAGGGAATTTACGGACTTTTGGGTGAGAATGGTGCTGGAAAAACCACTTTGATGAGGGTTCTTACAACTGTTTTAAAACAAACGGAAGGAATGGTTTCCCTTGATGGAATTCTGTATAACGAGGGAAATTATGAGAAAATACAGAAAAAGATTGGTTATCTTCCACAGGAAATCGACTTATATCCGAATCTTACGGTGAAAGAATGTCTTGTATATATGGGGGGACTGTCAGGAGTAGCCAGAAATGACCTCGAACAAAGAATTACCTATTATCTGGAAAAGACTTCTCTTACAGAGCATCAGAATAAAAAAATGCGGCAATTATCTGGTGGTATGAAGAGACGTGTCGGACTCATACAGGCACTTCTTAATAATCCGGATTTTTTGATTATTGATGAACCTACCACCGGGTTAGATCCGGAAGAAAGAATCAGGATCCGCAATCTTTTGGTTGATTTTTCAAAGGATAGAACTGTGCTGTTTTCCACTCATGTAGTAGAAGATTTAGCAGCAACCTGTACACAGCTTGCCATTATGAAAAAGGGAAGTTTTTTATATTCTGGAAGCGTGAGTGGGTTGCTGGAAAATGCAAAGGGCTGTGTTTGGAATTGTACGGTACAAAATGCAGAAGAAGCCCGTTTGTTAGAAGCCAATTATTCTATATCATCTAAGCAGTATGTAGAAAATGGAATTCATATGAAAGTATTAAGCAAAGGAAAGCCAAATGAGAATTGTGTCCTGGATAATGATATCACTTTGGAAGATGCATATATTTATTTGACGAATAGTTGAATATAACGGCGGGCAAGTTGCCCGCCGTAAATTATGCTTATTTTGTTAAAAGACCGGATAGATTTTTTCCAATGCAAAATCCAATCTGTGGATATAACTCCTGAATTTCCTGATATTTTGCTTCAATCATTTCTGGTTCATCAGCCCAGATCTTTTCATATATTTTGAAAGCTCTTTTAAAATGTGTTTTGGCTTGCGGAAGATTGGCAGTCATCAGATAAATGGTTCCAAGGGTTTCCTGTACTTTGGCATAATCCAGACAGTCATCGGAATGGTATTCCTTGATGATGCCGGATAATTTTTGCAATTCAGAGATGCCTCTTTCGGGTTCCTGCTGTTCTGTCAGGAACATTGCATAATTGGCAATCTGAGGTATGCTGTCATTTATATGAAGCAGGTTAAATTGGTCAAGCAGTGAGATACTTTTTTCCATGTGTTCTCTTGCAAGATCGGGATGACCGTTCATGCGGTAAAGTCCACCGAGATTGGCATGAAGGTTGGAAACAAGGCGAGCATTGTCAGCAGTGATATTTTCTATCTGGGCAAGTGCATCCTTTTCCAGTTTTATTGCTTTTTCTGGCTTGATTTCAAGAGTAGCCTGAAAATCCAGTAACAATGCCCGGTCAGAATCGGTGCCAATGTCTTTAGGCTTCAAAAAATTTTTTAATTCCTGAATGATTTCTTTCATACCTTTCTGGTAATTATAATTATCCATATATGGAAAAACATTTTCCAGAAAAAGTAGATATTTTGGTATATCATCTTTTTCAATCAATTCTATGATGTTTCCTGCTGTCTGAAACAGCTTCTTGTAATAATCGACTTCAATTCCATGCATTAAACATATTTTCTGTAAAGAATCCAGTAATATGTGACAGCTACTTACAGATGGTTTTGTCTCTGAAAGGGCAATTTCCTTAATCATAGGATGCAGGGAAATTGTGTGACGTGTAGTTGTCTGCACAAAACCAGTTTCAATCAAGTCGTTAATTTCATTTAAGGTAGGCAGTTCCAGCCATTTGGCGAATATGCGGGCAGAAATACCAGTGTAAGGAAGAAAACACAAATTGCACATGATATCCTGCTGTTTTCGGGATAAAGCATATAGTGAAAATAGAGTATGGATATGACTATAATAAGTGGCTTTACTGCTTTGACCATCCTTGATTATCTTAATTTTATCTTCATTATCGAGAGATGCTCTTTCTTCCTGAAGTTTTGCTAATAACTGACCTGGAGTTGAAATTCCATTTTCCAAAAGTTTTGCAGCCAGTTCTACAGCAAAAGTATGATAGTGTACGGTCTCTATGATTTTTTCGACGGTCGAACGATACTTGTCTGCTTCTGAATAAAATGCAGATGTCAGTTGGAAAAGAATGTTTATATCCTTTATTTCTTTTAATTGAAAAGTACAGTATTCATTCAGATTACTTCTGGTCGTAAATAAAATCTGACAGCGGTATTTTAATACTACTGACAGAAAACTGTCCTGTGTAGCTGTGACATTAAAATTATCTATGATAAGCAGAGTATCGGATTTCAGGGAACGCAGAAAACGGTTATGTCTTTGAAACCGTTCCTGTTCGCTGATTTCTGGTGGATCATCAATAAAATCCATGTCAGTAATGTCCTGATGAAGATCACCTGTATATTCTACATATAGAATGTTAGTGTAATGCTTTTTGTAATGTTTTGCGTAGGCTTTGGCAAGTTCGCTTTTACCAATACCGGCAATTCCGCAAAGAAAAACATGACGGTTTTCCTCAAGCATGGTATATAATTCTTCTAGTTCTTTATCTCTTCCGATAAAATGACGGCATGGTTTCGGAACCTCACTGTCCATAATATAATCCAGCACAATGGGTGACAGGGCACCTCCGGCAAGTAATTTTTGATTTTTAGTATCACGTTTGATAAATTGTCGCTCCATGCCAAAAGAAATCAGCTTTGCAAGAAAAAGCAGACGTGAGCTGGCTGGTTTGTACAGAGAAGCCAGATTTTTCTTTTTGGCATCGGAGATGGTGTCATCTTGTATAAATAATGTGTATATATCCTGCATAGCCATATTGCAGTCAGACATCAATGGAAGCAGATTCTGGTGAATGGTTTCTGCCAGTTTTTTCTGATTACTGGGTTTGGAATAGTAGGCAGATATTTTGGGACTGATCTTTGCTTGACCGGTCAGCCAACGACAAACCAGACCATTATCCATAGAAAAATCCTGATTTGCCGGATCATCCATAAAATCTTCAAATAATTCGTATAAAAAATCAGGCTGACTCATTTGATTACTTTCGCTGATATGATTTTTTAAGCAAGTGCTAATAGAAGAAAAATCGCATCGATTCAATAGAAATTCCCCTTTCGTAGTTAAGATTAAGTATATCTATCATAACACAAACATATATTCGATTCAAGAAAATGCGGATATTTTTAAATTGATTGTGTCAATTTACAATCAATTTCTATTCAATGTGGTTTTCCGGCAGGTTCTGTAAAATAAGCTCAGATCAAAACAATAACGGGAGGAGCTTATGCAACAGAATATTGAATTTGAGCGGTGCATTGATTTTCTGGTACGGATGATTGATAAGTACGGCGCTGAAGTCCTCCGGGAGTTGGAGGAAGAAAAACAGAATAAGGAAGAAAAAGAAGCGGCAGTTTCCTGAAATACAAAATGTAAATCAGACTGTCGCTTTTTTCATGCATTTTTAAATCAAATAAATTTTAAAAGCTGATGCAGAGTGTGTGGCTCATTATTCTGAGAAGCGGTAATACGCGTATCAAATGGCTTGAAATGATTCTGCGTATAAAAGCTCAGAAGAAATTCATTATCTTCGCATTCAAGAAACTCCATAACGCCACCTACGGAATATTTGAGACTGGATATGGTTTCCAGTGCAAATCCCAGTAGAATATTTCCAGGAATTCGTTTTTCCTTTGGAAGAGAATAGTTCTTTCCCAACTGGGCGATCAAGTAAGCTGCGGTAGTATAGGATTGTGTTTCTTCATCCAAAATACTGACACGGGACAGTTTTTTTGCCATTGTCTTGCTGATATTTGAAGCACGGACAGAGATTGGTTTTATTGTAAGTGAAAAATAACCAACCAGTGAAGCATCTTCAGCATCAAATACCAGATAAGTGATAGATTGATCTTTTTTGGTAAACTCAATCGCATTATGTAATAAAAAGTATTCCACATCGGGATTTTTGGGACAAGAAAAATCGGAGAGTAAGTCGTAAAGACTTTCCTCTCCGATATATGTCGGTTCGTCTTTATCCAAATATGCCCGAATATTAACGGTAAAATATTTATCAGACATGTTTTTTCTTCCTTTTTGACATTAAAGCTAAGATTTCCTGTGGGTTCGTTAACTGACGTCCGGGAAGTGTCTGCTTTGGTGTGCGGTCACGGTCGGCTTCGTCAATTGCTGCGACAAAACGCTTTACGCTATTTGGATTGGATACGACAAAATTATGAGTAATACTTGAAGTAGCCATACTAACACCTCCTCTTTTTTGGCTTTTTTGTGTATTTATAGTATATGCAATGTGTGATAAAAACACAATATCAAAAACAGAAATTATTTCTAAATAATTTTCAAGCCGGACATTTATTAGACGCTTCCGGTAAGCGAACAATATTTTCGAGCCAATCATTTATAAGTCGCCAATGGTGGGCGGGCAATATTTTGATAACAGAAATGCTCTGTATCTAACTTAATTATACGATTGGCGAAGAAATGCGTCAATACGGAAAATAAGTATTGAAAATAGTTGGAACAAGTACTAAAATAAGGTTGGGACAATAAAACAGAGTTATACTGCGAGGAAGATTATGAAGAATAAAAAGATTAAATGCGATATATATACCAGAGTATCCACAACCATGCAGGTAGATGGCTACAGTCTGGATGCTCAGAAAGAAAAACTCAAGAGATATGCGGAATTTCAGAATATGGAAATCGTAAATGAGTATTCAGATGAAGGTAAGTCTGGAAAGAGCGTAGAGGGCAGACCGGAATTTCAGAGAATGTTGGATAATATTGAGAATGGAACAGATGAGGTACAGTTTGTACTGGTGTTCAAGCTTTCCAGATTCGGTCGTAATGCAGCAGATGTATTAAACTCTCTGCAGAGGATGCAGGATTTTGGAGTGAATCTGATCTGTGTAGAAGATGGAATTGACAGCTCAAAAGATAGTGGAAAGCTGATGATTTCTGTTCTGTCTGCGGTGGCAGAGATCGAACGAGAGAATATCCTTGTTCAGACAATGGAAGGACGTAAGCAGAAAGCCAGGGAAGGAAAATGGAATGGTGGATTTGCTCCGTATGGTTATGAATTAGTAAATGGAGAATTGCAGATTGCAGAGGACGAAGCAGAGATTATTCGTCTGATCTATGACAAATTTATTCATACCAATATGGGAATCTCTGCGATTGCCGCATGGCTGAACCAGCATGGATATAAAAAGAAAAAACGACAGAATAATACACTGGACGCATTTGCCGCATCATTTATAAAAGGCGTTCTGGATAATCCGGTATACTGTGGAAAGCTGGCTTATGGACGAAGGAAAAACGAGAAAGTTTCTGGTACAAGAAATGAATACCGCATTGTAAAGCAGGAAAATTATATGCTGCACGATGGTATCCATGAAGGGATTGTTTCAGAAACAGACTGGGAGCTGGCACATCAAAAACGGGAAAAAACAGGTGTGAAATATGAAAAGACACATAGTCTCGATCATGAGCATATTTTATCTGGAATATTGAGATGCCCGTTATGTGGAAGTGGTATGTATGGAAACGTGAACCGAAAGAAAAAGAAAGACGGAACTTTATATAAGGATTATTTCTATTATGCCTGCAAACATCGTCGCCTGGTAGATGGTCATAAATGTGGATATCGTAAACAATGGAGTGAGGAGAAGATTAACAATGCAGTGGAAGAAGTTATTCGGAAGCTGGTGAAGAATCCTAAATTTGAAGAAGCAATTCTGAATAAAATCGGTTCAAGAATTGATACAGAAGAAATAGAAAAAGAGATTGAAGGATTGGAAAAGCAGCACAGGCAGCTGACCGGAGCAAAAGCAAGACTTGGACAGCAGATGGACAATCTGGATATCATGGATAAATTTTATGAGAAGAAATATCAGGATATGGAGACAAGGTTATACCGTTTGTATGATGAGATTGAAGGCGTGGAGAACAGTATAGAAGAAGTCAAGAACCGCCTGCTGAATATCCGGCAACAGAAAATATCAGAAGAAAACGTCTATCAATTCCTTTTATATTTTGATAAACTATATGATAAGTTCACCGACCTGGAGAAGAAAGAATTTCTTAACAGCTTTGTAGAACAGGTGGATATTTATGAGCAGGAGCAGCCGGATGGCAGATTCCTGAAGCACATAAAGTTCCGTTTTCCGGTGTATTTTGGAGACAGGGAAACACAGGAACTTTGTTGGGACAACGAAAGTACCGTTGAGACAGTCTGCCTTTTGTCAAGAAAAGCCCAATAAATCAAAGGATTTCGCCATTTTGGGAATAAAATAGATGTGTGTTT